>JAJYMM010000175.1 GCA_021787035.1 Actinomycetes bacterium
TGGCGAGGCCGGCATCACGGCTGAGACCTTCGTAGTTGTAAACGGTGACGTGCTCACCGAGTTCGACATCACGACGCTGGTCGAGTTCCACCACCAAAGGGAGGCGGAGGGGACGATCGCGCTGACGCCTGTCCCCGACCCTTCTCGTTTTGGGGTCGTGCCGATCGACAAGAGCGGGCGGGTGGAGGCCTTCATCGAAAAGCCGCCGGCGTCCGAGGCCCCGACCAACATGATCAATGCCGGGATATATGTCTTGGAGCCGTCGTTTCTGGAGCGGGTCCCAAAGGGGCGGAGGGTCTCTGTCGAGCGGGAGGTGTTCCCGGCCTTGGTGAAAGACCGCACGCTTTACGCCCTCGGTTCGGACGCCCTTTGGACCGACATGGGTACCCCCGAGAAGTACCTCGAGGCCAACTTGGCGTGGGCGCGTAGCGAGGGTGCCGCGCCGACGCCCGGCGTGCACCCTGGCGCCACCGTCGCGGACAGCGTTATTTATGCTGACGTGTCGATCGACGAAGGAGCGCACGTCCGCGAGGCGGTCGTTTTGCAAGGGGCCCACGTGGGCCGGGGGGCTACGGTAAGGCGTTCTGTGCTCGGACGTAACGTCAGGGTCGGTTTCGGGGCTGTGGTGGACGCCTTGAGCGTCCTCGGCGACAACTGGGAGGTCGCCGCCGGCGAGATGCTCTCAGGCGCCCGCCTTCCCGTCGGCTAGCCGCCCGCCTTCCCGTCGGCTAGGCGCCTATCGGCTCGGCGCGATGCCGCCTTCATTGGCGATCAGGTGGAGCACAAGGCCCGTCCAGCCCGTTTGGTGGCTCGCGCCCAAGCCGGCGCCCGTGTCGCCGTGGAAGTACTCGTGGAACCAGATGAGGTCGCGCCACGCCGGGTCACTCGCGATCGTCGGGTTGTCGCCGTGCGCCGGCCGGCGGCCGTCGCTTCCCGGCAGGAACAACGATACGAGCCTGCGTGACAGCTCGTCGGCGACTTCCGTGAGGGTGAGCTGGTTGCCGGAGCCGGTGGGGCATTCAACGCGCCAGTCGTCGCCGAAGTAACGGGCATAGCGGCGGAGGGCCTCTATCAATAAGAAGTTGAGGGGGAACCAAACCGGGCCCCGCCAGTTGGAGTTGCCGCCGAACATGTCCGTGGTCGACTCGGCGGGTTCGTAGTCGATGCTGTAGGACTGGCCGTCGAAGGAGAGCGCGAAGGGGTGGTCGTGGTGGTAGCGCGAAAGGCTCCGCACCCCATACGGCGAGAGCATCTCATCGGCTGAGAGCACGTAGCGCAGCACTTTCCCCAAGCCCTCGGCGTCGACGATCGACATGAGCCGCCGTCCGTCCTTGCCGGGCGCTTGGGTGTGGGCAACCCAAGCGGCGAGGTCCGGCTTGGCTTCCTCGAACCACCGGACATGAGCAGTGAACTCTGGGAGCTTGGCCGCGAGGTCGGGATGGAACGTGGTGACTGCAAAGAGGGGCACGATGCCGACCATCGAGCGCGCCCTCACGGGAAGGTGGCGGCCATCGGCGAAGTGGATGACATCGTAAAAGAAGCCGTCCTCTTCGTCCCAGAGCCCGCAGTCGCGGATGGCAGCGGCGATGTAGCCGAAGTGTTCGTAGAACTTGATGGCGATGTCCTCGTAGGTCGGGTCGATGTCGCAGAGCCTGAGCGCCATCTCGAGCATGGACATGCAGTACATGGCCATCCAGGCGGTCCCGTCGGACTGTTCGAGCACGCCTGGCACGGGGAGCGGCCTCGACCGGTCGAACAGGCCGATGTTGTCGAGCCCCAAGAAGCCGCCCTCGAAGACGTTGTTGCCCTCGGCGTCCTTGCGGTTTACCCACCATGTGAAGTTTATGAGGAGCTTGTGGAACATGCGCTCCAAGAAGCCGTTGTCCGGTGGCAGCCCCGCCTTGGCCCGCCGGCCAGCATCGATGCGCCAGACCGCCATCGCCGCCCACGCCTGCACGGGCGGGTTCACGTCCCCGAAGTCCCATTCATAGGCAGGGAACTGGCCGTTCGGGTGCATGTACCACTCACGGCAGAGAAGGAGCAGTTGTGATTTTGCGAAATCGGGGTCGAGGTGCGCGAGTGCGACGGTGTGGAAGGCGAGGTCCCAGGTCGCGTACCAGGGGTACTCCCAGGAGTCCGGCATGGAGATCACTTCGTGGTTGAACACGTGTGTCCAGCCCGAGTTGCGCCCGAGCCGCCTTTGGGGAGGAGGCGTCGGTTGCAGCGGGTCGCCGGTGAGCCAGCGTTCGACGTCGTAGTGGTAAAACTGCTTGCACCACAGCATCCCGGCGGCCGCTTGGCGCAGCACGCCGGCCTCTTGTTCGCTGGCCCCCGAAGGCGTCAGCGTCGCGAAGTACTCGTCCGCCTCAGCCTTTCGCTCGGCGAGGACGGTGTCGAAGCTGGTGCCGAGGTCGCCGCTCTGGCGCCCGAAGCGCAGCCTCACTGACACCGTCGCGCCCGGGGCAACCTCGAAGTGGTAGCGAAGGGAGGCCTTTGTGCCCGTCCGTGCCGGGTTGACCGACGGCGTAGCGTGCACCACGTGGTCCGAGATGGCGTCCTTGGGGTACTTCGGCCCCTCGGATCCCCACAGCTTGGCGGTATTGGTCTCGTTGTCGCACACGAGAACCTCGGGTGCAACGCCGTCTTGCCCCGGTCCTGCCGATAGTACAAGGGCCCCCAACCTGTCCGACTCGAGCACCAATCGGGCTGCGCTACCGGCGTGAGGTGCTGTCGCTGTGAGCGAGGGCTTGGCAATGCCTGGCGCCCAGCTCCAGAGGTTGCGGAACCACACGGTCGGGAGGATGTCGAGGGGCGCCGCTGCTGGCCCGTTGTTGGTCGCTTCTATAACCCAGCAGATGTCTTCGGGACCTGCCTTGGCCCAAGTCACATTGACGGCGAAGAACCGCCCGCCATCGAAGATCCCCGTGTCCACGAGCTCGAACTCGGGCATGTCCCGGCCCCGTTTGGCGTTGGTTTCCCGCAGCTCTTCGTATGGGAACCTCGCCTGCGGGTAGTGGTATCGCCATTGCAGCCAGCTCGAAGTGGGGGTGGCGTCTAAGTACCACCAACATTCCTTCGCATCCTCGCCGTGGTTGCCCTCGCCGTTCGTCAGGCCGAAGATCCGTTCCTTCAGCATGGGGTCTTGGCCATTCCAGAGTGCTAGCGCGAGACACGCCACCTGGTCTTCGTCGCAGATGCCGGCCATACCGTCCTCGTTCCAGCGGTAGGCGCGCGAAGTGGTTTCTTCGAAGGGGAAGTACGTCCATGCGTCCCCGTCGGCCGAGTAGTCCTCTCGGACGGTGCCCCAGGCGCGCTCTGAAAGGTACGGCCCCCAACGCTTCCATGGGACGCCGGCGCTTGCCTGTTCTTCCAAACGCCTCCATTCGGCGGCCATCGCCTCGCCCTTGCCGCCGCTCTCGCCTTCAGTTGCTGTGCTCATGGCGCCATCTTGGCAGATTTACGCTGGCAGCAGGGCTACTTGCCCGCACCGGGCCGTCCGTTTGCGCCACTATGACGTAGCTCTCGCGATGCGCGTTGGAGCCCAGTCGGCCCTCTTGCGAGCGTGTAGAAGGGCATCGTCAACGGGAATACTTGACTTAAGGGTCAAAACAGTATTTGATGATGTGCTTAGGCAACTAGCAACTGTCTAACTTCCCCATCCAATAGGAGGTGCGTTGAACCGCTCCCAGCTAATAGAAGAGATAGTAACCACGACAGGGCAACCCCGCCGCCAAGTCGAAGAGACGGTGGAAACCTTCGTGGCGACGATCGGCGACCAGGTCCGCTCCGGCAACCGGGTAACGATCTACGGGTTTGGTAGCTTCAACCCGACGGCCCGCAAGGCTCGGACTGGTCGCAACCCGCGGACCGGCCAACCCGTCAAGATCGCCGCTTCCAAGGGCATTCGCTTCAGCCCCGCGGCGGGCTTCAAGGTGTCCCTCAACGCCAAGAAGACCGCCGGCAGGAAAGCAGCCGCCACCAAGGCTGTATCCGCCACCAAGGCCGCCGGCAGGGGGCGGGCAGCAGCTGCCACCACTGGTGCCGCTCGTGCCACCAAGGCTGTCAAGGCGACCAAGACCGTTGCAGCGAAGGCAGCGCCGGCCCGAGGTGGCCGCAAAGCTTCGGCTGCCGTGAAGGCCGCCCCGGCGACTCGCTCGACGAGGAAGACGGCCGCTGCAGTAACCAAGGCCCCCGCCAAGAGGGCCGTTGTCTCCAAAGCGCCTGCCAGGACGACGGCTCGGGCAACCAAGGTCACCAAAACTGCCGCCCGGTCGCGAGGCAGGGGCTAGTAGAGCCGCGAAGGGCTCGAGGCCAACGGCCCGTCTGGCGCTCGCCGCCTGCTCCGGCCCTCCGCTCGTCGGAGGCTGCCATTGAGGCGAGCGCCAGCGTGTGCCGAGTTGCGATGCTGCGGTGCTGCGGTGCAATTTAGAGGACAGTTCCGGGAGGAGCGAGGTGGTTCCTCCTCAGGGACTACCCCCACCCCTACCCCTACTAAGGGTTCCCGTAAGCGAGGCGGGGAGAGAGTTCCTCGCTTTTCAGTCTCAGGCGGTTCGGCGGCCTCCGCTTTGACAAGGCAAGCGCGTTGGGGGTGCGGGCCTGTAGGCCGGAAAACCTAAGGCGCTACGGCTGGTGCAAGGGTGCTACAACCGGCCTAAGGGCGCCACGGCGGCCATGTCTGCCGGCAAGTCGACATCCCAGGCGAGGGAGTCGTCGTGGACGGCTCTCCACGCCAAGCCCGTGCGCTCCGCCTCGGCTTGGTGGCGTGAAAACGACCCGGGGCCATAGCTGAAGCGAAAGCCGCAGCCGGCGGGCAGGCTGATCACGTTGGTACCGTCGAGGTGACGGTCGGGGACGAGCACGATCCCCTCCTCGTCTGCCAGCCAGGCCAGGTTGGTGGCCAGCGGGAGGTCGCCGTGCGCGACGACCACACGGTCATAACCCTCTGAGGTGAGCTGTGAGAGCGCCGCTGCCACGGCGGCGTTGAGCCCCACGCCAGGCTCACTTAGCACGTGGGCGCCAAGGCCTTCTGCCCAGCGGGCCACTTCATTGTCGTCGCAGACGACCGCTACCGGTAAGGGCCGCGCCGCCGAAAGCACGCGCTCCGCCAGCTTTCTTGCGAGCGCGGCACGCTCGGGTGGGGTAAGGACGCCCGAAAGGCGCATCTTGGCCTCGCTGAAGGCCTTGACCGGCACGAGGACGACGGCAGGCCCCGCGAGACTGCTCACGGCGGTCATCCTAGGCCCGCACTAGGGTTAGGGCGATGAACGTTGCCTTCGGCACCGACGAGGTTACGCCCATGACAGACGAGATCGAGGCCCACCTGAAGCGCCTCGGGCACGAGGTCCAAAGGCTCGGCATCGGTTTGCGCTGGGCCGAAGTCGGCCGGATGGTGGGGGAAGCCGTTTCCACGGGCGATGCAGACGCCGGCGTGGTGTGCTGTTTTACGGGGACGGGCGTGACGATGGCTGCCAACAAGGTGAACGGTGTTAGGGCGGCGCTCTGCGTCGATGCGGAGACGGCTCGAGGCTCGAGGCGTTGGAACGATGCGAACGTACTTGCGCTCTCGCTTCGCATCACCACCGCCGACGTCGCGCGCGAGATAGTCGATGCCTTCTTCGGGGCAAAGCCCGACGGGACCGAAGCCGACCAGATAGCCCTCCTTCCCTGACATCTCTAGCACGCCTCTAGAGTGGCGCCGGTGGCCAGCGTAGCGCCAGGAGGGAGGGGGGCCTCGCGACGTCCCTCCTACGGTCGTGCCCCTACCCTTGAGTTTGAGCGCGACTGTTGGTCCGCCGGCCACGATGTCGTTGTGGGCATGGACGAAGTCGGCCGGGGTGCCTGGGCGGGGCCGATCATGGTGGGGGCGGCCGTTCTCCCAAAGGGCCGGCGGGTGTACGGCGTGCGAGACTCGAAGATGCTGCCTGAAGGGCGCCGGGAGGAGCTCTTCGAGCGAGTTGCTTCATGGTGCAGCAGCTGGGCCGTCGGTGCTGCGAGCCAGGAGGAGTGCGATTCGCTCGGGATGGCGGACGCCCAACGGCTGGCCGCGAGGCGGGCACTCGACAGCCTCGCTGCGCTCGGTCCTGTGCCCGACATCGTCCTCTTGGACGGAAAATGGGACTTTGCCGGCACCGGGAGCGTCCACAAGATCGTGGGCGGTGACCGCTATTGCTTGTCGATAGCGGCCGCTTCCATACTCGCCAAGGTCACCCGGGACCGCTATATGAGGTCCTTGGCGCCAAGCTTCCCGCATTATGAGTTCGAGCACAACAAGGGCTACCCGTGCTGGCGCCACAAGATGGCGCTCCAGGCCTACGGGCCGTCTGCGATCCACAGGAGGACTTGGGTCTTCATGGACGACCTGTCCTGGGAGATGCGTGTGCACAGGGCCGAGGCGCAAAGCGCGATGGACAGCAGTGAAGACGGTCACAATGAGGGCGAGTAAAAGTCGAGACGAGCTCGCTCGAAACGGGCACAATGAATGCGGTCCTGGCGGAGCCGGGCACTCGAGAGGTGATAAGCGGTGATCATTGAAGTCGAAGGGCTGCGCAAGTCCTTCGGGAAGGTCGAAGCGCTTCGCGGCGTGGACTTTTCGGTCCCCGAAGGCCATGTGCTCGGCTTGCTCGGGCCAAACGGTGCTGGCAAGACGACGGCAGTGCGGATACTCACGACTTTGCTAGCGCCCTCCGGCGGGCGGGCGACGGTGTGCGGGCTCGACGTTGCCCGTCACCCGGCGGCCGTCCGGCGGGTCATCGGCCTCACCGGCCAGGCGACGGCCATTGCGCCGGACCTGACCGGTTTCGAAAACCTGGAGATGGCTGGTCGCCTCTACCACTTGGGCAAGGCGACCTCGCGCACGCGTGCCCAGGAACTGCTCGATCGTTTCGACCTCGCCGACGCCGGCGGGAGGCAGGCCAAGACTTATTCGGGGGGCATGCTGCGCCGCCTCGACCTGGCTGCCAGTTTGATCGGGCGCCCAAGGGTGCTTTTCCTCGACGAGCCGACAACGGGCCTGGATCCCCGCAGCCGGTTGGGGATGTGGGGCATCATCCGCGAGCTCGTCTCGGCAGGCAGCACCTTGCTGCTCACGACCCAGTACCTGGACGAAGCGGACGAGCTCGCCGGCAGCATCGTCGTCATAGACCACGGCCAAGTGATCGCATCGGGCACGCCCGAGCAGCTGAAGGACAGGATCGGTGGCGACGTGGTGGAGTTTTCCGTCACAAACAGGTCGCAGCTTGACGCGGCGGTCGAGGCCGTCGCTTCGCTTGGCGAGGGCAACCCGGGCGTCGATTTCGAAGTCGCGCGCGTCCAGGTCCACGCCGGCGGCCGCGGGTCCGAGTTGCTCGTCGAGGCTGTGCGCTGCCTCGACAGTGCGGGCGTTGCCACCGCAGGGATGGCCCTCCGGCGACCTTCGCTCGATGACGTGTTCATGTCTTTGACGGGTCACGCAGCAGAGGATCCCGCCGGCGCAGGAGCAGCTGGGCGCGGCGGGCAGGCAGGCCGGCAACGGCGCAATCGAGGAGGAGACTGATGGAGGCAGCGCGAACCGGGACCGGCAGCCTCGCTGGCGCGACAGCGGGAGCGGGTTCGAGCGGGGCTTTGCCGCCCGAACCAAGCCTTGCCCAGCGGGCGAGCTGGGCTCTACAAGATACTGTCGTCATAACCAAACGCAACCTGATCGTCTGGTTCAGGGTGCCTGCGTACATCTTCTTCACGGTCGTGCAGCCGGTCATGTTCACGCTGCTCTTCCGCTACGTTTTCGGCGGCGCCATCCACGTGCCGGTCCCCGGCGGTTACGTCAACTACCTGATACCTGGCGTGATCGGCCAGACGGCCGGGTTCGCCTCGTTTAGCACGGCGATCGGCTTGGCAAGGGAGCTTCAGCGAGGCGGCGTAGACCGCATAAAGAGCATGCCGTCTGCAAGGAGCGCGTTCCTCGCGGGCCGTCTTGTCGCAGACACCCTCCGGCTGCTCGTGACCGTCCTCGTGATGGTCGCCGTCGGTTACGCGGTTGGCTTCCGCTTCGACGGCGGGGTCGCCGGCGCCATCGGCATGATATTGCTGGCTACATTGCTCGGCCTCGCCGTCTGCAGCGTGTCGGCTCTGATCGGGCTGGCGGTGAAGGACGAGGAAAGCGTGCAGGCGTTCGGGCTGATATGGGTGTTCCCTCTCACCTTCGTGTCTGCGGCGTTCGTCCCGATCGCATCGATGCCGAGCTGGCTGCAAGGCTTTGCCCGTCACCAGCCTTTCACCGTGGTCATTGAGACGCTGCGGATCTTGGCACTCGGCGCCAAACACGCGGCCGTAGGGATGAGCCTCGGTACGGCCCTCTGGGAGAGCATCGCCTGGACCGTAGGCATACTCGTCGTCTTCGTGCCCCTGGCGACGCGGGCGTACAAGCGGGCCTGAGCTCGAGGGCTGGTGCGCCAGCAGGTGGCCTTCGCCCGGCTGCGGGGGAGACGCCAGGCGAGCAGCAGGGCCTTCTTCGTGCTGAGACAGCATTAATGCTGCAACAGTAGTAATACAGTGACGGCGAACGACGAGGACGAGACCCTTGCGGCTCTGGCGCGTGCTACCGCCAGCCTGCCCGCCCACGAAGAACGCCCCGAACAGCGCGATATGGCGCTCGCGGTCGCGAGGGCAATTAGAGGCGAACGTCACCTAATAGTGGAGGCCGGGACGGGGACGGGCAAGAGCCTTGCCTACCTGGTACCTGCGCTCACCCTCGGTGCCAAGGTCGTGGTTTCGACTGCGACAAAGGCCCTGCAGGACCAGCTTGCTCAACGGGACCTCCCGAGGTTGGAGAGCTCGCTTGGGAAGAAGTTCCGCTTTGCCGTGCTGAAGGGCCGTTCCAACTACGTCTGCCGCCAGCGGGTCGAGGAGCTCGCGGGCGCCGGCCAGCAGCTAGCTCTCGATGCACCCGGAAGAGCGTCCCAGAGCCCCCTTGCAAAAGAGGTATGGGAGCTCGTGGAGTGGGCAAAGCGACAGGACGGCCCAGCTGGGAGCGATCAGCGGGCCTCGAATCGCAGCGATAAGCGGGCCTTGCTTGGAGGGAGCAAGGGCTCCCCACAGGGAAGCCCTTCACAAGGAGGCCGAGGTAGCGGCGACCGGGCTGAACTTTCCTTCGAGCCAAGCGACCTGGCCTGGTCCCAGGTGAGCACTGGATGGCGCGAGTGCCCGGGTGCGGCCGAGTGCCCTTCCGGAGGCGAATGTTTCGTCGAGCTCGCCCGCAAAAAAGCAGCCGATGCAGACGTCGTCGTCGTGAACACGCACCTCTACGCGACCTCGCTCGCTCTCGAGGAAGCCGTGATCTTGCCACCACACGACTTGGTGGTCTTCGACGAGGCGCACGAGCTCGAAGACATCGTGTCGGCTGCGTTCGGCTTCGAGGTCGGGGGCGCCCGCCTGGGGGGCCTCGCCCGCCTGGCGCGCCCCGTGGGCGTCGCGCCGGCGACGATCACGGGACTGGAGGACGCCGCCTCTTCGCTCGCCGCGGTGCTCCGTGCTCACCGGGACAAGGCCCTTTCGAGACCCCTCGACCAAGACTTGGCCGGCGTGGTGGTCTTGCTCCGTGAACGTGTGGGCGCACTGGCGGAGGAACTGCGAAGGCTCCAGCGTTCCGCGCCTGGCGGAGTGCCTTCGGCCGCCGGGGAAAGTGGAGGAACGTTCGGAAGTGCCCGCGCAGGTGAAGCGGGAGGGGCCGGAGGGACGAAGCGCGAGGCCAAGAAGCGCGAGGCCATTAAGCGCGAGGCCATGAAGCGCGAGGCCAAGAAGCGCTCCGGCCCCTTGCCGGCGCCTTCTCGTGAGGAAGCCGGAGCGGCCCGCCAGCGGGCGCAAAAGGCTGCCTCGCACCTTCTCGACGACATCAACAGCCTTCTCGAGCTCCCAGAAGGCCAGCTGGCGTGGGTCGAAGGGCCCGAGAACGCACCTGTTGTAAGGGTCGCCCCAATTGACGTGGGCGCCGCACTTTACGCGAAGCTCTGGTCGAAGGAGGGTGCGCCGACTGCAATCCTCACGAGCGCGACGATCCCCCAGCACTTGGGGCAAAGGCTTGGGCTGGCAGAGAGCACGTTTGAGGAACTGGACGTCGGCAGCCCCTTTGAATACTCCGAGCAAGCCCTGCTCTACTGCCCGCTCCACCTTCCAGACCCGCGTGCTGCGGGCTTTGAAAGCGCGATGCACGAGGAGTTGGTTGCCCTCATCGAGGCCGCGGAGGGCCGCGCGCTCGCGCTATTTACGAGCTGGAGGGCGATGCGCGCAGCACTCGATGTCGTGCGGGAGCGGGTGAAGTGGAAGGTGCTAGCCCAGGGGGAACTGCCAAAACCCAAGCTGGTCGCCGAGTTCGGCTCCGATGAACACTCGTGCCTTTTTGCCACGATGGGTTTCTGGCAGGGACTCGACGTGCCTGGGCCGGCGCTGTCACTCGTCACGATCGACCGTTTACCCTTCCCGAGGCCAGACGACCCTCTCCTTTCGGCGCGACGTTCTGCCCTCGGCCCGGCGGCCTTCCAGCTGATCGACCTCCCAAGGGCCGCAACCTTGCTCGCCCAGGGCGCCGGCCGCTTGGTGCGTTCCCGGCTCGACCGCGGCGTGGTCGCCGTCCTAGACAGGCGCCTCGGGAAGGCGCCATACAGGTGGGAACTGGTAAAAGCGCTGCCCCCGATGAGGCGCACGCGTTCGCGTGAAGAGGTCATCGAGTTCCTCGCCCGCATCAGGGGGCCACATCCGGGGTAGGGCCGTCACAGGCTCCGGCTTCAATTGACAGGCGTGGACAAGCACGAACGCAGAGCACTGCAACATATCGCCGCGGCGCACCGCGGCCTATTTTCTGCGAGCGAGGCCCGAAAGGCCGGTGTCAGCTATGCCGGACTGGCTCGGGCGGAATTGGCCGGCGAGGTCAGGCGGGTCCGGAGGGGCGTCTACGCCTTCGCCGGCGTCACGACCTCGCAATGGGAGCCGATCTTGGCGGCAGCTCTGGCTGCCGGCCCTTCGGCGGTGATATCGCACGCCAGCGCAGCCACGGTGCACCGCTTCGAGTACGGGAGCACGCTGGAGGGAGTCGAGTTGACCCTGCCACGCGGGGATGCCTGCCGGCTCCCCGGTGTGACCCTTCACAGGAGCCGCGACCTCGTGGCGCTGGACGTCGCCATGCGCCGGGGCGTGCAGGTCACCTCGCCGGCGCGGACCCTCGTAGATCTGGCGTCGCGGCTCGGGCCGGCGCTCACCGAGAAGCTCCTCGACGAAGGCATCATCGGCCGGCGCTGGAGCGCCCGCCAGGTCGAAGACGCGCTCGGCAGGGCCCGGGCCAACCTCCCGGGGCGGGAAGTGCTGCAACGATTGCTCGACTTCCGGCTGGAGGGGCCCGTCGCCGACAGCGTCTTCGAGGCGCGTGCCTACCGTGCCCTCGAGCCGCTCAAACCTTTCCATCCTCACTACCAGATCCGTACGGCGAGCTCGATCTACGTAGCAGACGCCGCCTGGCCTGAGGACATGGTCGTTGCCGAGTTCGTCGGCAGGGCGCACCGCGTCGCTTCGCGCTCCGCGTTCGACCGTGAGCGCCACAAGCTGACAGCGCTGGCCGCCCTCGGCTGGAAAGTGGCGCACATCGTCGCGACCATGTCTGACTCGGAGATAGTCGAGTCGGTGCTGCTGTTACTCCTCGCCGCTCGCGCTGACCCGTCGGCCGCGCGTTGGGCGGGGCTTAACCCTTAATTGCCCGTGACGTAGGCAACCTTGCCCGGCGCCGGCGCCGGGGCGTTGGCTGCGGTCGGGGCGTTGGGTGCGGTCGGTCGGGGCGTTGGGTGCGGTCGGTCGGGGCGTTGGGTACGGATTGATTACGTGGAGCGTAATGAATCAGGGCCCGACGGTCGGCGGATGTAAGCAATCTTGCCCAGCGCCCCTTCGGGAGGGGCCGTTGGGCAGACTTACTTGCACGGCCAGCCGCCGCCGGCCTCCCCGACCGCCGGCCTCCCCGCCGGCCTCCCCGCCGGCCTCCCCGACCGCCGGCGGGGCGCTCAGCGCTCGCTCAGCTTGAAGCCCCCGTCGTCCTTACGTCTCCAGACTTTCCACCAGGGCCGAGACCCGCGTTCGCGCTCGATCTCGGCGACGATCTCGGGGCCGGCGGCGGTGACGATCAGGTCGGCAGCATCGAGGATGCTCGCGACCTCTCCTTCAGGTAAGTCGGGCTCTCTCTCCACCCGGGGCCGGGCAAGGGTCCCTACGACGAAGGTCCCGTCGATGATGTCCCGCTGGTAACGCGGGCAATCGGCCGGGCAGCGCCAGGGCGACTCGGGGGCGAGGTTTAGCACGCAAAAGCGCGCGACCTCGCCAGAAGAGTACGTCCGGCTCTGGAAGTGGCGGCAGTCCTCCCGCATGGGCACGCGTCCAGTTTGGCATGCCCATGCGGGATGCTGGTGCAGCCGACCGTGCCTGCCGGCGGGTCAGAGGCCGGTGGGCCTGCCCTTCCAGCCAGTCTTGCCGGAGCGGTGCCGCCGTGCTGAGTCAAGTGTCATAGCCATGTAGAGCGAGCAGGTGAAAGGAAGGGCCGCGGCTGTGGCGGCCGGGACCTTGTAGTACCTAGCGATCGGCAAGTAGCTCGCCGCCATCGCCGTCCACGCCGCCAAGCCTGCGAGGACAGGGCCGGGCTTGCGCGACAAGAGTCCGCCGGCAGCGAGCAGGGGAGGGGCGAGGTAGACCGCGGAGAGAGCTGCCACGGTCCCCACGAGTGCTGCAGGGCTGTAGCCGAGCTGGGTGTAAGCGTTGCGAGCGACCATTTCCCAGATGTCCGCGAGGTGCGGGTAGCGCCGCAGGCTTTCGACATTGGGAGCCTGCCCCGGGCTCCCGTCGCCGGCCAGGGCCAGCCAGATGTCGAAGCCCGCGGCCGACAGCGCCTTGGCGAGGGCCACGTCGTCGATGGTGGCGCTCGCAAAGGCACCTACGCCGCCCGCTTCCTCCAGGGCCGCCGTCTTCACTAGGAGGCAGCCGCCCGCAGCAGCGGCGGTTGCCCTGCCGGGGTCGTTCACCCACCTGAAGGGGTAGATCTGGGCGAAGAAGTAGACGAAGAGGGGCATGGTCAGGCGTTCCCAACGGCTGGCGGTGGAGAGGCGGGCCATGAGCGAGACGGCAGCCCTGTCGCTAGCGAGGGCGCTCGCGACCAGCTGGCGGAGCGACCCAGGTGGGTGGGCGATGTCCGCATCCGTGAAGAGGATCCACTCCGGACTTACCGGGGCATCCATGGCCCGTTGGACACCTTGGGCCATGGCCCAGGGCTTGCCTGCCCACCCGGGAGGGCGCGGGGAACCCTTCACGACGGAAAGGCCGAGGCTCGCTCCAGCGCTCCTCCTCGCCACTTCCCTCGCCACCTCGCCCGTGCCGTCCGAGCTCTGGTCGTCGACCAGGACCACATGAGCGTGCCCCGGGTAGTCCTGGGTGAGGAGGGCTGGGATTGTCCGCGGCAGGAGGGCGGCCTCGTCGCGCGCCGCTACGACGACCGCCACCGGCGGCCAGCGCGCCGGCTCGCCCGGCGCCTCCGGGAGCCTCGCCCGGGCCTCCCAAAAGCGCCCGCGACCAAAAAGAAGGTAGGCCCACGCTGCGGCGGGAGCCCAACGTAGGGTCATGGGCGCCCGCCCACTTCAGTGAACACTTAGAAAAAACCGCAGGCTGCGACCTCCGAGGTGCCAGGGCTAGCCCTAGCATGTTAGGCACCAGTGAGCGCAGAGCCCGCGAGAGTGCCCCAGGCTCGCCAGGGGGCCGGCGCTGTCGTTCGTTGGAGCGCGGGCCTGGTCGGTTCCGTGGCCGTGTTGGCGGGTCTCCTCGCGGGGTGCTCGACATCAGCCACCTACCTTGGGAGCACGGGCCAGGAGTTTTACTTCAAGGCCCCCAAGCACTGGTACACGCTCAGCTCCTCTGACTTGCAAAGCATCGGCCTGCCGACAGCTGCGCAGGACTCCCAGCTGAAGGCGCAAGGGGCGTCCTACCCGGTCTACGCGACCCTCGCAAGCCCGGTAGCACACCTTGGGCGCAACGGCTTGGCTGGCTCGGACCCATGGGTGCTCGGGTTGGTCAAGGTCCTTGGGAGCACGGACCAGACCGGCACCTCCCTCTCTAGCCTTGAAGACGAGATCTTCAACGTGAGCGGCGCGTCCTCTTCGGGTTTGACCGTGAAGGCCCTCCGGCCCTCGAAGCTGGTCGTAAAAGGTGGCCTCCGCGGCACCCTGGTCGAATACCAGTTGGGCATTGGTGCAAGCTCGTTGGCTTTCGAGCAGGAGGCCGTCATGAACAGCCCCACAAACAAGGTCTGGGTGCTGGCAGCTGGCTGTTCGGCTCGTTGTTTTGTCTCGCACCAGCGAGTTTTGGAGGGCATCGTGAAGAGCTTCACGGTCACGGCCCAGGGCGGTTAGACGTGAGACCGCACCCCTTCACGCGTTCTCGGGTAGCACTCGCAGGTGGCGCCGTTGCGCTCACGCTCGGGCTCAGCGCATGCTCGAGCGGGCTGGTGGTGGCCAGCCGCGCGGACAGGTTTTACCTCCGGCTGCCATCGGGCTGGAAGACCTACTACAAGTCGCAGCTGCTCAGTAACCCGAAGTGGTCCATGTTCGCGCTCAACCCGCCACGGGTTTTCCTGGCGGCTACCGGCGGCCCTCACCCGAATATTTCCCAGCCTCTCAGCTCATCCAACTACCCTTGGGCGGTCTTTGTGGTCGAGGACCTCGCGGGTACCGCTCAGCAGAGCTTGACATTGTCCAGCCTCTCGGACGTGGTGCTCCCCGTCGACCAGCTGAGCCAGCAAGGTACGCCAGTCCAGCAGCTACAACAAGGCCAGCTGCTCGTGAGGGGCGCCCTTAGGGGCACGAAGATGGCCTACGAGATCGGCTCTGGCACTGGCGGGGGAGCGATCGACTACCAGCAGGAAACCTGGGTCAACAGCGCCACAGACAGGGTCTGGGCCCTTATGGTCGGGTGCTCGCCGAACTGTTACAAGACCAACGGTTCGTTGATCGGCAGTATCGTACAGAGCTTTTACGTGTCAAACATACGTATCGGATAGGGGAACCCTATGAGACCAACGCCCTTCGACGAGTCAATAAGCGTCAATGCCGAGGAGCCGGCGTGGCCAGGCGCGCCGGGGCCCGATGGGACGGGGCCACATAGGGGCCCGATCGGGCAGCCGCCCCCACCTCCCTTCGGCGCCGGTGGCGCCAATAGCGGCGGCGCGGGTGGCGAGGGGCCCGGCGACGTGAGCTTCGTCAGCGTCTCGCGCTGGGAAAAGCGCAAGCCGCGCTCGTTTTGGATGCGCGTTCGCTTGCTCGTTCTTGTGGCAGCCGTATGGGGTGTGCTGTTTTGGTACACCCTCACCAACCCGCTCATCAGCATCCACGACGGGCTGGTGATGACTTGGGACTCCAAGTGGTGGCTCACCGTGCTTTTCGCCATCGAGCTCGCGCGGCAGCTGCATTACCTCCTATCCGAGCACTGGGGATGGTGGAACCACATCTGGGCCGACGTTTTCTTCGGAGGGCTGTCGCGCCGGGGCATGCACATCAGCTCTTGGGGGAAGTACCGGGCCAAGAGGCTCTTCACCTGGGTCATCCTCATCGCGTTGATCGCCGTCATAGCGGGCGCAGCCGAGCACACGAGCCCGGTCCAAGGCCTGTTTTCTCTCCCGGGCAAGCTGGTGGGCGCCCTCGGCATCATCGCTTACGCACTTTTCTTTATGGTCATCGCGGTCGGCCAGTTCGTGGCGATCTTCTGGTTTTTGTCCAGGGGAGGCATGGAAACGTACTTCCCCGATGACATAAAGACGCGCTTTAGCAACGTGTGGGGCCAGGACGCGGTGCTCGAGAGGGTCAAGGAAAACATCATCTTTTTGGAGGACCCCGGTTCGATCGAGTCACGTGGTGGCTACGTGCCGGGAGGCATCCTGCTTTGGGGCCCGCCGGGCACGGGCAAGACGCTCATGGCGGAGGCCGTGGCCGGCGAGACGGGGAAACCCTTCGTGTTCGTCGAACCGGCGGCTTTCATAAACATGTTCATGGGCATCGGTCCCCTGAAGGTCAAGTCCCTGTTCCGTAAGCTCCGCAAGCTCGCCATGCGCTACGGCGGGGTGATCTGCTTCTTCGACGAGGCCGACTCCTTAGGCAACCGGGGACTCATGACGGGTGGGGGCATTTTCGGGCCGGGCGGCGTCCAGGGCATGGCGCAGGCCGGGCCTTTCGCGGCCAGCGGCTGCCACGGTGGCGCCTACCTGTCCGAGCCGGCGGTCGACGCCCTTTTGTCGTCGTGGTCCACTGGGTCCGCCGACAGTGTGCCGGTGCCTGAGGGCAAGCGGGGATGGCGCGACCGGATGTTCGTCGGTGCCGGCATGGGCGGTGGCGGTGGTGGCATGGGGACCCTGGAGGCTCTCCTCGCCGAGATGTCAGGGCTGCAAAAGCCGCGAGGCTTCATGAACCGCGTCGTGCGCAAGGCCCTCGGGATGAAGCCGAAACCGCCTCCCAAGTACCGGATGCTCATCATGATGGCGACCAACATGCCCAACTCTTTGGACCAGGCGCTGCTCCGCCCTGGGCGCATCGACCGCATCTACCGGGTGGGCTACCCGTCCAAGGCCGGACGGATCCGTACCTACCAGGGGTATTTCGCCAAGGTGCGCCACGAACTGGTCGACTCTGACATGGACAAGCTCGCGACCGTCACGCCCTACGCCACTGGTGCCACGATCAAGGACCTGGTAAACGAGGCGCTTATCGTTTCCCTGCGCCACAAGCACGACGCGATCACCTGGTCCGACGTAATAGAGGCCAAGCGCCTGAAGGACCTCGGGCCGCCCGAGGACGTCGAGTACATCGAGCGGGAGCGTCATGCGGTGGCCATCCACGAGGCGTGCCACGCAGTCATCGCCTATCGCGTCCGCAAGCACCTGGAGATCGACCTGGCGACCATCGAGAAGGGCCAGACCTACCTCGGCATGGTGTCATCGATCAAGCCCGAGGACCGCTTCACGAGCTGGCGCAGTGAGTACGAAGCCGACGTCATGGTAGCGCTCGCTTCTCTCGCCGGCGAGCGGCTCTTCTTCGGCGGTGACTCATCGTCTGGGGTCTCTGGTGACCTCGAGTCGGCCACCATGATCGCCGGTTTGATGGAGGGTTACTGGGGGATGGGGAACTCGATCGCTTCCCAGAGCGCCCGCCGCCAGCAGGGTGGGTTCCCCGGCCAGAATGGCCCCGACCTGCTCCAAGGCGAGGGCGGCAAGAAGGTCGAGGAGCGTCTGGAAGAGCTGCTCGAGCGCACCCGCGAGCTTCTCGAGCAAAACAGGGCGCACGTCTTCGGCGTCGCCCACGCGCTCGAGACGCACAAGACGCTCTCGGGTGAGGACGTCGAGGCCGTCGTCGAGGGTAAGCGGGGCAGGATCGTGGACGGGCGCGTCTACGCCGTCACCAGTTTCATGACCGTGTACGGCGCCTATCACGACCGGCTGCTCGACGCCCACATCAACCGGCTCAACAACATCTCCATCCGCTTGCCGGAGCCGGGCGAGTGGGCCCCCGAACTGGTGGCGTCGGCGACCGGCTATGGCAACGGCTGGTATGCCGGCGAGCTCGCCGGCGTGGCCGTAGCCAACGATGGCACGGGCGTGGGCAATGGCACGGGCCTGGGTGGTGGCACAGCCCCCGGCAGTGTCACGGGCCCCGGCAACGGTACGGGCCCCGGCAACGGCACGGGCCCCGGCAACGGAGGTTGGGGCGTCTAGCTGGCGACGCCCCTAGTGGGTGCCCTAATTATGAGCTGGGTGCCGACGAGACCCTCGCATTAAACGTCCGTTCAGCCACCACACAGGCCTTCTGGTCTGGTTCATCCCTTCGGGAGCGCCCGGTTTTGAGAGTGCTCGGCCCGCAGGACGAGGCCGGCGCTCGAGTCCGGCTCCGGTGCTTCCAGGCTCGGCAGGACGTGGCGCTCCACGTCGGACAGCGCCAGGCGAATGGCGCCTGAGACGACGGCGTCGTCGCCGAGCGTCGAGAGCCTGAGCGGCGTCGGCACGAGCGTGAGGCGGTGAACGTGCTTTCGGACCGCGTCGAGCACCGCAGGGCCTGCCAGCGATATGCCTCCACCGATGACCACGACATCGGGGTCAATCACGAGCATCAGCGGCGCCAGCCCGCGAGCGAGGCGAGCGGTGACCGTATCTACCACGGTGCGGGCAGTTGCGTCACCTCGGGCGGCAGCGGCGAAAACGGCGGCCGCGTCGAGGTGCCCGTCAGTACGCGCAAGCTCTCGAAGTGCCCCGCTGTGGCGTCGCGCAGCTTCCTTGCCGAGGGTCATTACCGCTCCGGCTGCAACGGCACGCTCGAAGGGGCCGCGACCCTCTTTGTCGACGCGTACGTCGGCACCCATCGGGTCGACCACGTTTAGGTAGCCGATCTCACCGGCCGCCCCCGCGGCACCCCGGTGGAGCCTCCCGTCGATAAAGATGCCTGCTCCCACGCGCTCTCCCCACAAGATGAAAACAACGGTGTTGGCGTCGGTAGCTGCGCCGCGCCACCGCTCGCCGAGCACGGCGAGGTTGACGTCATTTTCTATATGTACAGCGCAGTGGAACGAGCGGTGCAGCTCGCGGGCGAGGTTGAGCGACGTCCAGCCGGGGAGGCCGGGTGCCTGCATGACAATATTGCCGGCAGGGTTTATGATCCCGGGCGTACCCACGGCTACAGACATGACTGCCCGGCGGTCGATCCCCGCGCGTGCGAGGGCTTCCCGCACGGCGGTGCGCACCGCGGCGAGGAGCTGGTGCCTGTCATGCGCGTCAGAGGTGCTGCGCCGCACGGTGGCGGCCTCTTTACCTTCGAGGTCTGTGACTACGACGCTGGCGCGGTGGGCTCCGATGTCGATCCCGACGACGTAGCCCGCATTGGCCCGGAAACGCACGAGGCGGGCCGGGCGCCCGAGCCTCGAGCGGCCATCGGGGTGCTCTTCCAGGAACTCGACCCAGCCTGCTTCTTGGAGCTCGTCGAGGGCGCTCGCCACTGTCGGCCGAGAAAGGCCCGTCGTCTCGGCGATCTCCCCGAGGCGGAGGGCCTCCGAGCGCCTGACCACTGCCAGCACATGTGCCTGGTTTATGTGGCGAAGGGCCGCGGGGCTACCTGGGCTGGCCCCGCTCATCTTGGCCCCTTGACAACATCAGCACGACCTTAGTATATTGAAGACTTGTTGCATATAGCGGTCAGAGGTACCTCGCCGCGAGGGAAGCCAGCTGTTGTGTTGCCACGGTGCCGCGCGCTTTTTTGGCGCTCCGAGCAACTTTCGATGCCTAGGGGGAACTATTGCCAGAAGACGGCAAGCTGAGGGTTGGTGTCATCGGAGGGGGGATCATGGCGAAAACCCATGTTCTTTCCTTGCTGGCGATGGCACCGGTCAAATTCGCTGGGCTCGCAGCGCCAGAGGTCAGCCCGGAGGTAGCCAAGCTCTGCGCTGGCGCGGGTTTGCCGGCAAGTGACGACGTCGCCGGGTTGCTCGGCTCGGGCGGCCTCGATGCGGTCGTGATCGCGACGCCGACGGACACCCACCCGCAGCTCGTCGAAGAGGCGGCGGGCGCTGGCCTCCACGTTTTTTGCGAGAAGCCGCTTGGATTGGACGAAACACAGGCGCGAGCAGCTGTAGGCGCCTGCGAGCAGGCCGGCGTGAAATTGGC
Source organism: Actinomycetes bacterium (assembly GCA_021787035.1). Lineage (GTDB taxonomy): Bacteria > Actinomycetota > Acidimicrobiia > Acidimicrobiales > Palsa-688 > JAJZYO01. The sequence goes on from JAJYMM010000175.1 coordinate 19,682, forward strand.
CGTGGGCCACGTCGTGCGGTATTTCCCCGCTTATGCGAAAATTCGAGATCTTGTGAAAAGGGGCGAGATCGGCTCGCCGGCTATGGCCAAGTGCCGGCGGATGTCGGGCGCGCCTGGAGAAGTGAGGCCGTGGTACGCCGACGGCCAGCGTTCTGGCGGGGTCGTGACCGATATGGGAGTACATGATTTTGACTGGCTCCTCTGGTGCCTTGGGCCGGTGGAGCGCGTGTCGGCCCTCTCGGCCGAGCGCGGCCCCGGTCAAGTGGCGATGGTGGTACTCGCCCACCAGGGAGGCGCTATTTCTTCTGTAGAACTGTCATGGATGGACCCGACGGGGTTTTGGACCGCCGTCGAAGTTTCGGGCCCTGGGGGCTTGCTCAGGCATGATAGCCGGAGTACGGCGACCTTTCGCGTAGACCGGGCGCGGGCTGGGGCTGGTTCGCCGGAGGTGGAGGTTCCCGTCGGCGAGCCGCTGAGCGACCCCTATTACGACGAACTTGCAGACGCTTTAGGCTGGTTCGGCGGCGGTCCTCCCCCGAGGGGCAACGCCGACGATGCGGTCGCCGCCGTGGCGCTCGCCGAAGCAGCCCGGCTCAGCGCGAGCACGCGCGAGACGGTCACGCCCGGGATGGCGTCAGCCTGATGTCCAGGTTGCCAGTAGCTATGGTCGGTGCGGGGCACGTGCACGCGCCTGGGTATTTGCGGTGGCTCTCGGCCAGCCCGGACGTCGACCTGGTCGGCGTGTACGACCCCGACCCGGCGCGGGCCTCCGAGCTGTCGCGCGCGACTGGTGCGCCAGTCCTTTCCTCAGTGGAGGCGTGCGTTTCGCTGGCCCGTGCGGCTGTCGTGTGCCCCGAACCGACCCGCCAGCTCGCGCTGGCCGAGGCGCTGGCTGGCGCAGGGCTCGCGCTCTTGGTCGAAAAGCCCCTTGGCGTCAGCCCTTCTGAGTCGGGTGCCTTGCTGGCGCTTTCGGACAAAGTGCCGCTCAGCGTGGCCCTCCCGGTCCGCTACCACCCTGGCGCTACTGGCCTCCGGAGAGCAGCTCTGGACGGGAGCCTAGGGGACGCAGTGGCAGTGTGGGCCACAAACCGCAACCGGTTCCCGGGAGGGTGGTTTGCCGACCTTTCCCTGGCAGGAGGCGGTTGTTTGCTTGACCACGTAGTCCACGTGGCCGACCTCGTGGGATGGATCTGGGGGTCGAGATGGTCGTCGGTGCGCGCCGAGGCAGGTGTGCTCCACCACCCCGACCTACCTGCCGAGGACACCGCCATGGTGCTCGCGGAGTGCAGCAACGGGATGATCGTGACGGTCGACCCGTCTATGTCGCGCCCTGACGGGATGCCTGGCGCTTTGGACCTCACGATGCGCGTGTGGGGGGACCGTGGTGTGGCCACGGTCGATATCTTTGCCGAGCGAGTGGAAGGGTTTGACGGGGCGGGGCGTTTCCGCCAGGAACTGGTTGGTGCGGATATGGACGCTGCGATGCTCGGGGACTGGGTCAGCTCCATGACCCGGGACCTTCCGCCCCCCGTGCCGGCGAGCGAGGCTTCTGCGGCGACGTGGCTTGCCTTCGCCGCTCAGGAGGCCGTCGCCAGCCATTCCACCGTCCGCCCGGTATAAGCACAAAGAGATACAAAACCAAGGAGATGAGCAGACAATGAAAAGACACAGCGACGTGGCGATGATGAGGTCGCCGCGCAAGATGGGGAGGCTGGTGGCCGGGTTGGTGGCCTGCCCGCTCGCCCTCGTTGGGATGAGCTCGGTAGCCCACGCTTCGAGCTCGGTGACCAACATCAACATGTGGGAGGGCGACACTGGCCCAGCGGCCACCGCCTTGAAGGCACAGGTCGCGGGCTACAACGCCTCCGGCTATGGCAAGACGTGCCACGCCGGCACGACCTTTATCGCAGCCACCGGTCATGAGTTTACCCCGAAGCTGCTTACTGCCCTTTCCTCAGGCTCGGGCCCCAACTTGGTGCTCAGCTACTCAGAGCCCCAGGACATGGCCGAGGTTGCGGCCACTGGCCACCTGATCACCCTGAACAGCTACATGTCCAAAGACGGGCGGCCGGCGTCCTACTTCTACCCGGCAATGATGAAGGCCTCGACTTTCAGTGGGAAGGTTTACTCCTTCCCGACTGACGGCGGCGACTACGCCATCTTGTACAACAAGAAGATCTTCAAGGAGGCCGGGATCGCCGGCACGCCGACTACCTGGGCGCAGGTTACGGCGGACTCCGCCAAGATCGTCAAGTCGGTGAAGGGCGTCTATGGGTTTTACGTGCCCTTTGGCGTCAACGAATGGACCGTATGGACCTTCGAGTCGATGTTGTGGTCCGAGGGCGGCCACTTCCTGAACGCCAACAATACGAAGGCAGAGTTCGGTAGCTCGGCTGGAGTTGCCGGCCTCAACGTCTGGGTCAACCTTTTGAAAAAGCACCTGGCTTATCCCTCCTCGCTCTCCAACAGCGCCCAAAACGCTGGTTACCCGGGCTTCCAGGACGGCAAGGTGGCCATGTACATCGACGGGTCCTACGACTTGGGCATCGATGACAAGGCGCTCGGGGCGGGCAACGTTGGGGTCTTCCAGTTCCCGAAGACCAAGCAGTTTGCCATGAACACCGGCACCAACCAGTCGTTCATGTTGAAGGGCACCCCGGCGCAGGAGACCTGCGAGTGGGACTACCTGAAGTACATGACCGAGCCGTCGGTGCAGGCGAACTGGGACGTCGCCACTGGGTTTATCCCCACGGTCAAAGCAGTGGCCCAGACGCCGACGTACAAGGCTTTCGTGGCCAAGGACCCTCGTCTCAAGGTCTTCGTGCAGGAGCTCAACTACGCCCACACCCGGCCTTCGATCCAAAACTACGCTCAGATCTCAGCCGAACTGGGCACGCAGATCGAGGCGGCACTCATGCAGCAAAAGAGCGCCCAAGCGGCACTCTCGGCTGCCCAGGCGCAGGCCAACCAGATCCTCGCCAGTTCGGCCGGCTAGCGTAGCGGCCCATCTGGGGAAAGTAAGTGGTGCAGGCAGTGCTCCGTCGTAACCCCGACAGGTGCGGGGGCGCGGGCACTGCCTGCCACTTGGGTGTTTGCGGGAGCCAATGTGGTTGAAGTCCAACCAGCCGCGCGGGTGCGCCAGCGGCGCTCCGCGGCTTCCGCGAGGCGGCCCAGCCCGCGCGAGCAGGTGAGGCGGAGCGGTGGTGGCATTAACCGGCGAGAAGAGCTGCTGGCCGGGTACATGTTCATCGCTCCTACAGCGGCCTTGTTGAGCCTCTTTTACTTCGTACCGCTGATTGAGACCTTCTACTACAGCTTCACGAGGTGGGACCCGGCATCGATCACGCCGGCGCAGTTCATAGGTCTGAAGAACTACTCTTTGCTCACAGGCCAGGTCGGGTTCCTTGCAGCGGTTTGGCACACGTTTGTGTACCTCGCCTTCACGGTGCCGTTGTCGGTCGCCGTCGGGCTCGGGCTCGCCCTTCTCCTGAACCGCCCGTTCCGGGGACGGGGCATCTACCGCACGCTCGTCTTCACTCCCTACATAGCGCCGGTCGTGGGCAGCGCTCTGGTTTTCTCCTACATCTTGTCCCCCCTTGGCGGTGTGTTCAACGACCTGCTCAATGCGTTCGGGATCCGGTCGATCAATTTCTTGGCCCAAAACCCCTGGGCGATGATATGGCTGATCATCTTTTCGGTCTGGCAGGTTGCGGGTTTCAATATGGTGATCTACCTGGCCGCGCTGTCGTCTGTGCCCGAGGTCTACTACGAGGCCTCTGAAATGGACGGGGCCCGCTGGTGGGCCCGCTTCCGCCATATCACCTGGCCTTTGATATGGCCGTCCACTACGTTTTTGCTCGTGATCGGGGTAGTGAACTCGATCCAGGTGTTCACCCAGGTGTACGCGCTCACCCGGGGAGGGCCGATCGACAGTACGTGGACCGTGATCTACTGGATCTACCAGCAGGACTTCGTGTACTTCAACGGAGGCCTAGCCACGGCGGGCTCGGTGGTGCTGTTCCTGATCGGGATGATCCTCACGTTGTTGCAACTGCGCTTTTTGGGGCGCCGGAGAGTGGAGCTGCTCACCTGATGGCGACGACGCTCGGGGCCGCCGCCGAGGCGACTCGGCTGAAGCCAGGCACGCGCTGGCGCTGGAGGGCCGGCACCAAAGGGCGGCGCGAGCGCCCCGTGGTGGTGGTGGGCAGGCATTTCGTACTGATCGTGGCGACGGCGCTTTTTTTTGGCCCGTTCCTCTGGATGATCCTCACGAGCTTGAAGAGCTCCTCGGCGGCACTCGTTTACCCCCCCACCTTGTTGCCACGCCATTGGCATTGGGGCAACTACATCGACGTGTTCAAGGTCGCGCCGTTTGGCACCTTCTATCTGAACAGCATCATCCAGGCCGTCGGGAGCACGGTCGGTCAAGTGGTCACGAGCGCGTTCGCCGGGTATGCCTTCGCGCGGCTACGTTTCCCAGGCCGCCAGGTGATCTTCGTCATATTGCTCGGGGCGCTTCTCGTCCCGTTCCAAGTCGTCTTCGTGCCCCTTGTGCACCTGCTCGCCACCTTTCACTGGCTGAACAGCTACCAAGGGCTGATCATCCCCAACATCCCGTCGATCTTCGGGGCGTTCCTCTTCCGCCAGTTTTTCGCCAGCTTCCCCTCTGAGCTAGAAGACGCGGCCTCGGTGGACGGTGCCGGCATCTTGCGCCGGTTCGTGAGCGTGGTGGCGCCTCTTTCCAGGAGCACCGCGGGCGCCTTCGCGATCCTCGCTTTCATCTACAACTGGAACAATTTCTTCTACCAGTTCATCATCGTGAGCAGTAACCGGTACATGACGGTCCAGCTCGGCTTGGTCCTTTTCCAGTCTCAGCAGACGGCGAGCGAGTTCAACTTGCTGATGGCGGCGTCCGCGATCGCGGTCGTGCCGGTCTTGATCGTGTTCCTCATCTTCCAGCGCCAGATCGTACGAGGCATAATGCTCGGGGGTCTCAAATAACCCAAAGTAATGATGTGACCATGGTGGGGCTGGCGGGGAGCGGTTCGGTTGTTGGCCTTGACGTTGGTGGGACGCTCCTGAAGGCCGTGGCAGTCGGGCCGGAAGGCGGGGTCACGGCGCGTGTGCGGCAGCCGACGGCGGCCGGTGATGGTGCTGGCGCCCTCATGGAAAGGGTTGTCGCTTTGCTGGTCGGGATGCGCGACGAGCTCCTCGCCAGAGGCGAGGTGCTACGCGCCGTGGGGCTGGCGGTGCCAGGCGTGATCGACGAGGAGGCCGGCGTGGTGCGTTTCGCAGCCAACCTCGGGTGGCGCGACGTGGAGGTGACCTCTTTCGTTGCGCGCCGCCTCGGTGTGCCGGTCTATTTGGGCCACGACGTCCGTTCTGGGGCCCTAGCGGAGGGCGTCCTCGGTGCTGCTAGGGGGGTCGATGACTTTTTGTTCCTCCCGATCGGCACCGGGATCGCCGCTGCCCTCGTGCTGGGTGGCCAGGTGAGAGCCGGTCCCAGGGGCTCAGCCGGGGAGCTCGGCCACCTGGTCGTGGAACCGGGAGGCCCACCCTGCCGCTGCGGGGCGAGGGGTTGCCTCGAGACCCTAGCCTCCGCGTCGGCCTTGGCTCGGCGCTACCAGGAGCAGGTGCCCGGCTCGACCCTCGAGGCCCCTGCCGTCGCCGTGCTCGCCGCGCAGCGCGACACCGTCGCCCTTGCGGTGTGGTCCTCGGCGGTCGGCTCCCTTGGGCAGGTTCTTGCCGGGGTGCAGAGCCTCGTGGACCTGGATCTCGTGGTGGTCGGTGGCGGTTTGGCCAACGCGGAGCGCCTGCTGGCCGACCTCGAAGGGGCGATAGCCGCACGCCTTCCCTGGCAGGTCGCCCCGCGGCTCACCACGGCGGCGCTCGGCGACGAAGCCGGCTCCCTCGGTGCCGCCTTGCTTGCTCGAGCCGGTGGCGGTGCGGTGCGGCTGGGCAGTGCTGCGGCCCTGTCCTGACGCCGGCTGGCCGGGGGTGCAAGGCTCCAGCATCACCGCAACGGGCAGGACGAGGAGGAGGGGAAAGAGATGGGCGAGCTGAGGTTCGCAGTGGTCGGTAACGGCTTGCGAGGCGGGTTGGCGCGCCACGCCCACAGCCCAGCCACGGGGATGTCCGTGGTCGCCGTCTGCGACGTGCGCGCCGAGCGCCTCGACAAAGCCCGAGAGTGGTATGGCGAAGGCTTGCGGACCTACCTTGAGCTCGACGAACTGCTCGAAGGCGACGACATAGACGCGGTCTTCGTGCTCACGCCCGACTACCTCCACGAAGAGCAGGCGTGCAAGGCCTTGGAGGCGGGCAAGGCTGTTTACCTGGAAAAGCCGATGGCGATAAGCGTCGAAGGCGCGGACCGTATCTTGGCAAGCGCAGTGCGAAGTGGGAATGTCCTTTATGTAGGCCACAACATGCGCCACATGAACTTCGTTGTCCAGATGAAGTGCCTCATTGACAGGGGCGAGGTCGGCCAGGTTAAGGCCATCTGGTGCCGGCATTTCGTCGGCAACGGGGGCGACTACTACTTCCGTGACTGGCACGCGGACCGTCGCTACAGCAATTCGCTATTGCTCCAAAAGGGCTCACACGACATCGACGTCATCCATTGGCTGGCCGGAGGTTATACGGCGGCGGCCCAGGCCTTTGGAGGGTCGTTCGTCTACGCCGAGGCCGGGAAGCGGAGGCAGTCGCCGGCGCCTGTACCTTCTTGGACGAGTGACGACCTCGTCCGGCACTGGCCGCCGCGTTCGCTCCCCGACCTCAACTCGGTCATAGACGTGGAGGACCTCGCGCTCGTACAGATGCAGCTGGACAACGGCGTGCTTGCGACCTATGACCAGTGCCACTTCACACCGGACTATTGGCGCAATTTCACCGTGATCGGCGACGAGGGGAGGCTCGAGAACTTCGGCGACGGCGGGCCAGGAAGCTGCATCAGGCTCTGGAACCGGCGCTGCTCTTACGACGCATCTGGCCATGAGACGATCGAAGTGGCGGAGGGAAAGGGTGGTCATGCGACGGCGGACCAGCGCTGTGTTGAGGAGTTCGTCGCAGTGCTCCGAGGGGAAAGGCCGCCGGCGGTGAGCCCGACCGTCGCCGCTCGCCAAGCCGTCGCCGCGGCGTGCGCGGCGACGGCCTCGTTGCGGGCTGGCGGCGGCGTGGTCTGCCCGGTCCCTTTGGCGCCCGAGCTAGAGCGAGCTTTCTCGATGAGCTAGGACGAGGCGCCGCGAGGCTGCCCTCAAGCGGGCCGCCAATTGGACCGTGCCGTAGGCCAGGCTCACCCTGACCGCCGGAGGCACCCTCACCCCGAGGTGCTCCAGGTCCTCGGCCCCCGCCCGCTCCTCGCTGAGGCCGCGACCGCCGCCCGTTTTCGGCGGCGCTGGGGTCGTACCCAGACGTGGTGGCTTGTGGGTATCTTCCGCGCGAGGTGGCGCAGATGTAACCTAGCAACATCGAAAGAGGGGACCAACGTAGTTGCCGGGACGAGGTGCGCCGGGCCGCGAGGCAGCGTCGCTGCGCGCCGTGAGCGCTGCTAGGGGCACGGAGGTCGCAGCCACCCCGGGATCAAGGGCGCTGACGGCCCTATCGATCCTGCGCGGGGCTGTCGATTCGGGCGCGACTCCTGGTGGCGTGCTCGCTGCCGGCTGGGGTGACGAGACCGAAGTGCTGTCGGCGTACGGTTGGGCCGAAGCCGGCCCTCCTGGTGAGCGCCGGGCCATGTCGACAAGTACGGTGTTTGACCTGGCGTCCCTGACCAAGGTCGTGGCGACCCTTCCAGTTGTGCTCCGCCTCCTCGCCGACGGTCGTATCGGCCTCGGAAGCAAGGTTGCAGATCTGCTGCCTGGATTTGGTACCGGGGCGGCGGCGCGGGCCGAGGTGACAGTCGAGCACCTCCTGACCCACACCTCGGGTTTGCCACCTCACCGTGAGTACTGGCGGCTTGGGCTGGGCAGTGCCGAGCTCAGGCAGCGGTTCTTGGAGGAACCGCTCGAGCTCGCCCCAGGCGACCGGCCCGGGGGCAAGGTCGTCTACTCCGACATCGGCTTCATGCTCCTCGGCTGGCTGGCCGAGGCGGTCACCGGCCGGAGCCTTTCCAGTTTGGTGTCGGAGTGGGTGGCGGAGCCGCTTGGCCTTGGGGGTACCGGCTACGGGCCGCGACCGGCGGGGGACGTGGCCGCCACCGAGATGGGCCCTGATGGGAGGTACATCGTCGGCGTCGTGCACGACGAGAACGCGGCTTGCCTCGTGGCGCCGGTTGGCCACGCTGGGCTCTTCTCGACGCCCGGCGACATCGCTACCTACGCCCGCGCCTGGCTGTCTGGGAGCGAAGACTGGCTACCACGGCGCTGGCGCGAGGAAGCCGTCCGGGACAGGACGCTCGGGCTCGGTGGCCACCGCGGGCTTGGCTGGGTGGCGCGCGGCGACGCGTTTGACCCGCTCGGGGAGGCGTGGCCGGCTACGGCCGTGTCCCACACGGGCTTCACGGGCACCTCGCTTGCCTTGGACCCGCCCTCGGGCCGCTGGGTCGTGCTCCTCACCAACGACGTGCATTTCGGGCGTGGCCGGGGGACGGTCAAGGAGCTGCGCCGAGCAGTCCATGAGGCCCTCGCCCCATGACCAGCCCCGCGACCGGGTCGGCAAGCGGTCCCGGCCGGCGCGCTGTGGGTTCTAGAGCTGTAGCGCCAGGCGGTGGCGCCGGCGGCCAAGAGACCGGCAGTCAGGACAGCCGCAGTCAGGACAGCCGCAGTCAGGACAGCCGCAGTCAGGACAGCCGCAGTCAGGACAGCCGCAGTCAGGACGATGAGGTGCAGGCCTTGGCGGTCGGGCCCATAGCGAAGCTCGACGGCGTGCCCGCCCACGTAGAGTCACTGCTGCCGTCGCTCGCGCCATCCGAGCAGAGGGTCGGGCGCGTGATCCTTTCCCTCCCAGGGAGCGCCGCTCACCTGACCATCACCGAACTTGCCAACATGGCGGATACTTCCGAGACCACCGTTGTCCGTTTCGTACGTTCGATCGGGCTCGGGAGCTACTCGGAGCTACGGATAGGCCTCGCCAAAGCGGCCGGGCGAGCGTCGGCCGAGCCGGTCCCGCGCTTGTCGCCCGACATCAGCCCCGACGACGACCTCGCGACCGTTGTCGCGAAGGTGGGCACCGCCGATGCGCAGGCAGTCGCAAGCACGGTGGCAAACCTCGACGCCGAAGTCCTCGGGCGGGTGGTAGAGGCCGTGGAAGCGGCACGCCGCATCGACATCTACGGCGTGGCGGCTAGCGCCGTTGTCGCCACAGACCTGCAACAGAAACTTCACCGAATAGGTCTGGTGGCCTTCGCCTGGAGCGATCTTCACCTCGCCTTGCCCTCTGCTGCCAACCTGTCATCTGAAGATGTTGCGATCGCCATCAGCCATAGCGGCACGACCGTCGACACGATCGAGGCCCTCGGCCAGGCCAAGCTGGCCGGGGCTACCACTGTTGCCATAACGAACTTCCCGAAGTCGGCGATCGCGGGAGTAGCCGACATCGTGGTGCGCACAACAGTTTCCGAGACGGCGTTCAGGAGCGGTGCAATGGCGAGCCGGATAGCCGAGCTCGTCGTTGTCGACTGCCTCTTTACGGCGGTCGCGGAGCGGCGCTACGAGGAGACGGTTTCAGCCCTCGCTCGCACCCGGGACGCGGTGCGGGCCCGTCACCGGAGGCGCCGGCGCTGAGTCCTTTAAAGTTACCAAGTCCCCAAGGGTGCGAGTGGTCGCGAGCATTGTCGCGGGCGAGCTCCGCTCCTAAAGCGCCTGCGATGGTCGCCTTGACAATGCCCACGCCCCGCGCGATGATCACTGGTCTAGACCAATGGGGGCCTCAGCGCGACGGCGCGTGCCCGCCGGACGGCATCAAAAAGGAGGGGGCGAAAGCCTCGGGTAGGAGACCAAAGGAGCCGCGCCCGACAAGTGCAGGCAAACCTGGGCCGCAGGCGCACCTTGCAGCGCCTTATGTGAATTCACAATATCGCAACGAAAACCGCCATGCGCGCCAGGCAGGATTGGGGAGCCGGCAGTGTGGCACAGCTGGACAGGACAAGAAAGGTAGGTCAGTTACAAATGCAGTACAACCGAACGAAGAGTGGGCGCAACCGGGCGAAGGTGGCCGCCACCATCAGCGTGGCCGCTCTTTCGGCCACCGGGGTCGTAGTGCTACCGAGCGCTGCCTCGGCGGCAACAACGGGTATCTCCGGACCGCTCAAAATTATCACCTGGGTCAACCCTCCGGCCGTGGCCGCGCTCACCAAGATCGACCAGGAGTTCCAAAAGAAGTACCCCAAAGTCAACGTGCAGCTGGAGACCGCGGCCAACGACACCGCTGGGTACGCGACGCTTCTTTCGACGAGCGTGGACTCAGGTACAGCCGACATCGTCACTGACAACAACTCGATCCAGCCCTTGCCGCTCCACGCGAACCGTACGACCTTGACGCCGACTGAGCTGTGGGCAGCGAGCGGTGCATACCTCTCCCTCAATAACCAGCCCTGGATCCACAGCTTCAGCCAGGCTGCCCTCGGCCTGGAGAGCTATAAGGGCAACGTGTACGGGGTGCTCTCGGGGCAGTACCAGCGCGTCGTGTTCTACAACAAGGCTGATTTCGCCAAGTACCACTTGAGCGTCCCGACCACCTACAACCAGTTCCTCACGCTCTTGAAGACCTTGAAGGCCGACCACGTGACGCCTCTCTGGCTCGGTGCAGGTAGCGTGCCGCCCTACGTGCAGGTGTTCCTCACCCAGCCGCTCATGTCCGAGGTTTGGCAGCCTCATGTAGCGGGCAAAAACCTGACGACCGACATCCAAAATGGTTCGGCAAAATGGACGAGCCCTTACATGGTGCAAACCATGGCGGAAGAGGCAGCTATCGGCCAGTACCTGGAGCCTGGTTACACAGGCGTTTCCTGGGAGGGCATGCCCGGGGCGTTCGCCAGCAACAAGGCACCAATGCTCCTGGACGGCTCATGGGACCTCGCGACTATCCACCAGGACAACCCGAAGCTCCAAGTGGGGAGCTTCCCCTTGCCCGGCAGCAACGTCGCCGCGGACAACCAGCCCACCCTCCAGCCCGACCTCAACTTCGAGGTCCTGAAGAAGTCCCACAACATCCCCGCTGCGCTCGCTTGGCTCAAGTTCTTTGCCAGCAAGCCCATATACGAGCAGTACGTCGACATGACGGGCATCTCGCCGAGTGAGACGGGTGGTACCTACAACAGCTTTGCTGCCGGGGCGCTCGGCAAGTGGCTCGGCAAGGGCATAGAGCTCGGCACCATGATGCCCAACCTCGTTGCGACTGAGGGCTACTATGATACGCCGACCGAGTTCCCCCTTCTTCAAGAGGCAGTGATCGCTGGGAGCAAGACGCCCCAGCAAGCCGCCAAGCTGATCCAGGGCAGCTGGAAGTAGTAGTCCGCCAAGCGGCCGTAGGACAATTGCAAAGAAACAGCAATAGCGGTAACCAATGAGCGACAGAGGCGCCCCTGCGGTGACTACAGGGGCGCCCCGTGGCTCCGTGCAGCCTGGCGCTGCGCGCTCGGGGGGGCCGCCGCGGAGCCGGCGCAGGCTGACGGTGAGCCGGCCCTCCCGGAAGGGTTCCTGGGTGCGACAAGCAGGCCCCTCGCCAGCGCGGCTCCTGTCGCGGTCCTCCAGGGCGTGGATGTGGGCGGGTGTGGGTGTCGGGGCCGCGTTTTACGTGATGTTTGGGATCGTCCCAGCGGTGGCCAACTTCGTCGTGTCGTTCACCAACTACTCCGGGTTCCCTGGCACGCCCACCTCTTTCGTCGGTTTCACTAATTACAACATCCTGTTTTCCACTCAGGCGCCGGGGTTCATCTCGAGCATCGTCGCGACCCTGATCTTCGTCGTGGGGGTCACGGTGGTCCAAAATGCCGTGGGGCTCGCCCTCGCCCACCGCCTCCAAGGGGAAGGCAAGACTGCTTCTGCGCTGCGCGTCCTTGCGTTCTTCCCGATCGTGCTTGGCGTGACCGTCGTTGGGATCACGTGGCTCCTCCTCTTCGACCCGGTGTCCAGCCCGGCCCAGGTGGTCTTCGGGGCCTTCGGCATACATTCAGCCTTTTTTGGCGCGAACACTTGGGCAATGACCCTGGTCATAATCGTCCAGGTCTGGCAGAACCTCGGCTTCACGATGGCCGTGTACATCGGGGGCCTGAAGACGATCCCCGCGTCTATCTACGAGGCGGCCGCGCTGGACGGCGTTTCGGCTTGGCAGCGGCTCCGCTCCATAACTTGGCCGATGATGGCGCCGATGGTCTCGGTTAACGTGCTGTTTGCCGTTGTCGGCTCCCTTACCACCTACAACCTCATCTATGTCCTCACCGACGGGGCGTTTGGCACCAACACTCTCGGGATGTTCGCCTTCAACACGGCGTTCGGCCAGTCCGCTGACCTCGGGTTGGGGGCTGCCGTCACGACGGCGCTTTTCGTAGTGGCGGTCGCTGTCGCCATACCGCTAGTCGCCATGCTCAGGTCGCGCGAGCGGAGGTTGCTCGCATGAGGGATTGCAGCTGGAGGCCCGGAAAATGAAGTTCAGCAACCCTCTCCGTGTGCGGCGCTTGGCCAGCGGTCTTTTGATCGCGCTGATCTTCCTGGTGCCGATCGTGTATGTGATAATGATCTCGCTCGAATCGCCTAGCCAGTTCGCGGCGCACCCGATGCAACCGCCGCTGCCTCCCCACATCGGGAACTTCGGTTCGGCCTGGCGACAAGGCGACCTAGGCCCAGAGATAATCAACACGATCATTTACGCCGTTGGCGGGGCGGGCATTTCCACGGGGCTCTCGCTCCTGATCGCTTTCCCGATAGCCCGCCGGCTCATCCGCTGGTCGTCCCCGCTGTTCCAGTGGTTCGTGATCGGGCTGGCCTTGCCGATCCCGTACATCCCGTTGTTTATCGAGGCGCGGGACCTCGGTTTGTACAACAACAGGATCGGTTACATCCTCTTGCACGTCGAGCCCGGGCTCCCCTTGGGGGTCATACTGCTTAGCGCGTTCGTCTCGTCGATCCCGAGGGAGCTGGACGAGGCGGCCTGGCTCGATGGAGCCAGCTACCCGCGCTACATCGTCTCGTTTGTGGCGCCGCTCGCCTGGCCAAGTATCGTTATAACTTTCCTCTATTCGCTGCTGTTTGTTTGGAACGATATCATCGGGCCGGTCGTCTTCCTCGCGAGCCCCAGCCTTTTCCCGGTGGCGAGGGGCGTTTACAGTTTCTATAGCTCGAACGAGAGCGCCTACACGTTGCTCGCTGCCGCCGTCATGATCGTGAGCGCACCGGTGGCCATCCTTTTTGCCGCGTCGCAAAAGCAGCTCCTGCGGGCGACGATGGGCATTCGTTGAGCGCCTTCCTGGCGGCTGGTACTGGTGGGTGCCGGTGGGACGTGCAGCTCGGAGAAGTTGCGAAAGGTGGCAGTATCGACTGCGAGGTTGAAGAGGTCGGCACCAGCGGGGGCGAACTTGGCTCTCTCATGGGCGACCTCGAACCCTCGCCCTGCGCTCAGGGCTCGGCGGGCTTCGGTGCGGTACTCCACCTGGTGGCTGCCACGAGGGCAGTCCCGTGGTCGCTGGAACGCCGCTTGGCCGTGTTGGCGGAAGGGGCACTCCGCCGGCTCGCCGGCGCCGTCGGTACTGGGAAGGTGACCCTCGTGCCCGATGGCGTCGGGAGACATCAGGACGCGCTGGACGGCGCGCGAGCGTACTTTCGAGGAGGCGGCGTGGCTTGGGTCTTGGTTGCGGGCGCCGCCTTGTACGCTGCCGGAAATGCACGGCCCTTGGCTGGCGGCGCCGGCTTGGGCCTGCAGGGCGTGGTACTGCCGACTGCGGCCTGTGGGTTCGGGCCGGGTGAGGAAATGCAGGGTTGTTGAGAAGTCGCGGCCTCGCCACTTACCGGGGAAGCAGGGACGGTCGTCGCGAGCGCTGGCGTCGAGGCCCTCGCGGCCACTCGCTGGGAGCACGAAGGAAAGGGAACATCATGGGATCCGAAACGTTCGAGTACGTTGCCGAAGTGAGACGCCACCTTGACGAAGTGGAAAGGGACGGCGACGCGCTCCTCCTCGCCGCGCGCTGGTGTGCCGACGCTATTGCGTCTGGCGGGCTGGTCCATGTGTTTGGCTCTGGTCACTCGCATATGGTGGCCGAGGAGGCTTTTTACAGGGCTGGCGGCCTGGTCCCCGTCAATGCCGTCTTGGTTGATTGGCTCATGGTGCACCCTGGGAAGCGGGCTTCGCTCTTGGAGCGTCTTCCCGGCCTGGGTGAGGTCATCCTCGCTACCGAGCCCGTCCAGAAGGGGGACGTGTTTTTCGTTATCTCCAATTCCGGCCGGAACCCGGCACCGATCGAGGTTGCGGAGGCGGCAAAGGGCCGAGGGGCCAAGGTAGTAGCCGTAGTATCCCGAGAGCACTCGGCGAAGGTGGAGGCCCGTGGTGGTCTCGGCATAAAGCTGGCAGATGTGGCGGACCTCGTGATCGACAACCACGCGCCGCTCGGGGACGCCGCTATCGCAGTGGGCGACGATGTGAAGGTAGGCGGCCTATCGAGCGTGATGGGCCTTGTCATAATCCAGACGGTCGTGGTGGAAACGGTCAAACTGCTCGCCGGCCGGGGTATCGAGCCCCCGGTGTTCAAGAGCGCGAACGTCGACGGTTCGGAGGAGTGGAACTCCCGGCAGGTCGCGGGGCTGAAGCGGCCACCGACCCTCCTGCGCGGGTGGGAGAGGTGAGCGCCGCCGTTCACGAGGTAAGGGCGGGCCTTTGCGTGAGGGGCCAGAGTTTGTTTGTGGCGGGCGAGCCGGGGCGTAGCGGGATCTAGGAGGCGACGGGCCAGCTGATGCCCTCTGCGGCACGGGCCGCGAGACGGACGGCCCCGGCAACCGGTGGCTCGCGGAGTACCGAGACCGTCGAACCAGGTCGGCAACTGGCCAAGTAGCCGGTCATTATGTCGCAAAACCTGGCGTCGGAGGTAAGACCGCCGGCAAGGACCACCGGCAGCCCGAGGGGGTTGCCGAGGCCCTCCAGGACGACACCCACGAGCACGTCGAGCTCCCTGGCTGCCTCGTCCAAAATGGCACGAGCCGCCGGGTCGGGGGAGGCGAGCACGACGGTGGCCAAGGCAGCCCATCGTCCCGGCCAGGGGTCTTTGTAGAATTGGTCCCGCAGCTCGTCCGCGGTGGTGGTCCCAGTGGCGGCGAGCAGCGAAGCGCCGAGCTCGCTGAGGGGCTGGCGCCTGTCGTCGAGCCGGAGAAGTGTGCGCAGGGCTTGGCGGAAAAGCCAATACCCGCTCGCTTCGTCGCCGACTAGGTAACCCCACCCGCCTGCCCTTACGGAAAGGTCTCCGTTACGACCAAATGCCGCTGAACCCGTGCCGCAGATGAGCGCCACTCCGTTGTCGAGCCCGGCTGCGGGAAGGACCAGGGCGACATCGGGGAGCACTGCTACTGGACCTCCGCTTGTAAGCGGTCCGAGCCGTTCAGTGAACATCTTGGTCGCCTCGGACGAGGCGCCGATGATGCCGGCGGCACCGATGCAAGCCGCGTCAAGCGTGCCGTGGTCCTCCAAGGGAAGCCGCTCGAGCAGCTCGTCCACCACGCGGAGGGCCTCGGCGAGGCCAACTGTTGACGGGTTCGCGCTCGACGTTGTCGTCTCTCCTACTGTGACCCCCTCGACCGAAAGGCGCGCGCGACTTCCCGTTCCCCCGATGTCTATCCCTAGCACTCGGGCCATGGACGCAGGCTAGTTGCCGGCTGGGGCCGCGCCGGCTGGGGCCGCGCCGGCTGGGGCCGCGCCGGCTGGGGCCGCGCCGGCTGGGGCCGCGCCGGCTGGGGCCGCGCCGGCTGGGGCCGCGCCGGTCCCGAGGAGGGCCATAGCGGAGCGCACTTGGCCACCAGTTTGCTCGAGTGCTTCTCGGGCGGTTCGCGTTGGCGAACCGCTCAGCATCGCGACAAGGGCGACCTTTAGGTTGTCATCGGCTGCGGATAGGGCCTCGCGAGAACTATCTTCGTCTGCTCCAGTGGCTTGGACGAGGATGCGTACGAGGCGGCCCCGAAGTTTCTGGTTGGTTGGCACCATGTCGACCATCATGTTGGAGTAGGAGCGGCCAAGCCGGACCATAAGGGCCGTCGAGAAACCGTTTAGCATGAGTTTGGCGGCGGTTCCTGCTTTCAGGCGGGTCGATCCTGTCACCGCCTCGGGCCCAGTGTCCGCTGCGAGGTGGAAGTCGACCAGTTCGCCGAGGGGGGCGGCAGGGTTGGAGCTCACGAGCGCCGTAAGTGCTCCTTTTTCATGGGCGCGCTTGAGAGCGGCGGCCACGTACGGGGCGGATCCGCTAGCGCTGACGCCGATAGCGATGTCGTTGGGGCCAAGGTCCTGGGCGGCGGACCGTCCTGCGTCCAAGTCGTCTTCGGCGTTTTCGACAGCAAGACGGGCAGCATTTTCTCCGCCGGCGAGGTGGGCGGTGGCAAACCCCGGCTCTACCCCGAAGGTTGGGGGGAGCTCGGCTGCATCGAGCATTGCTATGCGGCCCGAGGTGCCGGCGCCGAAGTAGTGGAGGCGCCCACCTCGCCGGGTGCGGTCAACCGCGGCATCGACGAGTTTGGCGAGGACGGGGAGTATCTTCTCCACGGCCGGCGGGACGCGAGCGTCTTCGCTGTTGAGTAGGCGAAGGACTTCGAGTGTGGGGAGTACGTCGATCTCCGATGTGCGCGGGTTGCGCTGCTCGGTCACCGGTCCAATAGATGCCCCGTCAGGGCCTGGGCTGGTCATGTAGACAACTTACCAATTGGGGCCGAGCTCGTGATCTTCCCACGGACCCAGCTCGCCGGTTGAAATGTGCTGAGAGTCGCCTGAAGGCGGCCACTGTTGATACTTTTGACCGATCAAATAGACCAGTTTTGTCATGAGAGTGGCCTTGTCTCTGCGACTGTTGTTACTTTTCTCACGGCGGACTCGAGCCTTGGCACTAGGCGCAGGGGCTCGTCCTTCTTGGCGGCGGTAGGTCCACCTGAAGTGGAGGAGGCCGGCCGCAAGCCGGTCTGCTGCTACGAACTGACGTTCGCATTCTGTATATAGTGCCGCCATGAGACAAGAGGCGCTGGCGAGAGCGAAGGACAGCCTCCGTACGGTCCAAGGGCGTACGGGCCTTGCCGGCGACCGTGCGCTCCCGCTCGTAGCCGGTCTGGCCAGCCTTTTCCCCGAAGGAGGGCTGAGGCGCGGGAGTACGGTCTCCCTGGGCATGGGGCCCTCGGTCGCCAACCGGTCCACGGCTGCCAGCGGCCCTTCGGCTGCCAGCGGCCCTTCGGCTGCCAGCCGGTCCACGGTCGGTGTCACCTCACTCGCCTTGGCCTTGCTTGGTGGGCCATCGGCCGGAGGGACGTGGTGTGCGGTCGTGGGGGTGGCGGACCTCGGTTTGGTGGCGGCCGCCCAGGCCGGAGTCGACCTTGGGCGGTTGGCCCTTGTTCCCTCGCCCGGGCCCAGGTGGGCAACCGTGGTTGCAACACTCCTCGAGGGCTTCGAGGTAGTGGTCTTGCGCCCTCCCTTGCGGCCTCGCCAGGTCGAGGCCAGCAACTTGGAGGCGAGGTCGCGCGAGAGCGGCGCGGCATTGATCGTGCTTGCTTGTCCGGGATGGCCCGGCCGGCCCGACCTTCGTTTGGAGGTCGTAGGTGGCAGTTGGCGGGGGCTCGGGGACGGGTTCGGCTACTTGGCTGGACGTGAGATCGAGGTTGTGGCGACGGGGAGGGGCAGCGCTTCGAAACTGCGGCGAGGGCGTATCTCCTTGGGCGAGCCAGCTGGCCTACTGCAAGCGAGACCGGCCGGCCCAGCTCACGCCGGCCCAGCTCACGCCGGCCCAGCTCACGCCGGCCCAGCTCACGCCGGCCCAGCTTCCCAAGGGCACGGTCACTTGCAGCCTGGAGAGCGGGTGTCGGTTGCCGGTGTGGGGCCAGAGGCCCTCTGGCCAGGCCCCGAGGTCCCCCAGCCTGTGCCGGCGAGCCCTCTTCGTGCCGAGCGGGTGCAGGTGCTGCCTCACCCTGCTTAGCGCTAGAGAAGGTGGTGGCTGGCCAGATGAGGGTACTCGTGGCTCTTTGCCCTTACTGGCCCGTCATCGTGGCAGGACGGCCCCCTTCGGCTCTCGTTGCATTGGTGGGCGCCAAAGGCGTTTTAGCCGTATCCCCGGCAGCGCGCGCAGCCGGCGTGCGAGTAGGGATGCGCCGGCGAGAGGCCCAGAGCTGTTGCCCCGGGCTTGAGGTATTGGCACGCGACCTGGCCAGTGAGGCCCGTTGGTGGGAGCCGGCAGTGGCGGCCGTCGAGGAGTTTGCCCCCGGAGTAGAAGTGCTCCAGCCCGGCCAACTAGCGCTCGGTGCCAAGGGGCCGTCACGCTATTTCGGGGGGGATATGGCGTTGGCGGCCAAGGTGGCTTCCGCCGTCGAGGCGGCAGTTGAGGTGGCAGGGGAAAGGCAAAGCTCAGCCGTTGGGCCCGGATTGATTACTCCTACGGTGAGCAAACCATGCCCAACGCCTCGGGCAAGACGGCTGGGGTGGACTGGATACTGCCAAGTGGGAGTGGCGGAGGGGCTGTTTGCTGCCGGCTTGGCGGCAACCATGGCGGTTCCCGGTGATCCGCTGGTAGTACCTAGCGGTGCGAGCGCCGCGTTCCTGGCGCCGCTCTCGCTCAGGGTCCTCGCCTCGCCAGACCTCGCAGCACTTGTGGGTGATACAGGCGCCGGCGCTGGTCGCGCTGCCCATACTCCTGGCGTCGGAGCCGGCCGGCCCGCCGGTACTCGCGAGGGACCCGCCGGCAGCCGTGCCGCCGGCAGCCGTGGCGCCGGCAGCCGTGCCGCCGGTGCCGGTGCAGCCAGGCGGCCCGGTGGTCTTGGTGGCCTAGTCGACCTTCTGGAGCGCCTCGGATTGCGAACTTTGGGCGATTTCGCCGCCCTCCCCCCATCGAGCGTGCTCGGTCGTTTTGGCACCGAAGGGAGGCTTGTCCACCTCTTGGCGCGGGGTTCCTCGGAGCGGCCCGTGCGGAGCCGTGCCCCCTCTCCCGAGTGGGCGGTAGTCGCGGAGATCGACCCGCCTGCCGACCAGTTGCAAGCCGCCGTCTTTGTAGGCCGTGCGCTGGCAGAACAGCTCCACGACCGCCTGGCGGGCCAGGGCTTGGTGTGCACACGCCTCGCTGTAGAGGTGGGGACCGAGCGGGGTGAGACGTTTAGGCGTAGCTGGCGTCATGAGGGCGCCTTGAGTGCGGCAGCCATTGGCGAGCGCGTCCGCTGGCAGCTTGAAGGCTGGTCACAGGGATGGCACGAGGAGTGGGCACAAGGCGCATGCGGTATCACCAGGCTCGCTTTGGTCCCGGAGGAGGTTCGCCCCGATACCGGCCGCCAGCTCGCCCTCTGGGGCGCTGACGCTGGCGCCGACGCCCGGGCAGCCCGGGCGCTGGCAAGGGTACAGGGCCTCCTCGGCCCGGAGGCGGTTCTCTCGGCCGTGCTCCAAGGGGGCCGCGACTACCAAGAACAGGTCCGCCTGGTCCCTTGGGGGGAGCCGCGGGAGCCGCTCCGTGCCGGCGGGGCGGCCCCTGTCAGTGTTGTCGCCGGCTCCGTGCCCCCCGATTACGCAGGCGCCGGCGGCGCCGGCGGTGCTGGTAGGGGCGAGGCCGGCGGGGGCGAGGCCGGCGGCGCCAGCGGGGGCGAGTCCGGTAGGGGCGAGGCCGG
>JAJYMM010000089.1 GCA_021787035.1 Actinomycetes bacterium
TCGGGCAACGCCGGCCGGGTCCCCCCTGCGGCCCTCGAGCCGGCGGGCGCCACCGGCCAGCACCTCGCGGCCTTGGCGACCGTCTTGTTGTGGTCCGCATGCCTCGTGGCGCTCCTCAGGCGCCGGCGAGGCGGGCCCGGCTCGGGCACCCAGGCGGTGCCGCGTCACTCGGACACCAGTCCCGTGGGCGATGAACTTGTCCTGGTAGGGGAGGAACGTTGAGCGAACCGCGCCGTTTGCCACTTGTCGTTGCAGGTGCCGCACTCCTCGCTGGCGTGTCCGTGCTGGCCGGGGGCAAGGCACGGCTCCAAGCCCCGAACGCCGTTTCCCTGGTGGCGCTCTCGTCGACGTGGTCGTGCGCGGGAACGACGGCCGGGGGCGGCAGCCTGGCGCCGGGCCAGCTTGTCATCGACGACGCAGGCGCGACCCCTCTCAAGGCGTCGGTCCGCCTCGTCGCCCAGGATGGCGAGTCGCGGTCGATCGGGCTCTCGGTGCAAGCAGGGGGCGGGGTGAGCGTCCCTGAGTCATTCGCCGGCCGGGCGTCGGGTGAGTGGGCGGCTGCACTGGTCGAGCTGTACGGCGGGATGGGGAGCGTGTACCAGGAGGTCCACACCCGGACGGGGTCATCGATGGGGGCTTGCTCGCCTGCTGCGTCCCCCGATTGGTACTTCGCCGGGGGCTCCGTGCTCCGAAATGCCGCGCTCGAGCTCTCGCTCGTGAACCCGTACCCGGCGGCGGCGGTGGTGGACGTGTCGTTCGCGACCAACGAGGGCGAAGAACAACCCCTCGCACTCCAGGGGGTGGTAGTGCCCGCACGGGGCCTGGCCGTCATGAACGTGGGAGCCGCCCTCCGCCAGCGCCTGGCCATAGCGACGATGGTGACGGCGAGGACAGGCGAGGTCGTCGCCTGGGAGACCGAGCGTGTGGCCCGGCCCCCAAGGGGTGCAGCGCTCCCCCGGGGCGCGGACACCTCGGCCACCGCTTTGAACCCGGCGCTGCCTGTCCCCGGTGTTGCCTTGACGCTCGGAAGCAGGGAAGAGTCGCGCTCTTGGTGGTGGGCCGACGGGGGCGAACCTGCCGGCGTAACCGAGACCTACGACGTCTACAACCCCGGGACGGCGCCCGCCCACGTCAACCTCGAGCTGTTCCCTGGCGGCAAGGGAACGGGCAGTAACTTCTCCTGGACGGTCGGCCCGGCCAGCCTGTCGGCCATGACTACCAACGGGCACCCCTGGGCGCTCCCGGGCGTCGCTTATGCAGCCCACGTGACGAGCACGGTGCCTGTAGTGGCTGTACGTTCCGTCCAGGCCGGTGCTCCCTCCCCCGTGCGGGGGATCGCTTCACAGCTCGGGTTGGTGCAAGGCGCGAAGCGCTGGCTCGTTGCCGGCGGGAGCGATATGGAAGCCTTCAGCGCGTCGGGTGGGCCCGTGTTTGTCTTCGAGCGCATGGACGGGCACCTTCAGCGGACTGAAGGCGTCTCGCTCGCGGCGAACGGGCACGTGTCGTTCCTGCTCCCCGGCGCGAGCCACACCTTCGTCGTCGAGGGTTCGGCCCCGATCATGGTTTCCGGGGAGGCGGTTGCCCTGAGGCAGTCGTGAGCCTAAAGGACTGCACCCAACCGACGGGTTGACCGGTGGCTGAGTTGCCGCCGACGAGCCAGGCCACCCCGGCCTCGGTCGTGTAGCCGGCGCCAGAGACGGCGTGGGGGAGGTGCCCCGCCACGAGCACGTGGGCACCCGAGGGCTCGAAGCCCCAGATGGTCGCGTTCCACCCGGCCGGCCCGTGGCCACCGGCCACGTAGACCGCTCCGTTTAGGTTTGCCGCCATTGCACCGGTGAGAGCGACTGGTAGGTGCCCGACCACGCTTGCTTGGCCCGTCGCCGGGTTGACCCGCTGGATGTCAGAGACCGGGGCCCAATGTGCAGCCGCTCCTGCAGTGGCCGCAGTGAGGGCCTCACCCCCGAACAGGTATATCTCGCCCCCGCTGGCCGTGACCGCCGGGTCTCTCACGGCCACAGCGAGCTTGGCGACCAGCGCGAAGCTCGAGCCGTCCGAGGTGGAAAGGACCTGCCCGTCGGCCGCCGCGCCCTGGTAGCCCCCGACGATGTAAGCGCTGGGCCCTACGACGACTGCTGCCGAACCCGCTCGTGCCTGGGGGAGGACCCCCGCCTTGGAAGCGCTCGCCGGGGATGTGGTGGGGGCGGCGGGGGCGGCGAAGGACTGCACCGTCGAGCCGGCGCCCGCGCCTCCAAACAGGTAGACCTCGCCGCCCAGGTCGGCGCCTGCGCCGTCGTACACGCCCGCTACCAAGTTGGCGTAGAGGCTCAGGTGCCCTGTCGAGGTGTCCACGAGGAACGCCCCCGTGCCCGAGGAGCCTGACGCGATCCTGCCCCCGACGATCAGAAGGTCGCCCGTGGGGCCCGGGAGGGTGAGGGCGTGGCTGACGGGTGTCGGTAGCTGCCAAGGCGCGAGCGATGCAGTGACAGGCCGCGTCGCGACCGACAGCGACGTCGTGGTCGTCGTCGTAGAGGCGGTCGTCGTCGTGGTAGCGCCGAGGTGGAGGAGCTTGTCGGCTTCCCGGTGGATCTTGTGGCGCTCTATATAGGCAGCTGCGCCAGCCACAAGGACGAGGAGCGCCAAAAAGAGGATCCCCCACCCTCGGTGACGGTGGCGTCTGTGATGGTCGTCGTGCCGGCGGTGACCATCGACGCCTTGATAAAGGGGCCGCCGCCCTTCAGGGGGTCGGAACGTCTCCATTGGGGGCCCCGTAAGTGGGGCCACCGTTACCGCTTGCGAGCGCCGGCGCGAACCTCGGGACTTCCAGCTGTTCGTGGACGGGGCGCCCATAGGCCTGATCGACCAGGCGGCCCACTTCCATGCCGTCGATCGTCTCCCGGTCAAGGAGGGCTTGTGCAACGAGGCCGAGTCCGCGCTGGTGCTCACGCAGGAGCCGCAGCGCCCTTGCTTCCTGCTCACGCAGGATCCGCTCTACCTCTTCGTCTACCACTCGGGCGGTCTCGTCGCTGTAGTCGCGGCTGTGCATCAGGTCTTCGCCCAGGAAGACCTCGCCGGCGCCACCCCAGGCCATGGGCCCCACGCGCTCAGACATGCCGAACTCGCGGACCATCTTGCGGGCCATCTCGGTGGCCTTTTGCAGGTCGTTGGAGCCACCCGTCGAAAGGGTCCCGAACATTAGCTCCTCAGCGCAGCGTCCGCCCATCATGACGCAGAGGGAGTCCTCGATGTACTCCCGCCAGTAGGTATGGCGCTCTTCGATCGGTAGCTGTTGGGTCACGCCGAGGGCCATCCCAGTCGGGAGGATCGTGACCTTGTGGACGGGGTCGGCGTCAGGGAGGACGTAGGCGAGCACCGCGTGGCCACCCTCGTGGTAAGCGGTCGCCATTTTCTCCTTCTCCGAGAGCACCGTCGACTCGCGGCGCTGGCCCATCAGCACCCGGTCACGCGCCGCATCGAAGTCGCGCATCGAGATGACCGAGGCGCCCCGGCGCACGGCGTGCAGGGCGGCCTCGTTGACGAGGTTGGCGAGGTCGGCACCGCTCATTCCTGGGGTACCCCGGGCGACCACGGTCAGGTCGACGTCGGGGCCCACGCGCTTGTCCTTGCAGTGGACCTTCAGGATCGGGAGCCGCTCTTCGAGGTCGGGTAGCGGGACGACGATCTGGCGGTCGAAGCGCCCGGGGCGGAGCAGGGCCGGGTCCAAGATGTCGGGCCGGTTGGTCGCGGCCATCATCACGATGCCCTCGGTGGCTTCGAACCCGTCCATCTCGGCGAGCATCTGGTTGAGGGTCTGTTCCCTCTCGTCGTGGCCACCCCCGAGGCCGGCGCCCCGTTTGCGCCCGATCGAGTCGATCTCGTCGATGAAAATGATGGCCGGTGCCTGCTTGCGAGCGTTCTGGAAGAGGTCACGCACCCTGGAAGCGCCGACGCCGACAAACATCTCCATGAAGTCAGAGCCTGTCACCGACATAAAGGGCACGCCCGCCTCGCCGGCCACCGCCCTGGCGAGGAGCGTCTTGCCCGTGCCGGGCGGTCCGACCAACAACACGCCCTTTGGGATCTTTGCCCCGATGTCCTTGAAGCGGTTGGAGGAGCGCAGGAAGTCGACGACCTCGCGGATCTCCAGCTTGACGCCGTCATACCCCGCCACGTCCGCGAAAGTGGTGCGGGGCCGCTCGGTCGTATAGACCTTGGCGCGGCTCCGCCCGATGGACATGATGCCGCCCATCTGGCCTTGGGCACGTCTAGCGAGCCACATGACGAAGCCGATGAGCAGGGCGAAGATGAAGATGTCGGGCAGCAGGGAGAGGTACCAGGGCGTCCCGGGCTGGGTAAAGGAGAGGTTTTTTGTCCCGAGGTACTTGGTGAGGGTCGGCACCTCGTTTTGGTCCTGGCCAGGCGCGGGACCTTGGGTTGCGAACTGCGTGCCGCTCGTCGTCATGAAAACGATTGACCCGGTGTTGGTGTTGACCTGGGCCTTTTGGACTTGACCGCCTTGCAGCTCGTGCAGGAAGGAGCTGTAGGACACGGTGGAGGGCTGCGTCGACGCCATGAGGTTGGAGACGACGAGCGCGAGGACTACGACCGCCAAGAGCGCCCCGAGGACCCAACGCCAGCTCCGGTCGGGCATGCCGGTCGGCATGTTGCCGTTGTTTTGCTGGTTGGGCTGGCGCTGAGGCAAGTTACCGGGTGGCCGGCTCATGGGCAACAATCCTATGCTCGGCGCGCCTCATTGCAGGTCCGCGGTGGGCAGGGCTTACCAACCTCTAAGGAACGGCCGGTCGGCTGCCGACACTCATTCCTATGAGGTGCCCCAAGTGCAACAGGCAGCAGGTCGTGATCAAGATTACCGTGAGAGGTGAGACCTTGACCATGCACAGCTGTTCTCCCTGCGACCTGCGCTGGTGGGAAGCCGACGAGGGAGTCTTGCCTTTGGCGGGCGTCCTCGACCTCGCTGCGGCCAGCCGCTGACAACGGTCGAACTGGCCCGTTGCCTCGGGCCGACCCGGCCATGAAACCGGACTTGCTGAGCCACCCTTGACGATCGGCAGGTGCCCGTTGGCCCTTGCCCAGGCGCTGGCCTCCTTCCCCTGGGTCATCTGACCGGACACAATGGCTGGCAGTGACTTATACGGGCGAAGAAGAGCGCGTCCCTGGCGCGGGCTCGAGCGTTGCAGCACCTGGCCCCGGCCGGGAGGGCAACGGCGACGGGCGGGGGATCGAGTACCCGAGCCAGCGAGGCCGTGAGGCCTGGGAACGCCTCGCGAACTGGGTAGCCGGGCGCTTCACGCCCCTCGGCCAGCCCGAGCACCTGGTCACCTTCGTCGTCGTCCTGGCCTCGGTGGTGTTCGTCTTCTGGCAGTTCGACCCCTCCAAGCTGTTCTCGGGCACCACGATCTCAGGCGGCGACACCGGCGCCCACGTGCTCTTGCCGTGGGTGGTGGCCCACCAGGTGCTCCCCAACCTCCGCTTGACCGGTTGGACCTCGTCCAACTGGGACGGCTTCCCGGCGGTCACCTTCTACTTCCCGCTCCCGGTCTACTCGGCGGTGCTGCTCAGCCAGGTCATCTCCTACGACGTGGCCTTCAAGCTCATAACGGCCGCCCCCATGATCTTCATGCCCTTGTCGGCATGGGCGATGGGGCGCTTCGCCAGGGCGCCGTTCCCGGTCCCGGCGGTGCTCGCGGCGGCGACGCTGCCTTTCATGTTCGGCACGGAGTTCAGCATCTACGGCGGCAACATCCCCTCGACTTTGGCCGGGGAGTTCGCCTTCGCCTGGAGCCTCAACTTCGCCTTCATCTTCTTGGGGCTCATGATCGGGGGGCTCCAGAGCGGCCGCTACCGGGCCTGGGCGGCGGTCGCGTTCTGCTGCGCCTTCATGTCCCACATCGACCCCACCCTCTTCGCCGGCGGGGGCGCTGTGGTGATCTTCGTCCTCTACGTCCTTCGCACCTACGACTGGCGGGGGGCGCTTCGCTGGGTGTTCCCGGTCTTCGCGGTGGGGGGCCTGTTGGCGGGGTGGTGGGCCTGGCCGTTCCACGAACGCTTCCCGTACCTGACCAACATGGGCTACCAGAAGATCACCACCTACATCACCACGCTGTTCCCGACCGGCGACACGTGGCTGTTCATCCTGGCCGGCGTGGGCGCCGCGCTCAGCCTGTCGAGGAGGCTGCGCATAGGGGAGTTCTTCTTCATCGTCGCGGCCCTCTCCGCTTTCGCCTTCCGCTTCATGCCCCAGAGCATCCTTTGGAACGCGAGGGTCCTGCCGTTTTGGTTCCTTTCCCTCTACCTCCTGGGCGCACTCGCCGTCGCGCAGCTCTACATGCTCGTTGCCGAGCGTTTCACCCGTTTCGCCGTGACGCTGCGGGCGGCAGCGCTCCCCGGCCCGCTCGTCGTCCTCGTGGCTGCCCTCATCTGGGTCGGCTTCCCCCTCCACATCCTCCCCGGCGAGCACACCGGCACGAGCGGCGCCTACACGTGGCTCGGGGTGACGGACAAGACCAACAGCTACATCCCTGACTGGGTCAGCTGGAACTACAGCGGCTACCAGGCCGGCTGCGGCACGACCGGCGTGGAGGTGCCATCCGCGAAGGCACACTGCGGGCCAGCCTTCCCCAATACGAGCAAGACCCGTTGGCCCGAGTACACCCAGGTCGTGGCCGAACTGGAGAAGCTCTCCAAGGCCTACGGGTGCGGCAACGTCATGTGGGAGTACCAGTCCCAGATGAACAACTACGGGACCCCCGACGCCCTCACGATCCTGCCCTACTGGACCAACGGCTGCATCGGCTCGATGGAGGGGCTCTACTACGAGGCGTCTGCGACCACGCCGTTCCACTTCATCGACCAGTCCGAGCTCTCGCTCCAGCCCTCGGACCCGATGAACTTCCCCCCGGGGGTTACCGACCCCTACTCGAGCGCCCCGAACGTAGCCCTCGGCGTCCAGCACCTCCAGATGCTCGGCGTCAAGTACTACATGGCGCTCAACGCCCAGCTCCAGGCCCAGGCCGCAGCCGACCCGTCGCTCAAGCTGGTGAGCACGCTCGGCCCCTACTACATCAACTACTCGGGCAACACCGGCGTTGGCGTACCCACAGGTAACGCCGTCAAGCAGTACTGGAAGATCTACCTGGTCGAGGGCTCCCCCCGGGTCCACCCTCTCGCCAACCAGCCGGTCGTCATGAAGGGGATGAACAACGTCGCCCAGCCCAAGTGGCTGAAGCCGACGGTGACCTGGTACCTCGACCCGAGCGACTGGGACGTCTACCTGGCCGCCACCGGCCCCAAGAGCTGGGCACGCGTGCCGTACAACGACCTGGCCCTGCCGGTCAAGCCCGAGCCCCCGACGACGGTGAGCAACATCGACGAGCACAACGCCTCGATCAGCTTCGACGTGTCCAAGGTGGGGGTGCCCGTTGTCGTCACCATTTCGTACTTCCCCAACTGGCAGGTATCTGGGGCCAAGGGCATCTACCGGGTGAGCCCCAACCTGATGGTCGTCGTCCCCACCTCGCACCACGTCCGCATGTGGTACGGCCAGACGCCGGTCAACTACGAGGGTTGGATATTGACGCTCATAGCGCTGGCCGGCCTCGTGTTCCTTATCCGCCGCCCCCAGGCCCAGCTCGCATCCGTGCGCCGGCCCGGCCTTGGGGAGAAGGCCCCTGGCCGCGGGGGGAGGGCCTCTGGCCCCGGCCTCCTCGAGGCCGCCCTCCAAAAGCGCCTGGGGCGCTCGTTGGCCCCGGAAGAGCCCTCGCCTACGCATGGGGCGCACGCCGCTCCTACTGGGGTGCCCGCAACGGGGGTGCCCGCAACGGGGGTGCCCGCAACGGGGGTGCCCGCAACGGGGGTGCCCGCAACGGGGGTGCCCGCAACGGGGGTGCCCGCAACGGGGGTGCCAGCCATTGGGGGCACGTCCCCGGCCACGTCCGGGCCGGGCAGCCAAGAAACGGACGGCCAAGAATCGGACGGCCAAGAATCGGACGGCCAGGCGCCGGACGGACAGGGGCCCGACGGGCAGGGGCCCGACGGGCAGGGGCCCGACGGACAGGGGCCGGACGGGCAGGGGCCGGACGGGCAGGGGCTAGGTGGGCAAGGTTGAGGGCCTCGCACGGAATGGCCCTCGGCCGGCGACTTTGTTAGCTTTGGCGCGAACGAGCCATGGCGAACCTCGACGACGTATTCAAGGCCTACGACA
>JAJYMM010000184.1 GCA_021787035.1 Actinomycetes bacterium
CACCTCGCCCGCCGGCGCACCTCGCCCGCCGGCGCACCTCGCCCGCCGGCGCACCTCGCCCGCCGGCGCACCTCGCCCGCCGGCGCACCTCGCCCGCCGGCGCCAATGGCGCTCCCACAACCTGAGCGTGCTCGATGAAAGTAATCCATACCCGACGCCGGCCTGCGCCCAGCCGTTGGGCAAAGTTGATTACAACGGCGAGCCGTTGGGCCCTGATTCATTACACCCACGGTATGTAATCATGCCCAACGGTCTGACGGGGCCTGAGCGTGGCCGAAGCTGCCCGGTTGTCGCCCGCTCGGCAGTGGGCACAATGATGCCCGACGGTCCGGGGCCCGAGGCTTCTCACCAACCCGCCCCACAAGCCTCGGTGCAGTGGTGACGTTCACCAGGGCCGTCATGCGCATCAACCGGCTGCCACAAGCCAAATTGCCCACCGGTGGGCTCGCGACGATGCCCCTGTCCGCGTCATTGACCGGGTCCCCGTGAAGGTGGCCGGGCGCTGCCAATGCCGGAGCCATATCACTTCGCTCCTGCGCGCCCGACTACAAGATGACAGGCCGCATCGACTTGGTCCCTTATCTGCTGCTCGCAGTGACTGTGATGCTAATGTCAGTAACTATGGCGGTCGATTTGTTTGCCTTCTGCGGGCTCATACACGTCACCGACGGCCTCTTCGACTTCGTCCCTTCCGGCGCTGGCCCTCAACCCCGATGATTGTAAGCATCCGGCCGACGCCGTTCAATCCCCCTTGGCGCGGATGACGCAATGGCCGCCGGCACGCTTGGCTCGGTAAAGCGCGGCGTCGGCGCTGGCTATCAACTCCTCCGCCTCCGAAGCACGGCCGGTTGCCACGCCTATGCTCAGCGAGACACTGAGCCCGCTGCGAAGGTCCTCCCACGGCTCCTGGTCGATCTGCGCCATGACGCTTTCAGCCCGGTCGACCGCGACTTCGAGGTCAACTCCAGCCAACAGCAGGGCGAACTCGTCGCCCCCCATACGGACCGCCAGGTCGGCAGCCCGCGCGTTGCGCTCCAGCACCCGGGCAACTCGCAACAAGGTGGAGTCTCCTATCCCATGTCCGAAACAATCGTTGATTTCTTTGAAATCATCAAAATCGGTCAACAGCAGCGCAACCGTCATTTCGTCCCGATGGGACAACGCCTCGATATAGCGCGCCATCGCCCGCCGGTTGCCAATGCCGGTCAAGGGGTCGAGGTTTATTTCTCGCGACAGGACGCGGTGCTCAGCCGAGATTTTCTCAGCTTTGATACGAGCCCGCATCGTGCTCAATTGAGCCAAGCGCGAGGCCCAGTTTTGTGACAGCTGGCGTCGCCCATAGGCCAGCCCGTTAGGGCAATCGTCAATCGCCTCCAGCTCACCCGCCACGAAAAGCGCGAGGTCATGCATGTGGGGGAACAGCTTGGGGGCAACGGCGGCCACGGCCTCGCGCGATGCCGCCCTGGCCCCCGGGCGGCCTGCTGTCGCTTCGGAGAGGGCTACTGCCAATTTCAGGTGGGCAACGGGCCGCGGTTCGGCCTGCTCGCTCCCGTCCACCGCCAAGGAAATATCCTCGAGTTGTCGGCGGGCAGCTTGCGCAACGTCTTTTCCGGCTATAGCTTCCATGAGCACGCCCAGGGCAGTTAGCTCGCGCCTCCATGGCACTGGAATTTCAAACTGGGCGAGCGCAGCCGAGGCTTCTTCCCAGATCTCGAAGCGCTCAAGCACTCCGGCCTCGTCACCTAATTGGCGCAACGTGCCCGCCCAAGCAACCTGGTCCTCGCAGCAGTTGAAGGCAATAGGGGCCAATATGAAATCGAGCTCGCCGGGCTCGTGGCCAGAACCAATAGACAGCGCCATGGAGTACTGCTCTTGGCCGAGCTCCCAAAGGCGCCGGCCACCGAACGCGATCCCACAAGCGGTGTGGGCCGTTATCCTTTCCAATAGGCCACCTTCGGCCTCGCCAAGCAACACCACCGCGGTGCTCAGGTCGTCGTCGGCGTAAGTCGCCACCTCAGCATTTTCGCTCCGCCCGAGGTCAGAGCGCATCGCAAGCGCGAGCGCAGTCATTACGTCGTCGTTGTCGCGCTCACACCGCAGCTTGAAGTCCTCAACGGCGTCGCGCAAACCGTCCCGCCCGGCATACCAGGTGTCAATGACCTTGGCGAACAGGCAAGCCCGCTCCACTTCGTCCCACCCTCGCGAGAGAGCTTCTTGCTCCAGCTTGGACACGTCCGCCATAGCTCCCGGTCTGCCGGACTGGATTTCCGCGACGAGCTGGAACGCCCTTGTCCGGGCGGCCCCGCGTCCGTCTCGTCGCCCGTCGCTCCCGCGGCTGTTGGATGACACCGGCTACTGAGGGCAACCTGGCCAGCGGCCACTCACAGCGCGAGCACTCCGACATCGCATGGCTTCGACTATACGGCCACAACCGGCGGTTAAGCGGTCCAGCCCTGCATCAACCCACGGCCGCGCATCTTGGCCCCACTGGGCGCGCTGTTAGATCGGTGCCGTCAGTGGCGAACCGCTCCACCAGGTCGCCGCGTAGCCAGTGCCGAAGTGGTCCAAAGCCACCCGGCTCTTAGAGCTTAAAACGGCCGACCATCTCGTCAAGACCCTTCGCCATGGTGGCTAGCTGGCCGGCCGCGTGCGAGGTCTGTGCGACCCCATCCTTGGCGCCATCTACCGCGCGCGCCACCTCGTTGATGCTGGAGGCGATCTCCCCAGCCCCGGCCGCCACGTCGTTCACAGAACGGGCTATCGAGTTGGTCACCGCAGTCTGTTCCTCGACTGCTGATGAAATGGTAGCCGTTGCCTCGTTCACACTTGCGATCGTCTCTGCTATGTCGCCGATCGCCTGGACGGCCGCAGCAGCACCTTCTTGGATGTTGGCAACCTTTGCCGAGATCTCCGCCGTTGCAGTCGACGTCTCCTTTGCCAGTTCCTTTACCTCATTGGCCACGATCGCAAACCCCCGCCCTGCCTCCCCCGCGCGAGCCGCTTCAATGGTGGCATTGAGCGCGAGCAAGTTGGTCTGGGCGGCTATCGCCGATATGAGCTGCACGACGTTGCCGATCTCCTCTGAGGATTGACCGAGCATGGCCATGGTCTCGTTTGTGGCCGAGGCTTGACCGACAGCCTTGGCGGCAACTTGGGCAGCGTTCTCGGCGTTTAGGGCAATCTCTCGGATGGAAGCCGTCATCTGCTCGACGGCAGCCGCCACCGAGGCAATGTTGGCGGACATCGCCTCCGCCGTTGCTGACACCGTCCCGGCCTGTAGGGCCGTATGGTCCGCGCCTTCGGCTATCGTCTCCGACGACGACGTCAGGCTTTCCGACGAAGACGCCAGGGTAGCAGAAGAGCGGGTCAGCTCGCTCAGGTCGGAGCGGAGCTGCTCTACGGTACGCCTGGCCGCGGCTGCCATGGAGGCGAGCTCGTCATTGCCCTTGACGACGATGTCTTGGCGCAGGTTGCGCTCGGCCAGAGAGTCGAGCGCCCGGACAACTGGGCCTACACGCCGACGTACCGAACCCGCGATGGCTAAGCCGAGGCCCACAGCGAGGACCGAGCCCACCGCTACAAAGGTAATGGTGAGCCAGAGGCCCGTGTCGTAAGACGAAGTGACCGCCTGCCGCTCCGACTGAGCGTCCTTCATCAGGCGATTGGCCTGGGCGTCAAACGCCGTGTTGAGGCCGCCAAACAGGAGCTGCGCTTTCAAGTTGAGAGCGTTCGCCTGGGGGGTGTTCACGCCCTTCTGGTAGGCGAGGTCGGCGGCGTGGAAGGCATCCCAATCCCTTACGAGTACCTTGGCTTGACCCTGAAGGCCTGCCGGGGTATCGCGGATCATCTTGTCCAAGGCGGGCCCCATGTGAGCCACGTCGCTCGCCTTTTGTTGGGCCATGCGCTCTCGGGCAGTGGGGTTGGCAGAGAGCGCGCCCGCGAGACCTGCGATGGTCGCCTGGTAAGCCAGATCCTGTGCTGCCCTCATGTCGGCCAGGGGCGTGATGTCCCGGCTGGAGAGGCTGTTCACCCGTCCGTGAAGGTTGGCCAAGATCGCCACGTTCGCTATGCCGAGAGCGATCAGCACCAGGTCGAGGACGACGAAGGCGCCCAGTATGCGCTTTTGGAGGCTGGAGCCATGTCCCTGCATGCGATGAGCAGATACTGGCCAGAGCTTTGCCACGGGCACTCCTTCGATCGGGCCGCGGGCAGCGGCCAGGCTGTTTTAGCCTCTATCGGGGCTTTGTCCCACCCCCTTTCGGCCTCGCGGCCCAGAGTGCCCTTTGGCCCTAGCCAAGCGGCCCTTAGTCCCGATACGGACTTAATGGACTCGCGTATTTCGATTTGCCTCCTGTCGAGCGACGAGCCCTTCGAGGCAACCGAGTGGCGTTGCCGCGGCAAAAAAGGACGCACCTAGCGCCCTGGCAGCTCGCCCAAGAAAAAAGACCGGGAAGCAAGTGACCCTCACGTGGAGGTTCGATAGCCGGATCTAACGGACCACAAACCGCAATGCGTAACTGGCGATCGGTGGGCCACCCAATCACCAGATTGGGCTACCGCTGATGGACGGCGGGTGGCGCCCTGAAGATGCCTGGGACCTTCTGATCCCGGTGACTCCCCCAAAGCGTCCCGGGAAACCATCGGCACGGTAGTTGTGACCGTTGACCCTAACTGGTGAGAGAAGAACAAGGGTAGATCCACAAGTATGCGGACCGGAGAGGTGCGCCAGGCGCCGGGGCGCCGAAGTTGTCGAGCCCGTAGCTGATGCCAGCAACGTCAGTTCTTTTCGCGCTCGGCGCCGCGATGTCCTTCGCCCTCGCCGCGGTGCTGCAGCAGGAGTCCGCCCAGCGTGCCACCCGCTCCGAGTCGCTCCATTTCCACCTGTTGCTCGTCCTGCTCCGCCAGCCTCGCTGGGTCGCAGGGATCGTCATCCTGGTGTGGGGCTTCGGGCTGCAAGCCCTTGCACTAGCCAACGGACCCATCGCCCTAGTCCAGCCGATAGTAGCGACAGAGCTGGTATTTGCGATCCCTCTAGCCATATGGCGCCGGCACCGGCGAGCCCAGATACGCGAATGGGCGGGGATCTTCTTGGTACTGGCTGGCGTGTCCGTATTCCTCGTCATGGCCTCCCCCGAGAACGGGATCTCTCAACCGAGCCTTCTCGAATGGCTCCTCGTGCTCGTGCCGGTCGCTTCGGTCCTATGCCTAGTCGTGATCGTCGCCGCAGCCAAGCATGGGCCTAGTCGCGCCACGTTGCTTGGCGCAGCCGCGGGTTTGTCGTTTGCCCTCCTCGCGATCCTGACCAAGTCCGTCGCTCACCAATTGGCACACAGCGTGGGAAAAGCCTTTGCAAGTTGGCAGATCTACACCCTAATCGCCCTCGGGATCTCGGCCCTGGTCCTGTCTCAAAGCGCCTATCAAGCCGGCCCCCTTCCCCTTTCCATGCCATCTATCGCGCTCGTCGAACCAGTGGTCGCGGTCGTGGTTGGCGACACGCTCTTCCACGAGCAAGCGAACCTGGCTGGCGGAGCGCTCGCACTGGAGGCCTTGGCTGCCCTCGCAGCCCTAGCAGGCTTGTTGCTGCTCGCAACGTCCCCAACCGTTCTAAGCATCTACGAGCAGGCCGCAGTGGAAGCGGGCGACGGCCCCCGCCAGCGCCATCTGTAGAAAGACCGCGCCCCTCGTCGCGACAAGGTGCCTGCCGGCCTCGGTCGCCGAGGCCCACATCTGCCCTCAATCTCTCCGTGACCACCGACGTGTTCTACCTTTTCAATGCCGGTCCTTCACAAGGGCCATGTGGCGGGTCGGAGCCTTATCTAACCGCCGGGTTGTGGGTGGGTCGCCGTGCAGGCCCTCGCACGGGCGGCCATAACCTGCCTTCCGCAATGAACTCCGTCTTTGGGAGCGCGCCGGTCGTCGTCGGTACCTAGGCCCGGCTGCTGCTAGTAGCAGCCGGTGGCTCGCTCGTGGTCGCCGTCGACAAGCGGGATGCGCCGGGCAGTCACAGCCCGGAAAGTGCGAGGGTCTATACGCTAGTGCGACTTGCCGGAGCGCACCACGAAGCATCGGTCCAAATGGACCAGCTCCGTAGCATTCGTCACATCGAGGTCGGCTATATGGCACGGGCCACGATGTTGAGCCGCACGTAGTCGATCACGGGCTCTGGCATCTCTTCGGCGACACGCTGGGCAAAACGCCGGCGTTCCGGTGGCTCGAGGGTGCCCAGGTGCTCCCGGAGACAGACCGTTTGGAGGAAGTCTGCGAGGGCTCCCCGGTCGGGGAAACTGACGGGGTCGGGGTGGCACCAGCAACGGACCTCTCCGAAGCCTGCGCGCTCCAGACGTTTTGCGGTCTCCCAGGCCGGGGCATAGAGCCAAGTCCCGGCTCGCTCGGCCCCAAGGCGCTTGACGGCGGCGAGCACGCCCGCAATGTTGCCCTCTCCTCCGCACTGGGCGACGAACTGGCCGCCGTCACGTAGGACGCTGCGAAGGTTGGCAAAGAGCCTCTCGTGGTCGGCGACCCAATGGAAGGTCGCTGTCGAGAAGACAGCGTCGAGCCGACCCCGGCCTTCTAGGTACTCCGGCGTGAGCTCGAGCAGGTCTGCTTCGACAAAGCTCACCCTCTCGCCGCCCGGCAGCCGGGAAAAGCGGGCACGTGCTTCGCCGAGCATCGCGGGCGAGGCGTCGAGGGCGACGACGCTGCCGCGCGGGAGGCGAGAGAGCAGCTGCTCGGTGACGCGGCCCGTACCGCAGCCAGCGTCCAGCACGGTCTCGTCGCCCGCCAGGTCGAGGCGCTCGAGCACCGCGGCTCCCCAGCGCACATGGGGGTCGGACAGGCGGTCGTAGTTGCGAGCGTCCCAGTCCACTACCGACGAGCCTAAGTGCGCCGGAGAGCAGCTGGGGCCATTCAGGAGTGGAGCTGGGGCCATTTCAGGAGAGCAGCCGGGGGCCGTTTTACCTGTGCCCGCCACCGACCGAATGACCAGCTCCAATGACTAGCGTCAAGGGAATGGCACTCCTGCGCTTGGACGAACGGCCGGAGCTGCGCCGGCCGGTGCTGCTCGCAGCCTTCGAAGGCTGGAACGACGCGGGCAACGCTGCTTCCGGCACCATCTCATACCTCTCACAGGCGTGGTCGAGCAACGAGTTCGCCTCGTTTGACGCAGAGGAGCTCTGGGACTTCACTTCTAGCCGGCCACAGGTGGGCCTGGAGTCCGGCCAGACGAGGCGGCTCGAGTGGCCGAAGCTCGAGCTTTCCTGGGCGCCACTTCCGGGAAGGGAGCAGGACGTGGTGCTCGTTTCGGGGCCCGAACCACAACTTCGCTGGCGCAGCCTGGCCAGGGAACTGACAGACGCGGCGACCGACCTGGGCGTCGCCACGGCAATCTTCCTCGGTGCGCTGCTGGCCGACGTCCCCCATACGCGACCCGTGCACGTTACCGGTGGTGCTGCCGACCCCGAGCTGGCGACGCTCGCCGGCGTCGAGCCCTCTTACTACGAGGGCCCCACGGGGATAGTGGGCGTGCTGTCCGACTACCTTGGCCGAGCAGGCATCGCGACCGTTTCGCTCTGGGCGAGCGTGCCCCATTATGTTTCCCAGAGCACCTCCCCGAAGGCAACCCTTGCCCTGGTAGAGCGTACCGCCCAGGTGCTCGGCGCCCAGGTGGACCTAGCACAGCTCCAGATCGCTGCGGCAGCCTACGAGCGCCAGATAGACGACCTGGTCGCCTCCGACGAGGACGCCGTCGCCTATGTGCGCAGGCTCGAGGTTCAAGACGAAGAAGCCGAGCGGAGGGTCGCAAGGCGCTCCCCAACGCAAACAGACGCACCACATCTGCGCGCGACCTCGGGTGAACACCTGGCAGCAGAGGTAGAGCGCTACCTCCGGGAGCACCGTCCCGAAAGCTGACAGGCCACCGGCCGCGTAGCCCTGCTGGCCCAAGCGGCCCGTCCGCACGCCCGGCTCGTGCCGCCCGCTCGTGCCGCCCGTCCGCACGCCCGGCTCGTGCCGCCCGCTCGTGCCGCCCGTCCGCACGCCCGGCTCGTGCCGCCCGTCCGCGCCGCCCGTCCGCGCCGCCCGCTCGCGGCGCCCGCTCGCGGCGCCCGCTCGCAGGCCCGG
>JAJYMM010000092.1 GCA_021787035.1 Actinomycetes bacterium
GGGCCGCCTGACTGGGCCGCCTGACTGGGCCGCCTGACTGGGCCGCCTGACTGGGCCGCCTGACTGGGCCGCCTGACTGGGCCGCCTGACTGGGCCGCCTGACTGGGCCGCCTGACTGGGCCGCCTGACTGGGCCGCCTGGCGGGATAAGGTGCAAATTGTGGGAGAAGCCGAACCTCAGGCGGTACTTTCGCCGCTGACCGAAGCGGCCATCTTCCTCGTTGCGACGGTCGAGCCCGCCTCGGAGCCCCCCGTGCGCCAAGTGCTATCGGACCTCGGTGCTCTGGTCCGTTCGGTCGGCTTCAAGGTCCCAGAGGGCGCTCTGACCTGTGTTGTCGGGGTTGGCTCGGCGGCGTGGGACCGGCTCTTTGGGCCTCCTCGCCCCGCACGGTTGCACCCCTTCCAGGAGGTGGTCGGGCCAAAGCATACGGCTGTCGCCACGCCGGGCGACCTCCTGTTCCACATCCGGGCTCAGCGCTTCGACCTTTGCTTCGGGCTCGCGGAGCGGCTCCTCAGCACTCTTCGAGGGTGCGTAAAGGTCGAAGACGAAGTCCACGGTTTCAAGTCCTTCGACGCGCGTGACCTGCTCGGCTTCGTTGACGGCACGGAGAACCCAACCGGGGGAAAGGCTGCCGCAGCAGTCGAAGTCGGCGACGAGGACGCGGGCTTTCGCGGTGGCAGCTACGTCGTTGTCCAAAAGTACCTCCACGACTTGAAGAGCTGGGGCTCACTTCCGGTAGAGGACCAAGAGATGGTCATAGGCCGCACCAAGCTTTCCGACGTCGAGTTGCCCGACGACGTGAAGCCTTCGAACTCCCACGTAGCGCTAAACACGATCGTGGACGAGGCCGGTGAAGAGAAAGAGATCTTTCGGCTCAACATGCCCTTCGGTCAAGCAGGCACGGGTGAGTACGGGACTTACTACATCGCTTATGCCAAGGACCCCTCGGTCATCGAAGAGATGTTGGGCAATATGTTCGTGGGCCGGCCACCTGGCAACTACGACCGGGTGCTTGACTTCTCGACCGCGGTGACGGGCGGGCTTTTCTTTGTGCCGACAATCGATTTCTTGGAAAGTGGCGGAGAAGCCGCCCACCCCGTCAGGGAGAGCGTCCCGCGGCCGCTAGAGGCGCCAGGAGGGGGCTCGCTGTCCATAGGTAGCCTGAAAGGAGCCTGAGCAATGAACCATCTGCTTCGCCAACTCGCACCGATCAGCGACGAAGGGTGGGACTTACTGGACGAAGAGGCAAGGCAGCAGGTGACAGTCGCTTTGGCCGCCCGCCGCCTAGTCGACTTCAAAGGCCCCAATGGGTGGCACTACTCGGCCACAAGTCTCGGCCGTGCCGGCTCCCTGCCATCAGCCGTGGAGGGCGTATCGGCGTTGCAGAGAGTGCTCCTTCCCTTGGTCGAGCTGCGGGCAGAGTTCACAGTCGCCAGGGCCACGCTCGACGACATCGACCGGGGCGCCAAGGCCGTAGACCTCGGAGGGCTCGACCGCGCGGCCCGCCAGGTTGCGATCGCTGAGAACGTCGCCGTCTTTTACGGCTGGCAAGGGGCCTTCGGCGGCATTGCCGACGCGTCGCCTCACCCCAAGGTCGCATTGGGGGCGTCGCCAGCAGATTACCCCGCACGGGTCGCGACGGCCGTGCAGGTGCTGCTCGCGAGCGGCGTAAGCGGGCCCTACGGGATAGCCCTCGGCCCAGATCAGTACCGTCTGGTTTCCGAGACGACCGAGCACGGTGGCTACTCCCTTTCCGAGCACCTCGCGAAGATCGCGGGCGGCCCTCTCGTGCGGGCACCGGGCGTCAGCGGGGCGTTGGTGGTGAGCCTCCGGGGCGGTGACTTCGTCTTCGAGTGCGGTCAAGACCTCTCGATCGGCTACAGCTCCCACGACGGCGAAGGTGTTCGGCTTTACTTGGAGGAGAGCTTCAGCTTCCACGTCGTCACCCCGGAGGCGGCGGTCACCCTTCATCCCTAGCAGTCGCGTCACGAGACGCTTCAGCCTCAGATGGGGCCGGTCGGAGGCTGCCATTGTTTGATTGTCTAGTTGAACAAGAGGTGAACGGTGGGCAACGTGGACATTAACGAAATCCACCACAGAAGCGCCGAGCGCGGGTAGAACCTTGTAATGGACGACAGCGCAGCCTTGGACCCCGTGGACCGTGACGTAGTGCACCTGTTCGGCCTCGTCAGCCAGGCCCTCGCCCGTTCCACTGAGGCGCTCCTGTCTGGAGACAGGGAGGGCGCCGGCCGGGTAGTCGCCATGGACAAGGCCGTCGACGCCCTTACCGGTGACGTCAGCCGGCGGATTTGGGAGGAGCTCGACGTCCTTGCCGGCGACAATGGACGTCTCAGGCGGCTCGTGGTGGTCTTGTCGGTGCTGAGCGAGCTTGAGAGGAGCGCGGACCTTGCGGAGCACATCGCTCAGCGAGCAGTGACCGATATCGGTCCCGACATGTCGGCTGTGAGCCGGGGGGTTGTGCAGCGCATGTCAGATGTAGCCCTGGAGATGTGGGGCGAAGCAGCCCGCGGCTACCTGGGCCCGGGACCGGTAGCCGGGGAGTTGGACGAAGCCGACGAAGAGCTCGACATCTTGCTCGACCGCCTGACCCGTGAAGTTGCCTCGTCGGCTATGCCAGCCTCCGTGGCGGCCCAGGTCACGCTGTTGGGCCGCTTCTACGAGCGCCTTGGTGACCACGCCGTAAACCTGGCCAGGCGGGTCGAGCAGCTGCCTGGCAACCGGGACCGCTAGGCGACGGCGCCCTCGTCAGCAACTGCCAGCCCGTCTTCTGGCACGGGCTGGTACGAGGCCGGGGAGACCTGCCCGAGCGCCTTCTGGGCAGGTTCGGGGAGAAGGCGCGTGAGGACGAGCCCGAATAGTGCTGCGCCGGCCGCGATTGCCAGCATCGGGCGCAGACCCAGACGCGCCTCGAAGGCCGGGACGAGGAAGACCCCGGCGAAGGCACCGAGCTTGCCCAGCCCGGCGGCGAGCCCGTGGCCCGTGGCACGCCAGTACACGGGAAAAACCTCTGATGGCAGGACGAAAGTCGTCGTGTTGGGGCCGAACTCCACAAAGAAGTAGCTGACCCCGAACACCGCTACAAACGCCCCGATGCTCGCCGTCAGGGCGGGAATGGCGGCAAGGCCCAAGAATGCCAGCACAAGTGCGCCGAAACCCAAGGACTGAAGCTTCCGGTGCCCGACTCGGTCCATCCACAAGATCGCGGCTATGTAGCCTGGCACCGCGAAGACGACGAACATCGCCAGAGACCACATCAACTTGGCGGTCACGGTGGCCCCGGGGTCGACCCCCTTCAAGATGACCGGTAGCGAAAGGGTGTTGCCGTAATACGCGTAATCGAACACGAACCAGGTACCCGCTGTGCCCACGACCAACCTGAACATCTTCGAGCCCGTCGCGCGCACCCTGGGCCTCGGGAGGCTGTCGCCGGGGACGGCCTTCAGTACCGGTGCCCGCCGTGGAAGAGCGGGTACGACTCCCCCGGAGAAGGCCGCGATCCCTTCCGCGGCTTGGGCTGCTCGCCCCTGCACTTCTGCCTGGAACCTCGGTGACTCCGGCATCTTGGTGCGCAGGTATATGACGGCGAGTGCCGGTACCGCGCCCAGTGCAAGTAGAAGCCGCCAGGTGAGGTCGTGGCTGACATGGGACTCGAGGAGGCCGAGCGCGACCAAGGGGCCCACGACCAGGCCGAGTGCTTGCATCGAAAAGACCATGCTCACGAGGCGGCCACGGTCATTGCGGTTGGAGTACTCGCTCATCAAGACGGCAGATACGGGGTAGTCGCCACCGATGCCCAAGCCGAGCACGAAGCGGGCCAGTATGAGCACGAGCAAGTTGGGTGCGAGGGCCGAAGAGACGGCACCGATAACCATCACCCCAGCGACTACGGCGTACACCTTCTTCCTGCCACCGAGGTCCGCGAGGCGGCCGAAGACGATGGCGCCCACGAAAGCACCTAAGACAGCCGACCCTGAGACCCAGCTCGTCTCGGCCGTCGTGAGGTGCCATTGGGTCGAGACGAGAGCCGCCACCGTCGCGATGACGAACAGGTCATAGGCGTCGGTGAAAAAGCCCATCCCAGAGACGACGACCGCCCGTCTGTGGAAGCGCGACAGGGGGACCTCGTCGAGCGCAGTTGCAACGTCCTCCGCCCTGAGATGTCCTTCGATGCCCCCCCGGTGGTGCTGGGCCGAGTGAAGGGGGACTTCGCCACTTCTGGCGGATGCGGCCCCGGCCCCAGCTTCGACGGAGGCGCTACTCAAGGTGTCCATATAGCTCCGGTTACGGGCGGCCATTCTGCCTTGCCCGAGTGAACGCCGGCCCAACTGGGGCTCGACGTGAGATGAACAAGAGATGAACAAAGGGTGAACGAGCCTTACCGAATGACAGCTGTAAGGGACCCTTGCTCAGCCTGCGCCGAGCACCAGCGCCAAGCGACGAAGCCCTTCAACTATCTCTCGCGGCGGATGGGTCGCGAAGGAAAGGCGCATCGTCGCTCGGTCGGGCGAAGAGGAATAGAAGGCAGCTCCTGGTACAAATGCCACGTTGGAGCTCAACGCGCGCGGGAGCACCTCTGCGGTATCCACATCCCCCTTCAGGCGCAACCAAACGAACATGCCTCCTTCTGGCTTGTTCCAAGTAGTGCCCGGAGGCATCAGCTCGCCCAGCGCGCCGAGCATGGCGTTGCGGCGACCCGCGTACTTGGCACGGAGCAGCTCGACGTGAGGATCGATGCGGCCGCTCTGCAAGTACCAAGTCGCCGCCGCTTGGTCGACTGTCGAGGTGTGGAGGTCTATGGACTGCTTGATTACACAGACCACCCGGCGCAAGGCTTCAGGTGCCCTCAGCCATCCCAGGCGCAGCCCGGGCGCCCCGATTTTCGAGAAGCTCCCGAGATAGACGGACCGGTCGGCCGCCTCGGGAAGCGAAGACAAAGGAGCGTGCGCTTCTCCTTCGAAACGAAGCTCACCGTAGGGGTCGTCTTCTATCACCCAGAAACCGTGCTCGTGGGCGAGGCGAGCGATGGCCACCCTGCGCGGGGCGCTCAGGGTCTTGCCGGTCGGGTTGGCGAAATTGGGGACCAGGTACAGGGCCGCAGGGCGCTCTCGTTTCACTACCCGCTCCAAGGCGGCCGGCTCCAAGCCCTCCTCGTCGGATGGTACGCCGACGACCCTGGCGCCTGCCAGCTGGAGTGCCTGTAGCGCCGCCAGGTAGGTCGGCTCTTCGACTAGCACCGTCGAGCCCGTGTCGACGAGCGCTAGTGCTGTCAATGCGAGAGCTTGTTGGGACCCGGTCGTGATCAAGACGTCGTCCGGCTCGCTTGGTAGGCGATTCCTGGTTAGGCGCTCGGCGACCGACGTGCGCAACTGGTCGCTGCCTTCAGTCGGGGAGTACTGGAAGACGCGGCGCGGGTCGGAGGTGATCGCTCGCTCGAACGCAAGGCCGAGGCCTGCCACATCGAACAGGTCTGGCGCGGGCAAGCCCCCGGCGAAGGAGATCAAGGCCGGTCGTTGGGTCATGGCAAGCAGGTCGCGGACGACAGAACTCGCAAGGCGCGTGACGCGATGGGCCATGAGGAGCTCACGGGCTGATTGGCCGGCAGCGGCGTCATCGTCGGGCAGTACATCTGTCATGGGCGTGGCTCCAGTTGGCGAGCGAAATGGGGACAAAGGCCACGGTCACGCCGCAAGCCTCACGAAAAAGTCTAGCAACCGATAGTAGGACGTCCAAATCTTTTGGCCGCCCATCGGCACCCTGCGAGTGCATAGGATTTGCCCATGGAGACGCTCGCTCCGGCCGCGGTCCGCGCCGAGGCGCCAATGGGGGAGGTGCTCGGCGACGCGCAGGTTTCCGAGGTGCTCTTTGCGGCCTTGGAGGAAGCCGTGGCCGGCCAGCGCACCCTGGTGCTCGTCCCGGACCGGACCCGGAACCTCCCCCTGTCGCGCCTCTTCCCGCTTCTTTCCGAAGCGCTCCACCGGGCAAGGAGCGTCGAGGTCATGGTCGCGCTGGGCACCCACCCACCTCTCCCAGAGGCCGAGATCTACGACCTTTTGGGCGTCAGCGGGCAGCCGGCGGGCGGATTGCCTGGCGTCGCCAACCACGCCTGGGCGGACTCGAACGCCCTCGCGTCACTCGGGTCAGTCCCCGAGGAGCGCCTCCGCCAGATTGCAGGGCCGGTATGGCACGATTCGCTCGGGGGCGATCTGTTGGTGCGCATCAACAAGCGCGCGCTGGAGGTCGACCGAGTCGTTATCGTCGGCCCGACGTTGCCTCATGAG
Organism: Actinomycetes bacterium; assembly: GCA_021787035.1. Taxonomy (GTDB): domain Bacteria; phylum Actinomycetota; class Acidimicrobiia; order Acidimicrobiales; family Palsa-688; genus JAJZYO01. The sequence continues at coordinate 6,300 of JAJYMM010000092.1, forward strand.
GTTGCCGGGTTTTCGGGTGGGGCGAAGTACCTGTTCCCGGGCATCTCCGGTCCTGAGATGATCGACAAGATGCACTGGCTCGGCGCCCTTTCCGGCGTGCTTGCCACTATCGGCTACAAAGAGACCCCGGTCAGGGCGCTGATCGACGAGGCGGCGCTCCTGCTCCCGACGCCCGTCAGCCTGGTGGCGCTGGTCACCGACAGCTCCGGGGACGGCGACCAGGTCGCAGGCGTTTACGCCGGCGACCCTTCCCAAGTGTGGGAGGCGTCGGTGGCTCGGGCAGGGATCCTCCATGTCAGCTGGCTGGACCACCCCTACAAGCGAGTGGTCTCCTGCCCGATGCCGATCTACGACGAACTGTGGACCGCTGGAAAAGCCATGTACAAACTGGAAGCCGCCGTGGCCGACGGGGGCGAGCTCGTCATCTACGCGCCACAGCTTTCCCGTGTGAGCATCACCCACGGAGAGGCGATATACAAGGTTGGTTACCACCCCTTGGCGTACTTCCTTGGCCAGTGGCAACGCTTCGAGCGTGAGCCACTTGCTGTGCTCGCCCACTCGAGCCACGTGAGGGGCGCCGGCACCTATGACGCCGGCGGCGGGGAGCACCCGCGGATCGACGTCCAGCTGGCGACCGCCATACCGCCAGAGGACTGCCGGCAGCTGAACCTCGGCTATGTCGACCCAGCCTCGCTCGACTTGGCGGCCCTCGCCGCGGAAGAGGGGACCCTGGTTGTGCCCCGCTCGGGCGAGGTCTTGTTCAGGGTCAAGAGCTAAGCCCGAGCGGGGCGGCGCTCCTGGGGGGCCTTTACTTGTCGGGCTGGGGGGTCAGGCGGAGGTAGGGCTTCAGGGTGCGGAACCCCTTGGGGAAGCGGCTATGCGCTTCTTCGTCGCTGAGCGCGGGCGAAATGATGACGTCCTTGCCGTCAGTCCAGTTGACGGGCGTCGAGACGGCGTGAGCAGCGCTCAGTTGAAGCGCGTCTATAACACGGAGGATCTCGTCGACGTTGCGCCCGACGTTAGGCGGGTAGGTGAGGGTCAGCTTCACCGTCTTGTCGGGGCCGATCACGAACACGGTGCGGACGGTGGCCGTCGCGAGAGCCTTCGGGTGGATCATCCCGTAAAGGTTGGCTACGGTGCGGTCTGGGTCGGCGACGAGGGGGTAGTTGAGCGCGACGCCTTGGGTTTCGGCGATGTCGCTTGACCAGCTTTGGTGGGAGTCGAGGGGGTCTACGCTCACACCGATCAGTTTGGTGTTGCGCTTGTCGAACTCCGCCTTGCGCCTAGCGAATTCACCCAGCTCGGTCGTGCAGACCGGCGTGAAGTCGGCGGGGTGGGAAAATAGCAGGCCCCAGTGGTCACCAAGGTACTCGTGCAGGCTGAGCCGGCCTTCGGTGGTTTCTGCTGTGAAATCGGGAGCGGTGTCGCCCAGTTGGATAGCCATCGGGCCCTCCTAGGTAGTAGTCGTTGTCCTAACGGTCAGTAAGCATATCCTTCGAGGACGTGATTCTCGACCAACGAAGTCGGATTTGGGCAGCTCGTTTATGGGTGGGCCCGTTCAGGCAACTTCGCCGCCGCTCGGGCTAGGGTGACATCGGTTGCCGCCGCCGGGCTCAGAACCGTCCCGGCGAAATCGGCGCCTGCGCTAGGGGCCCCTGAAGAGCCGTAGGCCTTTGGTCAGGCCTCTTGATCAGCTTGGACCAATCCCCGGCGGTCGAGGTCAGCGAACGCCCGCACGACCTCCGGATCGAACGCACGAGCGCTACCGTCGAGGACAAAAGCGGCAGCCTCACGATGTGAGAAGCTGTTTTG
>JAJYMM010000099.1 GCA_021787035.1 Actinomycetes bacterium
CTGAGCCGACCCCTTGGAACTAATCATCTAGTTGAAAGCTACAGTGACGACTCTGACCGGGGTGGGGCCGACGTGCGCCGCAAGGTGGCGGCAACGCGCAGCCGCGGTGTCGGTTCGGATGCCATCGGGGAGAGGCTCGGGCTCAGTCCCGAGGACGCCGAGGAGCGCTTTGGGGTAGGCACGTAGTGGTCGCGGCGCCCTGGCTCTGTTCTTGTCCGAGATGGCTCCTCAGTGCCCTCGAAGCCTTCCTCTTGCCACCAAGCTTGTCTCGGGCGAGGGCTTATTGTCACCGACTGGCGACGTCGCGCCGCCGCTACGAGGCGCACTTATGTGTTTGCGCCCCGGGGGCCTGCCCGTCCTCCGCGGGCCTAGCTCGCGAGGGCACGTTCTCGTAGCAAGCGGGGCCGACCAGACGCTCCACCTCTGGCAGTACGACATCCCCGGCGCAACCGGACGGTCTGTTCCTCGACCGGCATTCCCATCACGGCTACGGAATGGGCTCAGTACGTGAAGGGCGCTTCGTACCGGCCCCCCTGCAAGGCTTGAGCCTTGCCAAGCCCAAACACGACCGACCTGGGGTACGCCTCTTTATCCGCGCCCCCACGACCAGCCCGGCCGCCTTGTGCTGCGAATGGTCGAAGCCGATAAGAGCGCCGGCGTCCAGCGCGAGGCCGCTCACGCCCAGCCCGCCTCCTTGTCGATCCGCTCCGCCTCTTCTTGGCTCAAAGGCCCTCCGGTACGATAAAGCATCTCCGTCGACATCTCGTCAAGCTCGTCGATCTTCACTTGTTTTTCAAGGGCATGGGCGATATAGGCCGGCACGTTCTCGGGAGCGGTTTGCCAAATCAGCCATCCGACCTGGTCCGAGAGGTCGGGCGGTTGCGCCGGCAGATCGACTCGAGTGACGGTGCCGCCGAGCGCCAGGCGCTTGTCGAACGCCTGCACTCCCAGGCGCGTGGTTCTGCACGAGCATTGAAGACCTTGCTCGGGGGGAAAGGGCCTTCGAGCTGGCGATGGCCGAACTTCGTCACCGAGCGCGAGCGGTCCAGGGGTCCTCTGCGGCCCCGAGGAGGCCAGCCTGTTCGTTGTGGTTGTTGCGGCAAAGTCCTTTCCCTCTTCGTCTTCCGGCGGAAGCCCGCTCGAAGCCTTGCCGGACGGCTCGCCGAGGGCGGGAGCCACCGGTCCCGTGCTCGAGCGCACGCTGGCAGCGCGGAGCAGCCTTCGTGGAGCAGCCTTCTCCTCACTGAGAAGTCGTTAGCCGCACATTCGTGAGTTTTGTACCGAGAAATGGTAGGTTTTCTCCACTAGGTGGCCTTTTTGGCCGACGATCAGTGAGTTTTGTGCTCGGCCGCTCCACGGGCCAATGGCCCCGACGTTCGCCATCGTGGCCCAGGAGGCCGGGCCCCGAAGAAGCGCTAGGGGACCTGGTACAGCCTTATGGCGGCGTCGCGAGTGGGGGAGGACCGCCGGCGAGGGGCCGGTCGCTGCATCGGGCTGGTGCGAAAATGGGCACGACTGCGAGGTTGCCATCGCCGGCGGCGACCATCAGCGCCAGACAACGCCTCCAGGAAAGGCAAAATCCTCCAAGGTCCCAGTCAGCATTTCGGCTCCGCCGCCCGGGCGCAGGGGCGGGCGGTAGCGGCCGCCCTCGACTCGTACCGGGTTGGCGAAGTGCTCGTGAAGGTGGTCCACGTACTCGATCCAGCGTCCCTCCATGCTCCCGCTGACAGCCACGTAGTCGAACATGGCCAGGTGCTGGACGACCTCGCAGAGCCCGACCCCACCGGCGTGGGGGCACACTGGCACGCCGAACTTGGCGGCCAGGAGCAAGATGGCTACGTTTTCGTTGACCCCCGCCACGCGGCACGCGTCGATCTGGCAGACGCCGATCGCCTGGCTAGAGAGCAGCTGCTTAAAGACCACCCGGTTGGCGATGTGCTCCCCGGTCGCCACCTTCACCGGGGCCACGGCCCGTGCGACCTTGAGGTGCCCAGCGATATCGTCGGGGCTCGTCGGCTCCTCGACCCACTCGATGCCGTAGCGTGCCAGGCGCTCTACTGCCTCGATCGCCTCTGCTACCTCCCAGGCTTGGTTGGCGTCGACCGAAATCCGGACCCCTTGGCCCACGAAGTCCCGGACCAGCTTTACACGCCGGGCATCACTGTCCATGCCAGCACCAACCTTCAGCTTCAGGTGACCAAAGCCCTGGGCCAAGGCAGCTCCTGACAGGGCTAGCATCTTTTCGTCGGAGTAGCCGAGCCAGCCTGGTGAAGTCGTGTAGGCGGGGTAGCCCTCGCCCAGCAGGCGTCGTTCGCGCTCGTCTTTGCCGGCCGACGCGCGTTCCAAAATGTCAACTGCTTCGTCGTAGGCGAGCGTGTCACTGAGGTGGCGGAAGTCCACTAGGCCGGCGACCTCGGCCGGGCTCAAGCTGGCGAGCAGCCGCCACAGCGGGAGGCCCCGCCGGCGGGCGAAGAGGTCCCACACGGCGTTGATGACGGCGCCGATCGCCATGTGGACGACGCCTTTTTCGGGGCCCAGCCACCTGAGCTGGCTGTCGTGGGTCAAGAGGCGACCGAAGGCACCCATGTCGGAGAGCGCCTCGTCCACATCGAGGCCGACGACGAGGCCTTCGACGGCCCGGAGGGCGGCGACAGAAACCTCATTGCCGCGTCCGATCGTGAAGACGAAGCTGTGGCCCACTTCTCCCGAGCTCGCCCGCACCACTACGTAGGCAGCGGAATAGTCCGGGTCACGGTTCATCGCGTCCGACCCGTCGAGCGAACGAGACGTCGGGAACCTGATGTCGTGGACTTCGAAGGGGCGAAATTTGTTCATCCTGTAAAAGGCCACCCTACAAGTCGGCACGCATTGGTCAGCCGTCCGCCAAACGACTTCCAGCTGGCGCGGTCAGCTGGCTTATTGCTCGGGCTATCGCCACTCTAGGCCCCATAGATAAGCTCAATGTGGGCTTCGCTTCAACTAAAGAGCAGTTCGATGACGGGTACCAACGCATCTGGCTTATTGACCGGGAGCTCTAGGGTCAGGGTCCCTGCCGGCAACCCACCGAGGCGCGTATTGAAGGGCTCTTGCGCTGGGTCGACTTCCTCTCGCCTTACCTCCGAACCATCGTGGAGGAACCTGGCAAATTTGACCCGCCCAGCTAACCCGGGTAGGTGAAGATGGCGGAACGGCCACGAGAACACGTGCAGGTACAGACGGTCGCCCTTCATCGTGTAACGGCAGTCGGGCGGCGGCTTATAGGGGGCGGGGCCGCACCCATATATGGAGGGGTTGTGGCGCTTCATCCAGCCGCCGATCTCGCGCAGTGTCGCGACCGCTCTCCCGTCGAACTCGCCACGACCCGTGGGGCCCACGTTCAAGAGGAGGTTCCCATCCTTGGACACGCCATCGACGAGCATCTTCACGAGCATCTCCGGCGGTTTCCAGTCGAGGTTGTCCCGGTCGTAGCCCCAGCTGCCGTTTAGTGTCTGGCACGCCTCCCATAAGCCGCGGCCGCCTCGCACTGCCATCGTCTCGAACGGCTGGTACTGCTCGGGGGTGGCCACGTCGCCCTCATCGGGCAGGTCGAGCCGGTCGTTGACGGCTATGCCTGGTTGGAGCTCGCGGACCATGGCCAGCAGGTCCTTCGAGCCCCAGTCGTCGCGCCCCTTGTTGCCCCAGATCTCCGGGCGGCGTTCGGCCGGGTAAGAGAAGTCGAAAAACAGGTAGTCGACTTTGCCGTAGCCGGTAAGCAGTTCGCGTACTTGTGCGTGAAGGTACTCGCGGTACTTGGCAATGTCGCGGCCGGTGTTCTTGGCCTTGAAATCGTCGTCATCGCGCTGAGGATGGTACCCATCGATCGGGAAGTCCGGGTGGTGCCAATCGATAAGGGAGTGGTAGAAACCCACTCGGAGGCCCTCGGCACGGAAAGCCTCGACCATTGGCGCCAACAGGTCGGCCTTGGCCGGCGTGTTAGTGGCCTTGTAGCTGGTGTACTTGGAGTCCCAAAGGCAAAAGCCCTCGTGGTGCTTGGTCGTCACGACGAAGTAGCGCATGCCCGCACGTTTCGCCTCCCTGGCCCACTCAACGGGGTTGTACAGGTCGGGTTCGAAGTGCTCGAAGTAAAGGTCGTAGTCCTCGTCGCGGGTCCGCTCCCGGCTCTTCACCCACTCGTGGCGCGCAGCTGCCGAGTAAAGCCCCCAGTGGATGAACAAACCGAAGCGGGCTTCGCGCATCCACTCGAGGTGGCCGGCTAACCCTTCCCCAGCCATGGTCCCTCCTTTTTGATAGTCACTCCACACACGTACGAGCTGTCAGCGCCCGCCCCCATTGGGAAAAGGTGCTCGACCTCAAACGGGTACTTCTGCAGGCAGATGGCCAAGCAGCGGTCCACAGAAAAATACATCGGATGATGGTGCCTGTCAAATCAGCCGCCAGTTACCTCCATGAGGGGCTGGCATGAGGGGCTGGCGCACTGAAGCCAGCCGTTGCCCTCGCGGGCGCATGGATGCGAATGGCGTTGTCACGCAGTTCCGCCTTGGGTTGAGGCCAGCCTTTCCCTTCCTGCAACGGCTCGCCGCGGGAGCCGCTTACTGCGTCGTGAAGGCAGGCGGCCTTCCCCTGGGCGTCCCGGCCCGAGGAGCGCCCGACGGAGCCAGTCTTCGACCCCTGCGATGTGGGTTGCGGCGCGGGCCGCAGCCACGTCGGGATCGTGCCGGCGGAGCGCATCGAAGATGCCCTGGTGCTCGAGCAACGTGCGGTCGGCGGCGACCGGGTCGGTCACTCCCCGCCACACGCGGGCACGATGGATCGGGCCGGTGATGGAATCGAGGAGCGACGCCAGGACGGTGTTGCCGCAGAGAGCGACCACACTGTGGTGGAACTCCCTGTCCAATTCGACGAACTCCGAAGGCGGCAGGCTCGCAATGCCTGGGTCGAGGAACTTCTCTAGCGGGTCTATGTCCGCCGTCCTCGCCAGGCGCGCAGCGAGGGCTGTTGCCGCGGGTTCAACTATTCGGCGCACTTCGAGGAAGCTGAGGACCGAGTCGTCTTGGTGGAAGTCTACGACGAAGCTCACCGCTTCTAACAGCAACTCTGGCTTGAGACTGGTCACATAGGTCCCATCGCCCTGGCGGACGTCCAAGATGCGCACGAAGGTAAGCGCCCGCACGGCTTCGCGTAGCGAATTGCGAGAAAGGCCCAACCGGCTTGCGAGCACATCTTCTTTGGGTAGCCTTTGTCCAGGCTCCAGCTCCCCGGACACGACCATCTCTTTAATTTTCTCGATCGCCTCATCGGTAACTCGCATCGGCAAGCCTCCTCCAGTTGACAGAGAGCTTACATCGGATGAATGGCGCCCTCACCTGAAGCTGCGAAGGGCTGCCGCAGCGTTTGCCAGAGGGCTGGCCGGCCTGGCGGTGACGGGGCCTTCGACCTCGGCGTGGAAACAACAGCTGGACGCAAGCACCGACCGAGGCCGGGAGGTTTGGGGCGGGGCGGGCCCCGTTCAGCCGCTCGCTGCGGTGAGCCGAGGGCTTTAGTCGTCGACGACAAGGATCGCATGGCCGTCGAGGACGGTCACCCTCGATGTCGTGTAACCGTCCGCGTAGTGGAACGGCAGGGCCGTGCCCGAGGGCTCAAGTCTCACGCGGCTCGGGGGTCTCTCGACGCGCACAGCGACCTCGACGTCCACGATCGGAAAGGGGTCGTTCACGAGGTCGAGGTCGTGGGCTAGCCGGCTCGGGACGAAGCTCAGGAGGTGTACGGCCGTGTGGCTCGCGGCGCGCAGGACGGTCGTCTCGAGGTGGACCGGGCCCCCGGCGCGAACGAGAGGGTGAGGCAAAACTTCGTCGATCAGCGCTCGAAGGACGGTGCGGTACTCTTCGTTGCCCTCGGCAGCGACTGCCGCGAGGAGAGGGACACCGACGAGGATCACACTACCGTGCCGTAGCACCGCCCCCCAGGCCGACGGTTGGCCGGGCGGTGTGTACGCGTGGCCACTAAAGTGATCGTAATTGCGTTCGAAGTACGGCTCGATGAGCCCGACAACGACGTCTGTGCCCTCGAGGCAGCGCAACTTGTGCGCGGCTCCGTGCACCCGGATGTCGATCTCGTGGGAGACCTTTTCGAGAGGGGAACCGCTGAGGTCAAGGAATAGCGTCGTGTAGCCGAGCACGCCGTGGCGCTCCGCGCCGAGGCTGGCGAGGAAGGCGTCGCCATCGGGCCCATGAGGGACTGACCCGGCCTCGATTAGGAGCGCCCCGCCGGCGTCGACGTGGCTGAGTAGCCGGCGCGCGAGCCCGGGGTCGACGCTGGTCGTTTCGGGCACAACGACGAGCGGGTAACCAGCCAAGGATGCGTCCCGAGCGAGCACGTCGAATTGATGGCGCAGCTGCTGGAGCACCCGGACGGCTCCGATCACGGCGTCCCCCGGATGGTCCCCGAGCGCTGTATCGACGATGAGAGCGATGTCGGAGACGTGCCGCGTGCCCTCGGTTATGGCCTCGCACGCCGCGATGTGCCCGAAGACCGACTCGATCCGCGTGTAGGCGGCGGCGTCCAGTTTGCCACTGGGCGGGAGAAAGTCGCCGACGCCGTTACTGAGGCCGTGGGCGAGGATCTGGGCGCACTCGTAGCTGAGTGCCGAGCGGCATTTGAGTGAGGCCGTGTCGCCCCAGCTACGGTGGAACCTGCCCGTGTGGCTGAGCGCCGGCAGCCCCAGGGACCGCACGAGACGGCCGACATAAGGGAGGTAGTTGTACCCCCAGCCTCCCGTTGGTAGCGCCTCGACCTCGATGTGGCGGACGAACTCGCGCTCAAGGGTCAGGCTAGCCTTGGGACGGCTGTTGAACCACACCCCTGTAGCGGACCCGGCCACGAGGGCTGCGTCGACTTGGCTGGCGTAGCGCCGCATATACCGGTGCGCGACGAGGCGTGCATAACGGTCCCTGTCGTCGGTGCTCGCCGGGTCGAGCCCCTCGGCTCGCATCCCGGCCATTGCCCAGCGCGACGAGCTGGGTTGGTCCCAGCACATGTCGAGGAAGATCCCATCGACGGGGCCATAGAGGCCGAGGACCTCTGCGAGCTGGTCGCCAAGGTAGTCCGCGTAGGGGCTTGACATGTCCAGGATTTGCCAACCGGCTTCATAGGCGCCTACCGCAGGGCGGCGTACCTGGCGGAGGTCCGGACCAAGGGCCAGCCACTCCGGGTGCTCGTTCGCAGCGTACTCGTCGCATTGCACGCTCAAGTAAATCGGCGCCCTGATGCCGGCACCGTGCAGCGCTTCGATCTGGCCGCCGAGCAAGTCGAGACCGGGGACTAGGCCGGGATGTCGCTCCGGACGCTGCGTTGCATAATAGAGCAAGCCGTGGTGGCACTTTGCGAAGACGGTGACGCTGTCGACATGAGCGTCGTGGAACGTGCGCGCGAACGCGTCCCCGTCGAAATCCTTGCCCACATCGGGCACCGCCGGTCCGACGTGAAAATCGAGGTGGACAGTCCTGAGCGGGAACTGGGCTCGCCACTTGTGGTTCTCTTGGTTTGCCTTCGTCACGCGATCTACCCCTTCCTGGCTAGTAGGCTAACGCCCTCCAAAGGACGTGAACGCTAGGCCGCGCACTAGGTATTTCTGCAAGAGGATGACGAGCACAACGGTTGGGATGACCGTGAGGACCGCCCCTGCCATCATGTAACTTGTGTAGCTTCCAAATTCGCTCTGGAATTCGGACAAACCAAGTGTTAATGTCGACAGGTTGGTGCTCTGGGTCTCAATGAGCGGCCAGAGGAAGTTAGACCAGTCAGCAACGAAGGTGAACACGCCTAGTACCGCCACAGCCGGTCGGATGAGCGGGACGATGATCTGAAAGAAAGTCCGGAACTCCGAGGCGCCGTCGACGCGCGCCGAGTCGCTCAGTTCCCGGGGCAGTGAACGGAAGAACTGGCGCATGAGGAAGGTCCCGAACGCTGTGAACGAGATCGGGAAGATGAGCCCCCAGTAGGTGTTGTAGAGCCCTAGGTACCGTGAGAGCAGGAACAGGGGGATGATGGTGACGCCGGTCGGCAGATCGG
>JAJYMM010000243.1 GCA_021787035.1 Actinomycetes bacterium
GACCCCCACACCTATCCCCATCATGCTCACCCGGTGGGCGGCAACGGCGAGATCTTCCTGCGAGGTGCCAAGGCCCTCGGCATCGACGCGAGGGTCGGGCCTGTGGCAATCCCCAACGGGCGCTTCGGGCACCGCAACCACTGCATTTACAGAGGCTTTTGCCTACAAGGGTGCAAGGTCAACGCCAAGGCCTCCCCCCTCGTCACCCATATCCCCGATGCCCTAGCCCACGGTGGCGAGGTAAGGGCGGAATGCATGGTGAGTGCAATATGCCTCGACGGGCGGGGCCGGGCGTGCGGGGTGCGTTACTTCCGTGACGGCGTCGAGCGCTTCCAGCGAGCGAGGATGGTGGCAGTCGCCTGCTATTCGATCGAGACGCCTCGGCTCCTCTTGTTATCCACCGAGCGACGCTTCCCCGACGGGCTCCTAAACAGCTTCGGCCAGGTGGGCCGCTACGTGATGGTCCAGGGAGCCCCGCAGACATCTGGCCGCTTCGACCAGGAAGTGCGGATGTACAAAGCGCCTCCGCCCGAGGTGAGCTCCGAAGCCTTCTACGAGACCGACCCTTCCAAACCCTACAAGCGGGGCTTTACCATCCAAAACGTTTCCCCGCTCCCGATCACCCACGCTGAGCATGTGAGCGCGCAGGGCTACTGGGGCGAGGTGCTTCGCGAGTACATGCGCGACTACGTCCACTGGGCGACCCTCGGGGCACTGTGTGAGTTCCTGCCTCAATACGACAACTCCGTCACCTTGGCTCACGTGACGGACCGCTTTGGGCTGCCGGTAGCCAAGTTCAGCTATTCCAAATGCGACAACGACCGCTACCTCGAACGCGTGGCGCAGTCGACAATGGAGGACCTGCTAAAAGCAGCGGGAGCGACGGAGGTCATGACCATAATGCGCTACGCCCACTTGGTTGGCGGCTGCCGGATGGCCAAAGACCAGGCACACGGCGTGGTCGACGGCAACCTGCGCAGCTTCGCAGTCCCCAATCTCTATATCACCGACGGCAGCGTCCTGCCCACCCAAGGATCGGCCAACCCGGCCCTTACCATCATGGCCCTCGCTACCCGCTGCGCAGACCGCCTCATCGCAGGCGCACGGTCGGGAATGCAAGCGGAACCAACTCCCTAAGGAGGGACACCACACCGATATGCCTCAACCTCCCGTAGCCCCACAACCTCCCGTAGCCCGTCAACCTCCCGTCGCTGTAGTCACGGGCGCCTCCGCCGGCGTCGGCAGGGCCACCGCCATAGAGCTCGCCAGGCGCGGCTTCGACGTCGCCTTGGTCGCGCGCGGCGAGAGCGGCCTCAAGGCCGCTGCCGCCGAGGTAGAAGCAGCCGGTCGGCGGTCGTTGCCGTTGTCGGTCGACGTAGCGGATCCTGAGGCCCTAAACGACGCCGCCGGGCAGGCCGAGGAGGAACTTGGCCCGATCGACGTGTGGGTCAACGACGCCATGACTACCGCCTTCGCCCCCTCCTGGGAGGTCAGCCCGGCTGACTTCAAGCGAGCCGTCGAGGTCACCTTCCTTGGCCAAGTCTGGGGCACGATGGCCGCTTTGGAACGGATGAGGCCGAGGGACCGCGGCAACATCGTGAACGTCGGCTCGGCGCTGTCCTTTGTCGGGATACCCCTTCAGTCGGCCTACTGCTCGTCGAAATTTGCCTGCCGAGGGTTCTTCGAGTCGGTCCGATCGGAATTGCTCCACGAAGGAAGCCATGTCCGTCTGTCGATGGTGCACCTGCCGGCGGTGAACACGCCTCAGTTTGACTGGTGCCTGACCACGCTGGACAAACACCCCCAGCCCGTCCCCCCGATCTATCAGCCCGAGGTACCCGCCAAGGCCATCGTCGATGTCGCACTCGACGGGCGGAGGGAGAAGGTCGTGGGTACCTGGAACAAGATGCTCGTCTTTATGGACTCCCTCTTCCGTGGCGTGGGCAATCACTACGCGGCTACGGCTGCCTGGCAGTCGCAGCTGACCAAGCAAAACGTGACCAAGGACCGACCAGTAAACCTCCACCACCCAGTTGACGGCGACCGCGACTTTGGCGCTCATGGCATCTTCGACCACCAGGCCGGAGGCGTCCTCGACCCGTCGTTCCTAAAAAGCCTCCCCCACACGGCCGCCCTGTTTGCCAAGGCAGTCCAGGCCAACCTGTCGGACAGGGCCACGAGCGGGCACAAGATGCTCGACGACAACCGGTCGCGGTGATTGACGAGCCCGCACCAAGCCATGATCAGGCCAGCGGGGGGGCGTCCTACCGTCCCGGTGACCCCGTCAGAGCTACGCGGGTCGTGCTCCGCCCGATGGCCAACCCCCTGTCACTCGGGTTCCTGGGACTGGCGTTTGCCACCACGCTTTTCAGCGGGCTCGAGCTCGGGTGGGTGCCAGCGAGCGAGGGAAAGATCCTTGCGCTGGCCGTGCTCGTCTTCACCGTCCCTGTCCAGTTCATAGCCTGCGTCTTCGGCTTCCTGACTCGGGATCTGGTTGCTTCCTCGGGAATGGGGGTTTTGGCAGGGACCTGGGCGTCGACCGCGCTCACCACCCTGGTCTCCCCGCCGGGGTCGACGAGCCCCGCCCTAGGGTTGGTGCTGGTCGTCAGCGCTGCTGCTGTCTTGATGCCGGCTACCGGTGCCGCGCGGAGCAAGCTCCTGGCCGCCTCCGTCAACATCGCCACCGCGCTGCGCTGGCTCGTCACCGCCGGGTTCGAGTTCAGTGACGTAACCGCCTGGGAAGTCGCTGCCGGTTGGATGGGCATAGCTCTCGGCGTACTGGCCCTCTATGCCTCGCTAGCCTTTGAGATCGAAGACCAGGTGAGAAAGACCGTCCTCCCAACCTTCCGGCGCAAAGCAGGGACGACAGCGATGAAGGGCGACCTGGCAGCCCAAGTAGCTGCCGTGGCCAACGAGGCCGGCGTGCGCAAACAGCTATAAAGCGATACCTACGCGCCCTGCTATGCCGAGGGCCGCTTGCACGACGCTGCCACCGCCGGTCGGTCCCAGCTGAGAGAGCTCAGGCCAGAAGGCCGGCCAAAATAGTAGCCCTGCACGTAACGCACGCCCGCTTGGCGTAGCACCTTCAGTTCTGCGGCGGTCTCAACCCCTTCAGCGATGACGCTGGCGCCGGTCTCTGCCCCAAAACTAAGAAGCGCGGAGGCGAGGGCCCGGCGCACCGGGTCGACGTCAACGCCCTTCACGAGCTCGCGATCGAGCTTTATAAAGTCGGGGGCGAGCTTCAAGATGTGGGCCAGGCTGGAAATGCCCGCTCCCGTGTCGTCGACTGCGAGGCGAACGCCCCTCTTGCGGAGGGCCTGCACCGCCGAACGGAGCCGTGGGTAGTCGTCGACCCCGCTGTGCTCAGTGAGCTCCAGCACGACCCGGTGAGGCTCAACCCCGCCGAGCAGCCTCAACAAGCCATCACTAGACAGCATCGCGGGGCCGACGTTTACTGTCATGGCAACCTCCGCTGGCAGCGATGGCAGCAACGCCAGGGCCTTGGACACGGCGACCGTTTCGAGCTCCACACCCAAGCCAGCAGCGTGGGCCTCGTTGAACCACAGGTCAGGAGAGCGCACCGGCTCGGCCGCGAAGCGGGCGAGCGCCTCGACCGAGATAGCAGAACCCCCTTCCACGTCGATTATGGGCTGGAAGACCATCGAGAGCCGGTGCGGGTCGTCCAATACCTCCTGGACCCGCGCCTTGGCTTCCACCCAAGGGACCGACTCGGGGTGGAGGAGGCTGAGCAAGAACCGACCGCTCCCACCAGGGCCCTTTCCGCCTTCCTGCGTGGTGCCGGCCGGCGAGCCCGCTCTCAGCGCGGCCAACTTGTCCCTGGCACGGGCCAGGTCACCTGCAAACCCGACGGCGATCCCCAAAAACTCGGCCAGCTGGGCGAGAAGGGCGACGTCAACAGGCGAAAAGGCGCCCTTGCGACCCGAGCAGACGGTCACGACGCCGAGCGTCTCGGGGCCACGTTGCACGGGAACGAAGACCGACGAGCTCACCCCTATGGACGCCGAGAAGGCGGCGTCCGAGTGCGGGTCCGTGGACAGGTCGGCCGAGAACTGAAGCTTGCCGGTACGCACTGCCAAGCCAGCAAGGCTGGAGGTGAGGCCCACGCTCGTGCCGACTTGGCGTGCCAATGTCCCCGCACCGCATACAAAGCGGACCCGGTCGCGGTCCCGGAGCCCCACTAAGGCGCCCTCGGCGCTCGGGACGACGGCCAACGCCCGGTCGGCCACCCTCTGCATAAGCAACTCAGGATTGAGAACATCCGAGGTCTCAAAGTCGTCGGCATCCATGCCAATCTCCCATGGGGCGCACTGAGCAGGACTCTACCCCTCCCCCCTTCGTCGGTCATGTCTCCCCGCACCTTGAGGTCACCTTTTCCCAAGAGCCACAGCGCGACATGGCCGCCCTAGCACGCCGGCATGAGAAACTGGGCATCGGCTGCGGCATGGCCGCCGCCGAGCTGCACGTCACAGTAGCGCAACTGCCCGACGACCTGGAGCCGCTGCTCGGCCGCATCGAGGCCGCCGTCCCAGCCGGGGTCGGGAAAGAGCACGACAGCTAGGCCGCAACCCAGGGCGCTGGCTCGCCTTGCACCGCCCGGCCACAGAGCTGAGCGGCGACCAGGCGAAGAAGGCGGCCGTCCAGTTCGGCACGCTCGGCTCGGGCAACCATTTCTTCGAGCTGTGCGTGGACGAGCGCGACCGGTGCTGGGTAGTGCTCCACTCGGGCAGCCGGGGCATCGGCAACAAGCTGGCAGAGGCCCTTCCTCGGCTTCGGCCGGGAGACCCGGCGCATCAACTGCCATCACAACTTCACCGACCAGGAGGAGCACGGCGGCCAGAAGCTGTGGGGCGCCCGGAAACGCGCCATCAAGGCGTCCCGTGACGACCTGGGTGTCATCCCCGGTTCCATGGGCACGGCCAGTTGCATTGTGTCTGGCAGACACGCCGGCTTCAAAACCCGGCACCTAGCGCGTGAGGATCCGACTCCCTCCGTCCGCACAAAAACACAGCAAACAACAGCGAATAGCTCAGCGGCAGAGCCACTGGTTTACACCCAGTAATGCGGGGTGTCACTTACCACATCTATGTTATAATGACGACGTGTGGACAGTGGCTGGCCTTGCGGAGGCCATCAAGCGCAGTCTTGCTGCCCAGGAACCTACCGGTGGCACCTTGCGGCTAGTGCGTCAGTTCATCATGGAACTCGATCACTGTGGCGATCCCGCGGACATGTTCCGTGATGAGCCGCCGTCGACCGGAGACCAAAGATGGGACGCCTTGATTGCAGGTGTGGTAGAGGACTTCGCTCTTCACCAGGGCATGGAGCCGCCGGACTGGGTATTCAACGGGCAGCGGTTCCTGTCTACGTGGTGGTTCCTCACCAGTATCGACAATATGCGGCCAACCGCTATAGCGCAAGCTCCAGCAGCCTTGTCAAACCGAGGTGTCTTCGTACAGAGGGCCAGCTTGCTGAATGCCTGACTCCGAGGAGCCGACCGTTGACCGTGGGAAGGTCCTTCGCCTATTTGCGGGACTGTCGCGTCACGCTGCCCAGCGAGGGGTACGCATAGACTTATTCCTGGTGGGAGGTGGGGCGATGGTCTTGGCATACAACACGGCCCGCACTACGAGCGATATAGAGGGTATTTTTGAACCAAAGGCACTTGCGTATGAACTGGCGGCGGAGGTGGTCTCCGAGGTTGATTTCCCGGTCCGCGAAGACTGGCTCAACGATGCCGTCAAAGTTTTCCCCTTCCCGCGCGGCCAGATCGATGAAAAAGCACGGATCTATTACGACGATGCTGGTCTCACTGTCCGAGTTGCCTCTCCGCGGTACCTCTTCATGATGAAAGCCTGGTCAGCCAGGGAGTCGGATGAGGACGACCTAAAGGTGCTCTGGCCACTTTGCAACTGGCAAAATACTGAAGAGGCACTAAACGAGCTCGAAGCATCCTACCCACGGGCGATGTTGAAGCCAGCAACCCGCTACATGGTCGAAGGCATAGCTGAGCAAGCCCAAAAATCATGGCCAAGCGCCTGTACGGGTCAGCGATCTTTGCAACCTGACACAGAGCACCAGCAAGCTGAAGGTACTGGTGCCGTATGGGTACAACCACATACGAGGGGAGACCACCCCGTGCGTGGTTATTGGCGACGGGCACCACTGTCCTCATGAGCAAGACAGCTGCCAACCCTGTGCCATTGAGAGCGCTACGGCGAGCTGCCCGGCTGACTCAACAGGAACTAGCCGCCCGCTGGGGCTGCTCGCAATCACTGGTCGCGCGTATGGAGAACAGTCCGCTTAAAGCGGTAACCTTGCGCAGCATCAGCTCGTATGTAGCGGCACTTGGCGGCTCATGTCATCTCGTGGTGGAATTGGACGGCCAAGAGACCGAGATCGATCTTACTGACCACGGGGCCGGCCCTCGGGCAAGGGTTCCACGTCTTAGATCTCTCGGTAAAAATCCAAACCCGACTGGTTGAGGCAGGCTGTCCCGTAAAGCCTGATTGGCGACGCTCCTCACCGCCCCTACTCGTTTATGGCCGCTTAGTTCAGTTGGGGGAGCGCCGGCACGACACGCCGGAGGTCGCGGGACCGAGACCTGCAGCGGCCACTTTCACTGTAGACCAGGCCCCTACCGCGCCTGCGCCCCGCCCCCGTAGCCAGTTGGCAGAGAACCAGGCTGTGGACCTGGAGGTCGCGGGTCCGAGCCCCGCCGGCCACCCTACTGGCGGCTCTCTGGCTGCCGCTTTCGGAGATCGCCTAACCGCTCTCTACTGCAGTCAACCGGGGGCGGCGACAATTTTGGCTACCTTGACCGGTAACGCCGCAACTATCAACCTCGCTTCGGCCTGCAGCACTCCTCCTTACGACCTCGTCGTCTACTCGGCTAGCGACAATGTGGTCGAGCCGTACACGCCGTCCGTCTGCCCCATGCCACTCGACCCCAGAGCTTACTGCAGCTTCCCCATCCCTTCGGCGTTGGACAGCGTGACCAACACGTTCGGGACCCCGAAGAACAGGAAACTGTCTCGTAGCTTCTCACTACTCAGGCAGAGGCAACCGGGTGGCGCCTGGATTGCAACTTCTGGTCGGCTTGGCCAAAAACTCAAAAGGCCAAACGCTAGAGGATGGAAGTGGTGCCTACGCGCTCGGGGTCTCCAGTAACTGGGGATAGCGACGAGCGAGGTCTGCGCACGAGCGGCAGGCTGATTCGGGCACCACTCCCCACCTCATGAGAAGGCCGAAAATACGGCACCCGAGGCAGTAGCCGAAGAACGACTCGAGCGACGCCGCTCCGACCAGTGCTCCGAGCACGACCCAAGCAGCGAGGTGCTGGCCTGCACCGAACCACAGGATGGTGGCGACGGTCGAAAACGCGACACCTATGGCCTGGGCGAAGCGCTTGGGCGGGCCAGCGACGAGGCGAGCGCGTCCCAGCCTGGGTGCGACCACGCGAGTCGCCAACTGGCCGAGCGGGCTCAGCGTTGGGCCTGTCAAAGCCCTGGCCCAAAAGCCGTAGGCAATGGGGATGAGCAGCCACTGCACGCCGCCCACGATCGCAGCCACCGACATGGCTACCACCCCGCCGGCCACCACACGCGCAGCCACCTCGTTGACCGGGTCGGGGAAACTGAACACTGCGCTTGCCCGGCCGCTCACGACTCGCTTGTGGCCGAGAGCCCTCCGCATCCTGCCCGTGTCCTCCATGGACCAATAGTTTACCAAATTGGTCAGGATTAGGCACAGGGACGAAAGGCCCTTTCGCGACAGCCGGCACCGGCGGCTTCGCAGCTGCCCACGAGGCTCGCCCGGTTGAAAAGCGCTGACGAGGACCACGAACTAAGCATGAGAAGCTACCAGAGGGGCACCGCGCTGGCACTGGCAGGCACTTTGGCGGGAGCTGGTCTCGCCCTATGGGCCAGCCAGCCGCCGGCGAGGGCCTCGGCCTCCCCCGCTACGGCGTCTGACTCGACGTCTACGATCGCCGCATGC
>JAJYMM010000222.1 GCA_021787035.1 Actinomycetes bacterium
CGGCCGCACCGCCGCCCCGGACCTGACCGCCGAGGTCGGGGTGGACATGAGCGTCTTCGCCACCCCAGCCCACCTCGTGTCGTGGGCCAAGTTCTGCCCCCAGGTGGAACAGTCGGCCGGCAAGACCAAGGGCCGCAACTCGAGGGGGCGGGGCAACCGCTACCTGGCGGTGGTGCTGGGCGGTGGTGCTGGGCGGGGGTGCTGGGCGGGGGTGCTGGGCGGGGCCGCCGTCGGGTGCCGGCAAGACCAAGACCCGCGTCGGCGCCCGCCACCGTGCCTCGCCAAGCGCCGGGGCAAGGGCAAGGCCCAAGTGGGCTTCGCGCTCGGCACCTCCTCGCTTGAAGGCACCAAGCACCTGCGGGTAAACGACGCCGGGGCGCTCGTCAGCCTCGAGCGCCCGGGCTCACCTCGCGTCGCACGTGGCCTCGGCGAGCTCATCGCCGAGGCGAACACTGGGCCGACCGTCCATCTCCTCGGTGACCGCCGGCCCATCATCTACCAGGTCGCCGCGCCGTGAGGGAGTTCAACACTCCGCTCCGTCCTACTACCGGAGATCTGAGGCTCCCCGGACAAGAGCCGCACCCGCATGGGTGGGCCCCAAGGCGCCGGCACGATCTGCATTGACTCACCCGTCCACGCCGCCGTCCTCACGTGCTACCACGCGAGCCAGAACTGCTTCCGCCAAGCCGAGGCCCGCCGCGTGCGACATGTCGCCAGGCGGTCGGCTACTGCTCCCGGACAAAAATAATGCAAGGAGTGGCCCACGGACCACTACACGTCTATTTCCGAGGACCTACTTTCGGGCCATCGCTTGCGGTTTGTGACGGCAAAAGGGGCCTGGTGTGGGTGCCAAAGAGGCAAGAAACCAGGCCCCTTCCTCCGGGCCCGGTGTTGTCACCAGCCGCCGGAACTGCCCGACTTGGCACCGGAACTGCCCGACTTGGTGCCGTAGCTCGACGTGGTGCCGTAGCTCGACTTCGAGGCGGCGGTCTTTGTCGGCATGATCAAGTTGGACACGTGGAGCATGCCCCAGGTGCCCCCGAACTTCACGATCCCTTCACCGCTCACCTGGCCGGGTTTTGTGTCCTTTACGAAGGTGTACAGCGGGTAGCCGTCGAAGGTGACTTGCTTGGTGGTGGAGCTCAACTTCACGAACCCTATCGTCCCCGCGATGCCCGGCCCGAGGGAGACCGCATTCGCGCTGGCGGTCGCGCCGACGAGCAGTGGAGGCCAGAACTTCAAGCACGCGGCTGTGCACGTGATCTTGCCCGCACCTTCGGAGGACAGGCTATAAAGCGTAAAGCCCTGGCTGTTGACAAGGACTTGCCCGTACCCAGGAACGGTGCGGGCTTTCAAGAGGACATGGCTGGTCGTAGCGGCATAGCTCGGGATGGGCATCGCCACTAGGCCGGCGGAAGCCGCTGCGGCTATCGCCGGGATGACCAGGGCGCGGCCACGCAGGCGTCGGCGCCAGTCCCTCGGGCGTTGCCCGAGATCGTTGTGGGTGGCTGGTAGCTTTTCTGTCTTCTCCGTCATGTCGCCTCCCGTTGTCGTAGGCCCAAGGTTTACGGCCCCTTTTACGGCGGGCCCGCGGGCCTGGCCACGGGGACCCCCGGGGACCATAAAGTGCTACGGGCGAGGCGGCCATACGGATTCGGGTTTCAGCTGAGGCCAACCTGGCGCTGACCCGGCGGGCATGACCAAGGCCCGTTTGCACGCTGATCGGCGGGGCCGTGCTCGTCACTGGGATGTCGCGGGTCCTTTGCAGAGCGCTACTGGCGGGCGCGCCAAGGGTGCACTACGCAGTCTTGGCCGGGGTCGCCTCCTTGTTCGCCCTGGCCACTCTGGCCGCCCCTGCTCATGAGCAGGGCCCACGGGGCATCGAGTCATTTGGTGGCACGCCGCACAGAGGGGCACCGGTCCTTGGCTCGGACCGGGCGGTTGCGATGTTCAGGCGCTCATGGCGGGTGCTCGTAGTATTTGCTCGAGCTGGAGAACCGCAGGGGTAATAGGAAGTTCGAGCCTGGCCAGTAAGTCGCGTGCATTCGCCAAAACTTGGTTCGCAGCACTTAGACGTCCTGAACTTACGAGGTAGCGGGCCAAGGCCAGGTGGCGTCCCTCGTCGGTGGGGTCTATGTCGAGCGCGGCCCGCAGGCAGCGCTCGGCTGTGGCGCCGTCGTCCGCCTCGGTCGCTGCCGCGCCAGTCGCGTCCAGTAAGCGCAGGTGCAGCCAGCTCAGCCGCTCACGCGCGACGATGGCGAAGTCCTCGTACCTGTCCTCGGGCAACAGCTCGCCAGCGTACAGGCCGTGCGCAGCCAGAGCCTCGGCGATGGCATGGGTCCCCCCGCCACCATGGAGGGCGCTAAGGGCTTGGCGCGCTGCGCACTCGAAGCGGTGGGCATCGACGGTCACTCGAGGGCCAAAGCGCAAGGCCTCAGCCTCGCGTAGCACGAGCGGCCCGGCAGTGCTGGAGAGCTTGCTCAAGACGTTCCGCAGCCGGCGCTTGCCTCTCTTTGGGGCCACCTCTGCCCATAACGACTCGACGGCCTGCTCCACGTGCACCTGTCCGCCGCCCGCGACCACGAGCTTTACTAGGCGGGCGACCTGTGGAGGCAGGTGCACCGGCTTGCCGCCTCGAAGCACCTGAAAGGCCCCCAGCGCCTGCACGGCCAACGGCTCCTCATCGTCGAGGTGCCCTTGCTGGCAGGCCTGAGCGAGCGCCTCCAGTGGGCTTAGCGTTGCCCCTCGGCCCAGAAGTTGGCCGCCTTGGCTCCCGACAGCGCGTTTTGAACTATGGGGCGCAGTACCAGCCATCTGGGGCATTGCTGGGACCGGCACTGTCCCACTCGCCCGTTGGAGCTGTTGTGACAGCCCGGCAAGCTGCAGCGACAGGGCCGGGCGACCGGCGCTCGTTGCGATAGCCGCTACCGACAGGCAACCGGCAATGCCACCCTGGTCCCCGAGCTCGGAAAACACCTGAGCGGCCTGGTGGGCGTCTTTTACTACGCTCTCAGCGTCTTTGCCCCGGAGATGGGCGAGCGAGCGGTACAGCAGGCTGGTTGCCGACCCTGCCAGGTCCCCTGTGGCCACCTGCAAGGCAATAGAACGCTCGAGGTCGGCAAAGCCAGCGCTGAGGCGGCCTTGCCCAAGGGCAATGAGCGCCCTTGTCGACCAGGCGCGAGCAATATCGGCGGGCGAGTCCAGCTGTTCGAGCTCAGCCAGGGCTTCCTCGACCACCCGACACGCCAGATCCTGACGCCCCGAGCACAGCTCTGCCAAGCCGAGATGGCTACGTGCCCGTGCTGACGCGAGCGGGTGGTGCCCGGCGTTTGCTGCCCTTATTGCTTGCCGGAACGCAGAGCGGGCTGTCGCGCAGTCACCCTGGCGCAGAGCGACCCGCCCCAACCCGTCCAGCAGGCGGGCACGCGCTTCAACTACGAGGGGGCGACTGCTTAGGACCTCGGTGATGAGCAAACGGGCCTCCTGGAGCGGTCCCCGCAGTTCCCAGAAAGCGCACAGCTCAGAAGCGAGCAGAGCGGCTGTGGCGAGGTCACCGCTGCGCAGGGCAAAGCTGAGCCCCGCGCTCAGGTTGGCCTGTTCAAGGCCTAGGCGCTCGAGCCATCTCTTTTGGCCCGGCCCGCAGGACAGCGCCTCCTCGGCCCCGCCGACAAGGTCCCTGCACCAAGCCACGTGCTGGCGCGCGGCCTCCTGCAGGCGGCCCTCCAACCACCGTTCTTGACCGAGGCTGGCGCGCGCGGCCTCTGGGATCCCGTAACGAGCTGTGCCATCGACGTCCTGCGTGATCACGAGGGAGCTTGCAGCCAGGCTAGCAAGCGCCTCAGCCAGGTCGACCCGCCTCCATCCGAGCGGGGCAAAGGTCCGGGCCACCGCGTCGAAGCTCGCGCCGCCTGTGAACGGGTAGAGAGCGGCCAGCAGCCAGCGTCGTGTCTCCTGGGCCGTCGCCCTGTTGTACCGCGCACCCTCAGGGTGTTCATCGACCTCAAGCGGCGGCTCCATGTCGGCGACCTGGCCCCACTTGGGTGACTTGGCCCCACTTGGGTGACCTGGCTCCACTTGGGTGATAATGAGGAGCCAAGCGTTCCAAGATCGTTCCCGCCCTCGAGGGACGTGCCCTGGTCGCAAATGTCAAGGCGGAGCGCCCCTACCCCACTGTGAGCTGCCCCCCGGCGAGGGGCCGTCCCTTGCTCGGGGCGCAAACCAGGGCGCAGCAGCGCGTTGACCCACCCGGCGAAGCCCTGTTCGGTGAGGTTGAGCTCGTAGTGCTCGCACACATGGTGCCTGCCGTAGAGCGCGTGACGGACCTCGGTGACGCGTCGGAAGCCGAGGGTCTCCGCTAGGGCCTGGTACTCAAGGTCAGGGGTCGACAGGGAATAGGTACCACCTCGGGCCAATAACCCGATCATCTCGCGCAACAGCCGCGCCCTGGCTGCACGGGATGTGTCGCCCAGGTCTTCGCGATAAGCGGCGTGGGTAAAGTGAAAAAAGGCGCTCTGTTCATGGGTCATGGGCAAATCGGCACTTCCCGCCCAGCGGCTCCGTACGTACGGCTCGATCCCGGGGTGGCCAAGGAGGAGCTCCACTGACTCCTTGCAGATCGGGACGACTGCCGCCAGGCCAACGATGGTCCCCTCACCTTGACGCCGGACCACGCGCAAAAGTGTCCCACGGTAAGCAAAAATGGCCCTAGTGGCTGCGACCATATGATGAGGCCGTGGGAGGTCCATGCGCTGGTCGCCCCAGGAGTGCAAGACCCGTTCGAGCTCGTCCACCTGCTCAGGGCGACCTCGCTCGGTGTAGACCTGCCCCTCCTCTTCTGGGCAGAACAGCAAGTCTTGGAGGATCGCATCTTCACTCAAGAAAAGCTGCTCGGCCGCTATGCGCTGGCGGGTGCGCGGGGTAGCGCTGCCCAAGCGCCGCTGGTACTCGTCGAGAGCGCTGAGGCGGAGCCGGCGGCCGCGTTCGGGGGTGCGCCAGTTGAGGTCCTCGGCGAGGAACCGACGAAAGTCGTCGTGAAGGCTTAGCCCGCTTTCAGTCACGCGTACGCCGGGCAGCCGAGCCAGGCCGACGAACTCCTCACGGCCCACAGGGCGCCCAGCCAGGGCGCTCAGCATCTCCTGGTCGAAATCCCTGACAACGCTCGAAGCGGCCACCAGCTCCCTCAGGTCGTCGTCACGGACATGACGGAGCCACACCGCGAGGAGGCCAGCAATGACCTCGCGCCATTGTGGGCTGGACCAGACTGGGCCAGGCCGCATCCCCAGCACGAGGTCAGCCGCCAGCGACAGTGCGAGGGGCGTGACGCCGATGCGCCCGACCACGCTGGCGGCGACGACTTTTTCGCTTACACCCCGGTAGGCCAGGTACTCCAAGGCGTCGGCCTTGTCCAAGCCAGGCAGCTCTATTTGATGGACCAAGGCCCGTCCGGGCGACCCCCACGGCCAGGGTTGGCTATGGGCCGATCGCGCCGAGACCACCAGCCGGGCCCCCGCTCCGAGCGCCGGTAAGAACTGGTCCGCGAGGTACCGTCCAAGCAGCCCCATGTCCTCGAAGTTGTCGAACAACAAGACCGCCCGGCGCCTGTTGGCCCATTCCAGGGCGCCTGCATGGTCAAAAACTCCGAGCACGCGCCAAAAAGCTGCCGGTGCCGGCACCGTTTGCTCCCCGTCCACGATCATGAAAGGGCGGCCCTCGCGAGCCAGCTCCCTGCCAAACGCTGCCACCAGGGCGCTCTTGCCGACGCCGGGCACACCGGTCACGACCAGCGCCCTGGTGGTGCCGGTCGCCACCCAGCGGCGGAACTGCTCAAGCTGCTCGTTTCGCCCGAACAGGCGGGGCCCTTCGGCAATCCGAGGACCTCCCGGGCGCGCCGGCCCTGCTGGCTGGGCTGGTGGCCCTGGGAGGTTCCCGGGAGCTGCGCGAGCCTTCTGGTACGACAGGGCAACCGCTGGGCTCGGCTCGAGGTCGAGCTCCTCCAGCGAGCGCCGGTGCCGCTGCCAGGCGCTCTCCAGCAACCCGCGCTCGCCCAGGCCTGCGGCCAGTTCGAACAGGCGCAAGTGGGGCTCGTCGGCGAGCGGGTCAGCGCGAGCCAGTGCCTCGGCCGATTCGAGGGCTTGGCGAAGTTCGCCCCGGCTGGAGTACAGGGCCACCAGCGCCCTAAGCACACGTTGATGCTCGAGATGGAGGGCCTCTCGTTGTTCGACCAGCCATATGTCCGACAAGGCGGGCATCAAGGGACCGCGGTAGAGCACCCTGGCCTTTTGTAGCGAGCCCAGCGTGGGCAGCGCGGCGAAGGACCGGAACTCGACCACGTCCACCCTGACGCCGCTCCCGGGTCGCCACGCCAGCCCATGGCCCGCCGTGGCCACGCAGTCGTAAAGCGGGGGGACCTCGTGGCGCAGCTCGTAAAGAGCCTTGCGCAAGTTGGTGAGCGCCTGGCCCTCCGCGGAGCCTGGCCACAGTGTGCCCGCCAGCTGGCTACGGTCTGCGCCTTCAGCTCTCAAGACGATGAACGCGACCAAGGCTTGGCTCCTCGACGAGAGCCTCTGGGCCAGCTCCGCGCCGCCGTGTCGCACCCGGAAAGCGCCGAGCAAATCGAGTTCCAAGCCGTGACCGGCCACCTGCAGAGATAGTACGTGACATGGCTGGCTGCGGCCGCGACTGGCAGCGAGCGGGCTGGACGACATGGAGAGCATAGGATCGGGGCCGCATGTTGCGCCACCAGTTCAGGGCACTCGTAAAGTTGGGCGAGTTCGAAGACTTCCTAGCCGCGGCATCGTCGTTCAATACCCAGGCAACGGCGCTTGGGCTACCCCGCTTTCAGGTGTGGGTCACCGTTTTCGGTGACTTGAACGAAGTATGGGCCGAAGCCGACTTCACCAGCCTCGATGAGCATTGGTCCCGGTTCCGCTCCGCGCACCGACAAGAGGGTTTCCGTTCGGCGTTCGAGGAGATGTGCTCACACCTGGTCCCCGGGTCAGCCCATGACCTGATCATGGAGCCCTTGGACCTTTAGCCGGAGCCCACAGGGTGCCGTGGCACGTCGTCACTTGTCGTCGCCGCGTCATCACTGATTAGGTGGAGCCGACGCTCGGCGACGCCTCCGGGCTCCTCTACCTCGGCGCCACCCGCCGTACCCTCTGTTCGATAGCGCCCGTGCTCATCTCCCGCATCGCCGCGTGCTGGCGCAACGGCGCCCGCTACGAGCTCCGTGGCACCGATGCCAGCGTGGCCACCGAGGCCGAGGGCAGGGCCATCTAAGCCGAGCGCTACAAGGTCGGCCCAGAGCTTGTGCCAAACGGCGCAGGGCCAGCGCCGCTAAGGCCAAGAAGGGTCGGGGGAGCCGGCGCGGGAATGAGCCGAGGGCTCAGGCTGCTTGTACATCTTCGGTGATCGTGGATGTGCATTTTCCGCGATCCTTAACAACAACAGGTTCGACGCTTCTCCAAGCACGTTTGCAGCCTCCACCGCCCTTCGTGGATCTGCAGCGGCAGCCGGAGCTTCCCAAGTCGAGGCGGTAACTCAGGGGGCAAAGTGCCTAAAAAATGGGGCGTTCCCCCGATGCTGGGCACCATCGAGGCTTTCTAAGCTCATGGCAAAGAATTCTGGCCCCGCCAGGGCCCGGATGGAGACAAAGCCCGTGACGGCGACGAAGGAGCGTAGAGAGATGAAAAGAACCCGGCAAATAAAGCAGCCGAGGTGTGCACGAAGGCATAGCAGCTTGCTCGGCTTTTTGAGCGCAGGGCTGTGCGCATCCTCCCTGGTGGCCGCTGGCAACCAGGCTGCCGCGGCAGCCACGCACCAGGCGGCCACGCCAGCCACCACGCACCAGGCGGCGGGAGCGCCGTCTTCGCTCGCCCAGGTGCTGAACCTGCTGCGCGCCCAGGAACGTTCTACGTTCCAAGCCAGCTATGCCATGGTGGGGACTTCGGGCCGCACGGCGGCTACCTTCACCGTCTACCACCGCAACAAGGACTACCGCATCGACACAGCGCAC
>JAJYMM010000119.1 GCA_021787035.1 Actinomycetes bacterium
TCAAAATGTAACGATAGTGGCCTTTGCGGAGCCACTGTTGCTACATTTTGCCGGCCCACCCCGCCGGCCCACCCCGCCGGCCCACCCCGCCGGCCCACCCCGCCGGCCCACCCCGCCGGCCCACCCCGCCGGCCCACCCGAGCGGTGCCAGGCGTAGGCTTTGCTCATGTCCCTCCAGGAGACGTTCCGCTACGAGCAGATCAGCTCCAAGTCCTACGAGCACCCCGCAGACCGGGCAGCCACGGCGGCGCTCCACTCTGTGCCTCTCATGGACAAGGTGCTAAAACGCCTGAGCGACATCGGCCACGAGCGCCGGCTCCGACAGGTCCTGATCGGTAACGCGGTCCAGGTTTCCGACCAGCAAGTTCCCGAACTTTGGGCGCGCTACACGCGGCTCGCGTCGGTGCTCGACATTGCGCCGGTCCCCGAGCTGTTCGTTACCCAGACGCCTCTGGCTAATGCGCTCACCATTGGAGCCAAGCGGCCCATGGTGATCGTGTATTCGAGCCTTGTCCGCGACTACAGCTCTCCCGAGGTCGAGGCGGTCCTAGCGCACGAGCTCGGGCATGTGCTCTCGGAGCACTACTACTACCAAACCGCTCTCCAGTTCCTCGCCATGGTGCTGCGAGTCCCAGGTGGCGCCGCGACGACCATCGTCGGGATCCCACTTCGTGCCGTCTACATGGTCCTTCTCGAATGGGCGCGCGCCGCGGAGCTGTCCTCCGACCGTGCGTCGGCGCTTGCCGTCGGTGACCCCCTGGCCACTTGCGGGATGCTGATGCGCACGGCTGGCGGTGCCATCGAGGGTATGAGCCTCGAGGCGTTCCTCGCCCAGGCGGCCCGTTATGCCGACGAGGAGGACATTATCGCCCGTTGGTCACGGGCGTGGGTGGAGGCGAGCCTGTCTCACCCCTTCGCCGTTAAGCGCACCCGAGAGCTCATGGGTTGGGTGAGCAGCGGCGATTATGACCGCATCCGAGGCGGGGCCTACATACGGCGCGGGCAAGAGCCGCCCGCCAGCGCCGAAATGGAGAGCGCCATTGCCCACTATCGTGAGCGCTTTGTCAAGGTCCTGGAGACGGCGGCGACAGGCGTTGACAGGGTGCTTCGGCGCGTGGAGGACTGGCTGCGGCCGCAAAACGACGCCCGTGGCGGTGGGTCTTCGGCATCGCCCGAAAGCGACGAGCCCGGCGAGGACGAACTCTAGAAGGAGACGACGCAGCGCCACGCTCCTAGCGGCGCTCTGGGCCGGCGGACCTTTGTTTCAGGAAGTCAACCACGAGCGGGTCCACGGAAGGGCCGCCCGTATAGCGCATCTCCAGGTTTTCCATGCTCGCCCAGGACGCGAGGGCCTCTTCGACTCCCTTGGTGCCAGCGCCTTCTGGCCGGAAACCGAGTGATGCCAACCTCCCGCTCACCTCATCTAGCAGCTCACCTTCCAGGGTTAGTAGAGAGGCTGGGTCGGGTTTGGCGAAGTAGAAGTCGTGCAGTCCCAAAAGCCTCCGCAGCTCGCCCACGGGCGCTGGGTGGTCATCCACCCGCAGGTCGACTGCGATGTTGCTACCCCCGTAGCCTGCGCCCCGGATTGCTACTACTAGCCCTGCTGATTGCCGGCCCCGGCGGTCGCCGCCTGCGGCGTCACCCGCTTCGAGGGCCTCGAGGAGCCGCCAGGCGAGGGGCCGAGCACTGCGCGCCAGCCACGCACGCTCCATTTCCGCAACCACCGTCTCGCTGGCCAGGATGTTGCCCTGCACGGCGTACCCCTCGCCGGCACGCCCACCGGCCCATGACATGCACTCCGTCCCTGTAAAGGTCGCTCCTTCTCCCGTGCGGCCCACCACACCCAGCTGGCGCAGCTCCCTGCCCTCGTCGGCCGATGTCAGAAGAGCGATCACCTCGTCGGCGCTCCGGCCACCCCGAAGCAGCTCAAGGCCATCGTGGCGATAGGAGAGGTTGCTGTAGGCCTGGGTGGCAAGTGCGCCCGTACCTACCTCCACGGCCGGGACGAGGGCGCCTGCCGCCAGGAATTTTGACGCAACTGCGACACCTACCTCGTCCCCACCTTCGGCGCGCCCCACGATGGAAAAGGTCACGGATGCCAGGATATGAGGTCCAACGCGCGGCCCCCGTCAAGGCGGGCCAAGGACTTGAGAGGGAGCGGCGGGTAGTTT
This sequence comes from Actinomycetes bacterium, assembly GCA_021787035.1. Taxonomy (GTDB): domain Bacteria; phylum Actinomycetota; class Acidimicrobiia; order Acidimicrobiales; family Palsa-688; genus JAJZYO01. The sequence continues at coordinate 2,172 of JAJYMM010000119.1, forward strand.
GCACACCATGGGCACGAAAATGCATCTTCGCGCGATAGGTTCGCTCCAGGTCTCGGCCGTTGGCCTCGGCTGCAACAACTTCGGGGGTCGCATAGACGAACGGCAAACCGCCTCAGTCGTGGCCGCCGCCCTCGACGCCGGCATCAATTTCTTTGACACGGCCGACGTCTATGGCGGCACCAAGAGCGAGGAGTACCTGGGTCGCGCGCTTGGGAGGCGGCGGGAGGATGCCGTGATCGCTACCAAGTTCGGGAGCAAGCTCGACGAAGACCGTCGCGGGGCCGCACCGGCGTACGTGAGGCGCGCGCTCGAAGACAGCCTGCGCCGGCTCGGCACCGATTACATCGACCTCTACCAGCTTCACAGGCCCGACCCCGAGACGCCGATTGCCGACACGCTGGAGGCGCTCGCCGATGCGGTGGCGGAGGGCAAGGTGCGCGAGATCGGTTGCTCTAACTTCACAGAGGCGCAACTGAGAGAGGCCGAAGCGGCCACCCGCGAGGGCGCACCACGGTTTGTGAGCGTGCAAAATGACTACAGCCTTCTGGAGCGCTCTCCCGAGGCGGGCTTCCCCAGCGCCGGCGTCCTCGCCGAGTGCGAGCGCAAAGGCATCGCTTTCATCCCCTACTTCCCGTTGAAGTCTGGCCTCCTCTCGGGCAAGTACCGCCGCGGCGAGGCGGCGCCGGAGGGATCCCGCCTTGCCGCCATTCCTGCGGACCGCCAGGAGGAGCTGTTTTCAGATGAGACGATGGACACGGTCGAAGCCCTCACCCGATATGCGGAGAAGCATGGCCACAGTGTCTTGGAGCTGGCCATCGCGTGGCTGCTCGCCAAGCCGGCCGTAGCCTCGGTGATCGCCGGTGCCACCAAGCCAGAGCAGGTTTGGGCCAACGCCAAGGCCGCTGCCTGGGCCCTCGCAACTGACGAGGTGGCCGAGGTCGACGCGATCGCTCCGCCACCTGCGTGAGCTTTGCCTGAGCCCGAGGCGCCTAACTGGCTTGCATGGGGTCAAATGGGGCGCGACGGAGCACCTCATGGAGGGGGTTTAGGATGGCCAGCTGGCCCTCGTGCTCGCCGACGGTGCCTTCTGCAACGAGCCAGGAGCCTGTCTCGACTCCTGGCACGCTGCGCCTCGTGAAGACAAGAGTCATCGAACCGGTGTTGTCTGCGAGCGTGCACGTGAGCACCTGCGTCCCCTGCCAGGGTTGGACCTCGACCGAGGTCACGCGCCCGGTCACACGTGCACGCTGGCGCCACTTCACCTCGCCGATCGGCACGCACCCTTCGGTGGGGGGGGCTGGTTCTTCGGGTTCCCGCTCGCGCCGGCGCGGGGCGCGCTCGGGGCGAGCCTTAGAAACGCCAGTGCCCCTTTGGTCCTTGCTGGCTGGCCTGATCTTCCCCAGCTGGTAGGGCACGATGGTGGCGTTGGCGTGGGGCAACCGGCCTAGGACGGCAGAGAGGCGGTCGGCGGTGCGGTCGTGGAGAAGGTGCCCCCAGCCCCACGGGTAGAGGCGTCTCGGGAGGAGAACGGTCACCTCGGTGTCCCCGTCGGCCAGCGTGGCAGTCACTAGCTCCAGGGCGGCCCTGGCGAGCCTGCGGTCACGGCACTCGCGGATCTCCAGGGGCAGGCGACGGATCATGAGCCTCTCCCAGGTCTCGCGTAAATGTTGTGCGTCCCGGTTGTCGAGGAGGAAATGGACAGCCCTCAGCTCGTTCGGGTTGAGGCTGCGGGCGTACTGGATGGCGCGGGCTGTGGCGAGATCGAGGCGGTCCACGAGCACCAACACGACGTGGCGGCGAAGGACCGGCATCTCCGAAGCCTCGACGGCTCCCTGCTCGAGCATCGCTGCCTCGGCGCGGTAGCGGCGGTTCAGTCGGATGAGAGCCACGGTGAGAAGGGGAAAGAGTATCACGACCACGAAAGCGCCCTGGGTGAACTTGGCAACCGCCAGGATTATCACCACAATGAACGACAGCGCCGAGGCGCTGCCGTTTATCGCCAGCTTGTGCTTCCAGCCCGGCTGTCTCGTCCTCAAGTGGTGTTTGGATAGGCCAGCACCAGCCATCGTGAAGCCGGTGAAGACGCCGATGGCGTAGACGGCGACGAGCGCCGTCACGTTGGAGCTCGTGACGACAAGCAGCACGATCGCAACAACCGCGAGCACGATGATGCCGTTGGAGAACGTGAGGCGGTGGCCGCGCTTGGTAAGCCTTCTCGGGAGGAACCGGTCGCCTGCGACGAAGCTCGCCAGGAACGGGAACCCGTTGAAGCTCGTGTTGCCTCCCGTGTAGAGGATCAGGAGGGTGGCCAGCTGCACTATGTAGAAGAGGGCGTGCCCAGCCGGGCCAGACCCGAACACGGCGTGCGCCTCTTGCGAGATGACAGTTGGGGCTCCCGCGAGGAAGGGGGCCGCGTGGGTCCAGCGGGCGAGGAACGAGATGCCGAGCACGAGCCCCCCGAGGGTCGTGCTCATGAGGACGTAGACTTTCCTCGCCCGTCGTCCCTCGGGCGGGCGCAGCGCGCTCACCCCATTGGAGATCGCCTCGACGCCGGTGAGCGAGGACCCGCCGTTCGCGAAGGAGCGCAGCATTATGAAAACCGACGCCCCGAGCAGCAGGCCGCTCCCGGAATGGCCGAAGTGGTAGAGCCCGGCTCGGTGCACCGAGTACACAGGGAGCCCGCCGGCTAGTGACCTCACTACGCCCGTGACGATCATGACCCCGATGCAGGCGATGAAAAAGTAGGTCGGGAAGGCGAAGACCTTGCCCGCCTCGCGGATGCCGCGCAGGTTGCCGTAGGCCAGCAGGATCACGATGACCACACTGATGGGCGTCGAATAGGCGATGAGCCCGTGGAAGGCTGAGGTTAGGGCGTCGGTCCCGGCCGCCACCTGCACAGCGACGGTCACGGTGTAGTCGATCAAGAGGGCGACCGCCGCCACCTGGGCGACGGTCGAGCCGAAGTTGTCCCGGGCGACCACGTAGCTCCCCCCGGCCCTCGTGTAGACCATCACCACCTCGCGGTAGGACATGGTGACGAAAAACAGCACCACGAGCAGGGCAAAGGTGACGGGGAGCACCAGGGTGAAGGCAGCGAGGCCCACTGGGCGCACCAGTTCGACCAGCATCTCCTCGGTCCCGTAGGCCGAAGATGAGATCGCGTCGGGGGTGAGGACGCCCATCGCCATGAAGGTGCCGAGGCGCTCTGAAGAGAGCGCTTCGGTGACAAGCGGCTTCCCGAGCAGGACGTTCTTGACCCGGTAAAGGAACGGCTCGGGCAGATAGGGCGCGAGCGGCGCAGGGGGTGGCGACGCCTCGGCTGGGGTTGGGGGGATGCTCGTCGTGGGGTCGGCCATTACTTCGGGATTGGGCGGCACAGGCGGGTGCGGTCGCTGTCCACGATCGTTCACCCATGGCCGGCACCGTCCGGCCGAGCCAAAGCTAGCCTCGGTGATGGAGTTGTGCCAAGAGCCCGGACCGTGTTGCATGAGTCCTATGCGCGTGGTTGTCGTCGGCTGTGGACGGGTCGGCTCTGAGCTTGCACTCACGCTCTCTCGCGAGGGCAACGAGGTGGCCGTGATCGACAAGTCGGAGCAGGCACTCCGGCGCCTGGCCATGGACTGGGGGGGCAAGACCGTGGTCGGCTTCGGCTTCGACCGTGACTCGTTGGAGGAGGCCGGCATAGCGGGCGCCGACGCCCTGGCGGCCGTCACCAACGGCGACAACTCCAACATCCTGACGGCCCGCATCGCCAGGGAGACCTACGAGGTGCCCAACGTCGTCGCCCGCATCTACGATCCCCGTCGCGCCGTCATCTACCGACGCCTCGGGATACCCACCGTGGCCACCGTCACCTGGACTGTCGAGCAGGTCCTCCAGAGGCTCCTACCGGAACGGACCATAACGGAGTGGTCCGCCCCGCACGGGGAGGTGGTGATGGTGGAGCGCAACCTGCCGCCGAGCTGGGTCGGTTGCCAACTGGCCGAACTGGAGTACCCAGGGGTCGCGAGGGTTGCCGCTCTTTCCCGCGCCGGCAAGACCTCCGTGCCGAAGCCCGGCGTGCTCGGCCAGGATGGGGACGTGCTTTACATCTCGGTGGCAGTATCGGCTCTCGGGGATCTGGAGCAGCGCCTGGACAAGGGGCCGACCCGGTGAAGCTTGAGTCGGTCAAGTTGGCGTCTGCGGAGGTGGGCATGTGAAAGTAGTCATCGCCGGCGGTGGGAACGTCGGTACTTACCTGGCCCGCGACCTTACGAGCGCCGGCCACGACGTGCTCGTGATCGAGATAGACCCCGCTGTTGCCGAGCGGGGAGCCGGGCTCGGGCTCAAATGGATGGTCCGCGACGCCTGCGAGGTCTCCGCTCTCGACCTTGCGGGGCTCTCGGCCACCGACGTCGTGGTAGCGGCGACGGGCGACGACGAGGACAACCTCGTGGTGTCGCTCCTCGCCAAACAGGAGTTCGCCGTACCGAGAGTGATCGCACGGGTCAACCACCCCAAGAACCATTGGCTGTTCAACAAGACGTGGGGTGTCGACGTCGCGGTTTCGACCCCGCACCTGCTGGCTGCCCTCGCCGAAGAAGCGGTGTCGGTGGGTTCGCTTGTACGTCTGATGCAGCTCGAGTCCTCGGGTGCCCACCTGGTCGAGGTCACACTTGCACCGGGTTCCCCGGTTGTGGGGATCGAGCTGGCCCGGGTGGGCATGCCCCGCGAAGCGACGGTGGTGGCGGTCGTACGGCGAGCCCACGTGGTCGTGCCGCGCGGCGACACAGTGCTCGAGGTGGGCGACGAGGTGCTCGTACTCACGGCTCCAGAGTCGGAGGAGGAGGTGCGCGCCCTGCTCGTGTCGCCGGACGGCCACCCCGGCCCACACCCGGCCATGCCCTTCGCCGACGCCCCCGTCGCTGGGGCCGCCGGTTGGGCGGGACCCCCCCTGTCGTCGAGCTCGGGGAGCGGGGCGGTTCCCGGGGGCGGCCACGGCGGCTGAAGCGTGGCCCAGGAGGCAAAACGCCGACACGTAGCCCATTGGTGAAGCGGCCGGCAGTCGCGGGTGTTTTGGCTGCTCTCGCCCTCACTGCAGTGCTCACGGCAGTGCTCCTGCCGCTCCGCCCTCAGCTGAGCGGCGCACCCAGCGCCCTCGTACTCGTGGTCCCCGTGGTCGTCGGAGTGAGCATCGGCGGTTTCGGGGTCGGCTTGCTTGCCGCGGGGGCGTGCTTCTTGGTCTACGACTTCGCCTTCTTGCCCCCCTACTACACCTTGTACGTCAGGCGGGACGCTGATTGGGTCGCCCTGGGCGTCTACGCGGCGGTGGCCCTGATAGTGGCGCGAGTCGTGGCTGCGGCCCGCTCAGCGCGAGCTGAGTCGCAGCGGCGGGCGGCCGATGTGCGGCGCCTCTTCGATGTCTCGGAGCTGCTGGTCCGCGAACTGCCAGCCTCGCTGCTCCTCGAAAGCATTGTCTCTTCGGTCCGCTCGGCCTTCGACTTGGAGGGTGTCGCGTTGTTGCTCCCGGTTGACGGCCATCTGCAACCCGTCGCATCCGCCGGCGAGCCCTTGCCACCGGAAGAGGCCGCGCACCTCTCGGCCGGCGGGGCCGAGCCAGTCTCACTCCGGCCAGTCCCCCGCCGGCCAGCCTCACTCCGGCCAGTCCCCCGCCGGCCAGCCTCACTCCGGCCAGCCCCCCGCCGGCCATTCCCCCGTCGGCCATTCCCCCGCCGGCCATTCCCCCGCCGGCCAGGCCCCGGTCGGCCAAGCCCGACGGAGCGGATCCTCGATGAACCTTTTCATGCACGGACGTTGCCGGGGAGGGACGGCTCCTGGCAAGCGGTGGCCCTTGTCGCCGGCAGCAACGCCGTCGGCCTTTTGGCCGTGCGGGGAGCCAGCGGCGCCCGCGACGAGCAGGAACTACTCCGTGCTTTCGCCAACCACCTCGCCCTAGCCCTGGAAAGAGCCACGCTGAGGGAGGAGGCGCTTCGTGCCCGCCTGCTCGGGGAGGTAGACCTCCTCCGGAGGTCTTTGGTCGGGGCCGTCTCGCACGACCTGCGCACCCCCCTCGCTACGATCAAGCTCTCGGCGTCGACGTTGCTCGAAAGTGGCTCTTCCCTCACCCCAGGAGACGTGAAAGAGCTCGCTTCGCTTGTCGACGCGCAAGCCGATCGCCTCGACCGGCTCGTTTCCAACCTCTTGGACATGACGCGTATCCAGGCCGGCGCGCTTGAGCTGCGCCGGCAGCCCTGCGCTGTCGCCGACCTTGTCGACGAGGCGCTCGCTGTGCTCGGGCGTTCGGGCCAGAACGGTGAGGTGTCGTGGCAGGCGCCAGCGGACTTGGCACTGGTGGACGTCGACGCCGTGCTCGTCCGCCAGGCGCTGGCCAACCTGGTGGACAACGCCTTCCGCTACTCGCCTGACGGCGCGACTGTGACGGTGGCTGCCCGCGAGGTGGCGGGACAGAAGGTGGAGGTCTCCGTGTCGGACAAGGGGCCGGGGGTGCCTGAAGAAGAGCGCACGAGGATTTTCCAGATGTTCGAGCGCCGTGAGGCGGGTGGGCGCGGGGGCCTTGGGCTGGCCATCACGCAGGCCTTCATCGAGGCTCACGGCGAGCGGATCTGGGTGGGCCCAGCAGACGGCGGCGGCGCGCGCTTCGCTTTCACCCTGCCGATCGCGAGGGAGGCGTAAGCCGCCATGGCGCGCGTTCTAGTTGTAGACGACGACAGGGCGCTCCAGAGGGCGTTGAAGGTCGCCCTCTCTGCGCACGGCCATGAGGTCCTCCTCGCAACTACGGGCGAGGAAGGCCTGTCGTCAGTCGCACTGCGCTCCCCCGACGTTGTCGTGCTCGACCTCGGCCTCCCTGACATGGACGGCCTCGAGGTCGTGAGACGGGTCCGAGGCTGGAGCGAAGTGCCTGTGATAGTCCTGTCGGCGACGGCGTTGGAGGACCGCAAAGTGGCAGCGCTTGACGGGGGGGCCAACGATTACGTGACGAAGCCCTTCGGCATGGCCGAGCTCGAAGCGCGCATACGCACTGCGTTGCGCCACGCGGGGGCACCAGTGCCTGGCGACGGGCACATCGCGGTCGGCGGCCTCGAGCTCGACCTTGCCCGCTACGAGGCGAGCCTGGCGGGCAAGCCCGTCGAACTGACCGCGAAAGAGTTCGAGCTGCTCGCTTACTTGGCCCGCAACGCCGGCAAGATCTGCACTCACCAGATGATCCTCCAACAAATCTGGGGTGGTGCATATGGCGCAGATGCGGAGTACCTGCGCGTCTACATCTACCGGTTGCGTAAGAAGCTCGGTGGGAAAGGGGGCGTCATCGTGCGGACTGCGCCTGGGATCGGCTACTGCCTCGCGGCTAGCTGAGGGCCGGTAGGCAAAGCTAATTCCACTTTTTATTAACGCCGCGCGTGGGTCGGTTCATGTCCTGTTCGCGCCGGGCGTGCGATCCTGGGGCGCATGGGCGACGTCCTCTCCGTGCTTGGGATAGTAGCGTTCGTGGTGCTGATGCTGGCTCTAATAAAGGGTTTGGAGCGGGTATGAGCATCTCCGACGGGATTTTGTTGAGTGTCTCTGCTCTGCTCCTTATCTACTTAGGTGTGGCGCTTTTTAAGCCAGAGTGGTTCTGAGGGTTAGGCCTTTTTCATGAGTTACTTCTGGGTGATCGTCGCGCTCGTCGTGGTGCTCGCCCTCGCCTGGCGCTTCCTCGGCTCGTACATGGAGGCTGTCTTCGCCGGGCGAGTGCGCTTCTTTGCTTGGGCGGAGCGCCCAGTTTACCGATTGATCGGGGTCGACCCGGAGGTCGAGCAGCCCTGGCAGCGCTACGCCGGCGCCCTGATCGTCTTTTCGGGAATGGCGATCCTCTTTACTTACCTGATCCAGCGCCTCCAGGGGAGCCTCCCGTTAAACCCGCAACACCTCGGGGCCGTCCCGCCAGCTCTGGCTTGGAACACGGCCGTCTCGTTCGCGACCAATACCAACTGGCAAAACTACGCCGGTGAGACGACCATGAGCTATTTCACCCAGATGGCCGCGCTCACGGTGCAGCAGTTTGTCAGCGCGGCGGTCGGGATCGCGGTCGCCATCGCCCTGGTGCGGGGTTTTGCGCGGCGCAACTCGCCGACCATCGGCAACTTCTGGGTGGACATAATCCGCTGCACCTTTTACGTACTCTTGCCGATCGCCTTCTTGGCGGGCTTCGTCTTCGTGGGCGAGGGTGCCGTACAGACGCTAGCAGGCACCGTCACGGTCCATGACTTCCTAAATGGCACTACCCAGGTCATCGCCCGCGGACCGGTGGGGTTCATGGAGCCGATAAAGCAACTTGGCACCAACGGTGGTGGCTTTTTCAATGCGAACGGCGCTGACCCCTTCGAGGACCCTTCCGCCCTCACCAACTTCTTGTCGATCGCGCTCATCCTTTGCATCCCCGTAGCGCTCACTTATACCTTCGGCAAGATGGTGGGCAACCGCAGGCAGGGAGCCGCGCTCCTCGCAGCGATGGCCATAATCTTCGGTACCTGGGTAGGTTTCAGCTCCTATGCCGAGCACCAGCCCAACCCGGCGGTGGCGGCAGCCAACGTGGTGTCCCAGCACCAGGGGAACATGGTCGGCAAGGAGGTCCGCTTCGGGTCGATGCAGACCACCCTCTACAACGTCTCCTCGACACAGACCTCGACTGGGAGCGTGTCTGGCGCCAATGACTCTTTCACCCCCATGGGCGGCTTCGGGCTTCTTACGGGCATGATGCTTGGGGAGGTGACCCCGGGAGGGGTTGGTAGCGGCCTCTACACGATCCTGCTCTTCGCCATCATCGCCGTGTTCATCGGGGGCTTGATGATCGGGCGAACACCGGAGTACTTGGGCAAAAAGATACAGGCCAAAGAGGTGAAGCTCGCTTCGTTCGGCGTGCTCGTGATGCCTATTACCGTGCTCGTGCTCACTGCTGTAGCCGTCTCTGTCCCCGCCGGTAGGGCAGGGCCCTCCAACGCCGGGCCACACGCCTTTTCGGAGATCCTCTACGCCTTCACATCCCAGGCCAACAACAATGGCTCGGCTTTTGCGGGCCTCTCTGGTGACACGGCGTTTTACAACATCTTGGGAGGGGTGGCCATGCTCCTCGGGCGCTTCGCCATCATCGTCCCCTGCCTGGCTCTTGGCGGGACGCTTGCCGCGAAGGGGGCGGTGGCCGAGAGCGCCGGCACCTTCAGGACCGACACGCCCCTGTTTATCGGCCTCGTTATCGGGGTGATCATTATCGTCGGTGGCCTCACCTTTTTTCCGGCGGTGTCGCTCGGGCCTATCGCCGAGCAACTGAGCAAGGGGCTGTTCTAAGTGCCAGAGACCACCCCTGAGCGCCCGGGAGGCCACATGGCGCCGGCGGGTGCCGCCGGTGCGGGCGCCACACCCGCCCCGTCCACCGGCGCCACACCCGCCCCGTCCATCGGCGCCACACCCGCCCTAGCCCCGCCCCAAGCCCCGAGGGGCGTCGCACAGGCACGGAGCTTGTTCGACCCCGAAATCCTTCGCGTGGCCCTTTGGGGGTCTGTGAAGAAGATGGCGCCTCAGGTGCAGGTGAAAAACCCGGTCATGTTCGTCGTGCTGGTCGGGTCGGTCGTCACGCTGGCCGAGGCGATCGTGCACCCGGGGTTGTTCTCGTGGTCCATCACCATTTGGCTTTTCCTCACGGTACTTTTTGCCAACTTTGCCGAAGCCATGGCCGAGGGGCGCGGTAAGGCGCAGGCTGACACCCTGCGGAGGACCAGGGCCGAGACGGAGGCCCGACGCCTGCTCGGCGACGGCTCCGAGGAGCGTGTCCCGGCTTCGGTGCTAAAAAGGGGCGACCTGGTCGTTTGCGAGGCTGGCGACGTAATACCCTCTGATGGCGAGATCACGGCGGGGGTTGCCTCGGTCGACGAGTCGGCTATAACGGGTGAGTCAGCGCCCGTGATCCGCGAGTCCGGTGGAGATCGATCGGCCGTCACGGGTGGCACCAAGGTGCTATCGGACCGCATCGTCGTGAGCATCGTGGCCGAACGGGGCCAGACGTTCCTCGACAGGATGATCGGTCTTGTAGAAGGCGCCAACCGGCAGAAGACGCCCAACGAGATCGCGCTCACGATCCTGCTGGCTACCCTCACTCTCGTCTTCTTGCCGGTGGTAGTGGTCCTCGAGCCATTTGGCCGTTACGCCGGCACCCTCACTCACTCGCACGGTTCGGTCTCGGTCGTCGTGCTCGTAGCGCTCCTCGTCTGTTTGATACCCACGACGATAGGAGCACTCCTGTCTGCGATCGGGATCGCCGGCATGGACCGTCTCGTGCAGAAAAATGTTCTTGCCATGAGCGGCCGCGCTGTGGAGGCGGCCGGTGACGTGCAGACCCTTCTCCTTGACAAGACGGGCACCATCACGCTGGGCAACCGGATGGCGACGCAGTTTGTGCCTATTGGCGACGTGAGCGAACAGGATCTCGCAGACGCGGCACAGTTGGCGTCGCTCGCCGACGAGACGCCCGAGGGCCGCTCGATCGTGGTGCTGGCCAAGGACCGCTTCGGGATCCGTGAACGCGACCTCGGTGAGGACCATGTGTTCGTCCCGTTCTCGGCCCTGACACGCATGTCTGGTGTGGACATCGGCTCGCGCTCGATCCGCAAGGGGGCCGCTGAGGCCGTTCGCAAGTGGGTCATCTCGGAAGGCGGGACGGTGCCTGCTGGCTTGGACGAGGCGGTCGAGCGCCTGGCGAGGGCGGGCTCAACCCCGCTCGTCGTTGCGGACGGCGCCCGCCTGCTCGGGGTGATCGAGTTGAAAGACGTCGTCAAAGAGGGCATAAAGGAGCGCTTCGAACACCTGCGGGCGGTGGGCATCCGCACTGTCATGATCACGGGGGACAACCCCCTTACCGCGGCGGCGATCGCCCAGGAAGCTGGTGTTGACGACTACCTGGCCGAGGCGACCCCCGAGCGGAAAATGGAGTTGATAAAGGCGGAGCAGGGGAGTGGAAAGCTCGTCGCCATGATGGGCGACGGGACCAATGACGCCCCTGCTCTCGCACAAGCCGACGTCGGCGTCGCTATGAACACCGGCACGACAGCCGCGAAGGAAGCTGGGAACATGGTCGATCTCGACTCCAACCCGACCAAGTTGATAGATGTCGTGGAGGTTGGGAAACAGTTGCTGATCACCCGTGGGTCGCTCACCACCTTTTCGATCGCCAACGACGTCGCCAAGTATTTCGCGATAATTCCAGCCCTTTTCACTGCGACCTACCCCCAGCTGAGCAGGCTCAACATCATGGGCCTGCACTCACCAAAGAGCGCCGTCCTTTCGGCGGTCATATTCAACGCGCTCGTGATCATCGCCCTCATCCCCCTCGCCCTCCGGGGCGTCAAGTGGCGGCCAACCTCCGCCTCGTCGATACTCAGGCGCAACGTGCTCATCTACGGAGTGGGTGGTGTGATAGTGCCATTCATCTTCATCAAACTGATCGACCTTTTCCTCACCGCTACGGGGTGGTACTGAGATGCTCGCCAACCTTCGCCGTTCGTTCCTCCTTTCCCTGGTCTTCCTGGCACTCTTGGGCTTGGTCTACGGCTTTGCTGGCACTGGCGTGTCGATGCTGTTTTTCAAGCACCAGGCTGAGGGTTCCCTTGTAAAAGACGGCGGCCGCCTGATCGGCTCCGCGGAGATCGAGCAGGCCTGGACCGGCCCGAGGTGGTTCCAGGGCCGCCCGGACGCCTCGTTGCTTACCAACAAGCCCGGCCAGGTAATAGTATCAGGCACCCAGCAGTGGGGACCGCGCTCCAAGGAGCTCGAGGCCTTCGTGGCAGCTAAAGCGGCGCTCCTCAAAAGGGAGGGCATAAAACCTACAAATGAGCTCGTCACCAACTCCGGGAGCCTGGTCGACCCCGATATCAGCCCGGATGGGGCCTATGCGCAAGTCGATTCCGTCGCGAAGGCCAATCACCTCTCAGTACACGCTGTTAATGCGCTCGTTGCCAGCCACGTCCACGGACGCGAGCTCGGCTTCTTCGGGGCTCCTTACGTGAACGTCCTCGAGCTCAATATGGCGCTGTACTCCCTCGAGCGCAGTGCCGGGCGCGGCTAGGGATCTCGAGGCGCGCGTGACCCCGGTTTCCCTGAGCCGAGGAAGGGCCGTGTGCTCGAGCGCCACGTTCGTTCCAAAGGCCGTTTCGATGGAGCGCCCGTCCAGGCGCCGCCGGCACGCGGGCGCTACAGGGGGGCCTGGGCGCTACAGGGGCCTGGGCGCTACAGGGGACGTGGCCGTTACACGGGGAGCGAGGACGGGGCCTACGATGACGCCATGAGCGAGCGCGGGGGCGCCGTGGCCGAGGCGGCGTCGGTGAAGGACGAGGCGGAGTCGGTTGTCGAGGCCGCAGGCCATTTCCGCCTCTACCTTGGTGCGGCTGCCGGCGTCGGCAAGACCTACGACATGCTAAACGAGGGCAGGCGGCGTCTCGAGCGGGGCACCGATGTGGTGGTCGGTTTCGTAGAGACCCACGGGCGCCCCCTGACGGCGGCCCTACTCGAGGGTTTTGAGGTCGTGCCGAGGAAGGAGGTCGAGTACCGAGGGGCGCGCTTCACCGAGATGGACCTAGACGCCGTGCTCAAGCGAAAGCCCAAGGTCGCGCTCGTCGACGAACTTGCGCATACCAATGTGCCGGGCTCCGGCCGGCACGCCAAGCGCTGGGAGGATGTCCTCGAGCTGCTCGACGCCGGCATAGACGTTATTTCGACAGTCAATATCCAGCACGTCGAAAGCCTGGCAGACGCAGTTGAGCAGATGACGGGCGTGCAGGTGCGTGAGCGCGTCCCGGACTGGGTGGTCCGCAAGGCCAACCAGATCGAGCTGGTGGATTCCTCCCCCGAGCAGCTGCGCCGGCGCATGCTGCACGGCAATATCTACCCCGCCGAGAGAGTCCCACACGCCTTGACCCACTTTTTCCAGACGGACAACCTGATCGCCCTGCGGGAGCTGGCGCTCCGGTTCCTGGCAGACGAGACCGAAGAGGAGCTCCTCGAGCACCTCCGCCGGCACAGCGAGAGGCGCGTCTGGGAGACCCGCGAGCGCTTTCTCGTGGCTGTCACCGGTGCGCCGGGTACCGACGTGCTGCTCCGCCGGGCGGCGCGGATGGCCTCCCGCTCGAAGGGCGACCTGTCGGTCGTCCACGTCACGTTTTCGGACGCCAAGCCCGACAATACAAAGGCGGCCCTGGAGCCCCTTCGGGTCCTCGCCAGCGACCTTGGCGCGGACTGGCACGAGCTGGTGAACACCGATCCAGCCCGGGCGATAACCGAGTTTGCCCGGGAGCAGCAGGTGACCCAGATCGTGCTTGGCTCCAGCCAGAGGAGCCGCTGGCAAGAGCTGACAGGCTCTGGCACGATCGTGCGGCGCGTGATACGGCGCGCCGGTGACCTAGGTATAGACGTCCATGTCATCGCCCGGCGGGAACTGCCACGAGGCTTTGAAGACGGCGCTGACGGAGCGCTGTTGGAGAGTTGACGCCGCCAGCTAGTTCTTTTCCGTGTGCTTCTGGGTGAGGGCGACGATCAAGCGCGAGGCCACGATCAGCACGAAGACGAGCACCACCAGGATGAGGGCTGCGTCGTAAGAGAGGTTCTGGAACGAAGTGGAAGGCTGGTTGTAAAAGGTCCATACGGCGTAGGTGAGGTAGCCGACCGGCGAGTGCGTGAGGCTGAGGCTCGGCATGTTGTCGGTAAAGCCCGCCGTGTAGAGGAGGGGTGCCGTCTCGCCGAGAGATATTGCTATCGCCACAAGGAGTCCGGTCGTCACCCCGGGAAGGGCGGTTTTCAAGGTGATGCGGCGCAGCGTGAGGAGCTCGGACATACCCAGCGCGTCTGCGCCTTCCCGGTAAGCGGTCGGCACCTGGCGAAGTGCTGCCTCCGTGCTCTTGGCGATGTAGGGGACAGTGAGCAGAGAGAGCGCGATGAGCGCCGCCGCCAGGGAGAACTGCCAGCGGAGACCGATCACGAGTGCTATGTAGCCCACGTAGCCGAGGACGATCGACGGTATGCCGGCCAGCACCTCAGACCCAGCGCGCAAGAGCGAGCCGACGTGGCCCTTCGCGTACTCCGCTAGGTAGACGCCGGACAGGATCCCTATCGTCCCTGCGACCACGATGACGCCGGCCATCAAGAGGAGCGTTCCGACGATCTCGTTGGCGAGCCCACCGCCACCGGTGCTCGACGTCGTCTCGGTGATCACGCTCCAGTGCCAGTGCGGCGCGGCCCTGGCCACGACGCCGTAAATCACCCAAACGAGTGGGGCACCTATCAGGCACACGGCAAGCAGGCAAGCGCCCCAGCCGAGGAGGCTGCCGACGCGCCGGCTTAAGGACGGCCGGCCATAAAGGTCGAGAGCGGCCTCCGTCCCGCCGGCGGAGCCTCCCCCGAGGGACATGGCGGAGCTCCCTCCGCTGCTCATCGCTACACGCCCCTGCCAACGGGTAGAGCCGTCGTCGACACCTTGCGGACCAAGAAACGTGCTGCGATGTTCGTAAGGAGAGTGATCACAGCCAGAAGGAGCGCGAATTCCGCCAGCGTCTTCACGGCGAACCCAGTCCCGTCAGAAAAGGCGCCGTCTAGCTGTTGGACGATGGTGGAGGCGATAGTGCCCATCTTCCCGTAGAGGTTGGCGGGCATGGTGCCGAGCAGGCTTCCAGAGACCATTGCTATGGCCATCGTCTCACCGAGCGCCCTAGCCAGCCCCAGTACCGATGCGCCGATAATCCCGGCCCTCACCCAGGGGATGCTCACCTTCCGCACCACTTCCCACTCGTTCATGCCGAGCGCTGCTGCACCCTCTTTTTGTAAGGCGGGTACCTGGCGGAGAAGGTCTCTCGTGGTGGCAGCGACGATCGGGACGATCATTACCGCGAGGACGAGGCCGGCGGTCATGAGGCCCTCACCATAACCTGTGTCGCCCCGGAAAAACCTGAGAATGGGGACCTTGGGCATGATGCTTGCGACGGCCGGGTAGACGTCACGGGACAAGACCGGCCCGAAGGTGAGGATCCCCCAAAGCCCAAATACGACGCTTGGGATCCCAGCGAGCAGTTCCAAGAACATCCCAACCACGTACGAAGCTCGCCGCGGTAGCTTCTCGACTACCGCCAGGGCCGCGCCGATCGAGAGAGGGACGGCGAAAACTACGGCGATCCCCGAACTGGCGAGGGTGCCGACAATGAGAGGGAGGGCGCCGTAGGCTACGCCCACCGGGTGGAGGACCCCATCAGTTTTGACCGGGTTCCCGTAGGTATTGCCCGGTGCCCACGCGCTGCGCCAAAGGAAACTGACCCCGTTGACCCTGACCGCGGGCCAGGCCTTGTTGGCGAGGATAACGATTATCCCGGCCAAAGCGAGGGCGGGGAGCAGCGCGGCGAGGCCCGCTACGTAGCGGAGAAGGCTGCGGTTGCTCGCCGACTTGCGCGAAATTGCCGGCAACCAGGCAAGCGGTCCGCGACCCTTGGGCTGTCGGATAGACGCCTGGGCCGCGGGCGCCTGCCTGGTTGTCAGCGCCATTTCTAACCCTTGATCTTGGCTATCTGAGCTGCCGAGAGCTGGACGATGCTCGCCGGCAGGGGCTGGAAGCCGACCTGGTTGAGGAAGGACATCGAGCTGCCACCTTTGGTGTCGATGGCCCAGGAAAGCAGCGCCTTCACAGCTTGGGCGGTGGTCGCGTTGGGCTCCTTCGGCGGGATGATCGCGTACTCGTAGTTGATGATTGGGTAGCCACCCTTGGCCCCGTCATCAACCAACGAGAGCGCCTCGTCGGGAGGCGTCTGCTCGTAGGCTGCCCCGGCCTCGGAGATGATCGTGCTGGCCACCGGGAGGTGGAACGTGCCGGCCCGGTTTTGCAGCATGGCCTCGCCGAGGTGGCCAGCTTGGGTCTCCTTGCGGTAGCTGATGCCGATGTAAGCGATGCAGCCGGGCGTCTTGTCGCAGCCCGTCACCATCCCGCCGTTGCCCTCTTCGGCCAAGGCGTTGGAAATAGACGGGAAGCTGATGCTCGTGCCGAAGCCGATCGATTTCCCCCACCCGCTCGGGTTGGAGTCAGACAGGTAAGTGGAGAAAATAAACGTGTCGCCTGAGGAATCGGAGCGGTGGAGGGCAACGATTTTCTC
Organism: Actinomycetes bacterium; assembly: GCA_021787035.1. Lineage (GTDB taxonomy): Bacteria > Actinomycetota > Acidimicrobiia > Acidimicrobiales > Palsa-688 > JAJZYO01. Next base: position 18,320 of record JAJYMM010000119.1, read on the forward strand.
GTTCGGGAGGTTGACGCCGGGGTTGAGTGACTTGATGTGCGGGTCGTCCCAGTTGGTGATGTGACCCTCGTAAATGGCCGCCAATACGCCGCCGTCGAGCTTCAAGTGCGTGGAGGCGGGCACGCCCTTCACGTTGTAGTTGATCATCTGCGCTGAGATTGCAAGCGGGATGTTCATGATGCCCGGGTACTGTGCAAAGTCGGTAGCGGACAAATAGGCGTCGGAGGCACCGATATTGATGCTGCCCCCTTCGGCGTCAGAGATCCCCGTGCCAGAGCCTGTGCCCTGGGGGGTGATCGTGATGTTTGAGTACATCTTGTGGTAGGCGGTGGCCCACAGCTGGAAGAGGGGGTACAGCAGGGTGCTGCCCGTCTCCGAAAGTGCGACCTTGGCGCTCGGGGGAGCGTCGGCGGCTTTCGTCACCACTGTCTTGTGTGCAGCTGGCCGGTTGGCCGCGAAGGCGCTGCCCGCGCCCAGCACGCCGCCTGCTGCGGACACTGCGGCCACGAGCGCTCCGGTCGCCGCGAGTGCCCAAGGACTGGCCTTGCGCCCGGTGCACCGGCTGGTCTCTGCTGTCGCCATGTTGTCGTGTTCCTCCTTTTTAGGTGCGCGTTGAAGTAGCGCTTTGTGCTCTCGTGTCAGCGGGTGCGGCGCCACCCGTTCTGGATTGCTGCCCGGCGCCGTTTACCCGGGCAGGAACTTCAGCCCATACGGCCGGTGACGTACCTCGCCGTTTCGGGCTCTTTGGGATCCTCGAAGACCTGGGAGGTCTCCCCGGACTCGACCATCTTCCCCTGGTAGAAAAAGACGGTACGGTCTGAGATCCGCCTTGCCTGGCCGAGGTTATGGGTCACGATCACGATCGTCAAGGCAGGCACGAGCGTGCGGACCATGGCCTCGATGTTTTCCGTCGTCACCGGGTCGAGCGAAGATGTTGGCTCGTCGAGCAGGAGCACCTCCGGCCCGATCGCGAGCGCACGTGCCAGGCACAGCAGCTGCTGCTGGCCGCCGGAAAGTGAAAAAGGTGAGGAGTTTAGCCTATTACTGACCGCGTCCCACAGGCCCACCTCTCGAAGGCGCGCCTCGACGATGTCGCGGTAGTGGTCTTTGCTCGCGATCCGATGTGCCTTGACGCCGGCCAGAATGTTGCCTGCGATCGACATCGGGAAAGGGTTTGGCCGTTGGAAGACCATCCCGACGCGCCTGCGGAGTGCCATTAGTTGGACACCTGGCGCGTAAATACTTGCACCTTCCAAGAGGACATCGCCTTGGTGCCAGTGTTTTGCGACTTTGTCGTTCATGCGGTTGAGAGAACGCAGGAAGGTCGTTTTGCCTGAACCGGTCGGCCCAATAAGCGCGGTGATCTCGCCCTTGCGGACGTCGAGGTTGAGATCTGAAAGGATCGTCGCCGAACCGAAGCCCAGTGCTAGGTCCTTCGCTTGGACGGAGACGCTTCTCGGAGCAGCCTCAACTATTAGGGGCATGTCTGCTCTGGCCGTTTTGGAGCCGGCCGACGCCGGCATCGGGATAGATGTCATCGGGCGTTACCAGCCTCCTGACTGGCCCTTGGGCTCACGGTACGGAGAGCATACGGGCCCCACTTGAACGAGAGGTGAACGCAAGGCGACAAGGGGGCATTGGCCAGATGAAATCTAGAGCGGTGGGGTGCCGCGTTCAGAGCGTTGCGCCTGGTAGCGGTAGCCGACGCCCCTTACGGTGGTGATGCGTTTCGGCTCCGATGGGTCGTCCTCGAGCTTGGAGCGCAGTCTCCTCACGTGGACCTCGAGGCTTGTGCTTTCGAGCGTTGCTGCTGGCCCCCAGAGCTTGCTCACGAGGGTTGACCGGGGGAGGACGATGCCGGTGTTCTCCATGAGCAACCTGAGGAGCTCGAACTCCCGGAGGGGCAGGTGGACCCGGTCCGAGCGGAGCCACACCTCGTGGCGCGCTGGGTCGAGGCGTACGTCGCCAACTTGCAAGACGCGCTGGCCCGGTCCGCTCGGGGCTAGGCCGAGCGGAGCCCGACGGAGCACGGCTCGGACTCGCGCTACGAGCTCGGCGGGGCGCAGCGGGAGCACGAGGTAATCGTCGGCTCCGGTGCTTAGGGCTCGGGTTATGAGGTTTTCGTCGTTGGGCCCGGTTAGGAGCACCGGGAACCCCGGCAACTCGTCCCAGAGCCGCTCGCAGAAGCAAAGGCCATCGCCGTCAAAGCGCCCATCGACCACGGCGATGTCGGCCTGCCCGTTGGCCGCAGCGGCGAGAGCCGCGTTGGCTTCGGTCGCGACCACGACCTCGAAACCCGAACCCTCGAGGTCGGCAGGCACGGCGCTGGTGCCGATGGGGTGGGCTACCAAAACCGCTTTTCCTATTTTCGGGGCGCCAGGCCCTGGTGCTGTTTGACGCGGCTGCCAGCCCGGTGGAGGATCCTCCTCCAGCACGTCGCGACCGCTCGCCTCCGGTGGCGGCGCCGGCCCAACAAGTGGTTTCGTGGGGATTTCCACAGTGTCGGCTGCGAAGCTGACCACTGGGGGAAGTCCCGGTGAACTTCGGGTGACGCAGAAGTGAAAGGCTCCCCTTTTTGGGGCTCATTAGGCGCTTGCGGCCTATTTCGGTGGCCGCTGACCCAATACCGCCTCCTTGCCGCCCCCCTCGCGCCAGGCGTCGTGGCGGAGGGCTCAGGGTCGTACGAGCACGAAAAGCATCGAGGCAGTTGCGGCGAGCTTGCCCTCAACCGTTACCGTGCCGTGCCCACGGCCGGCACTCGACCCAAGCTGGTCGAGCTCGACTTCGAGCTCCAGGGTCTCCCCAGGGACCACCTGGCGGCGGAAGCGTGCCCTGTCGATCCCGCCGAAAAGCGGGAGGTAGCCATGGAAGCGCTCGTCGGACAGCACTGCGACCCCTCCTAGCTGAGCGAGGGCTTCGACCATCAGCACGCCGGGGAGGGTTGGCCGCCCCGGGAAATGCCCAGCGAAGAAGGCTTCCTCTCCCGTCAGGTGCCAGAGCCCTACTGCCCGCCGGCCGGGCTCTATGACTGTCACTTCGTCCACGAACAAGAACGGTGGACGGTGGGGGAGGACTTTGGCGGGCTCGGGGAGGTTCTCCGTCTGAGCTTCGTGCCTGCGCTCAGCTCCTGCGCGCTCAGCTCCGGCGCGCTCAGCTCCGGCGCGCTCAGCTCCGGCGCTCAATGGCCCATCCCGAGCCCACCGTCGACGGGGATCACCGCACCTGTGACGTAGGCGGCCTCGGGGGACGCCAGCCAGTGCGCGGCGCCGGCCACTTCTTCGACGAGGCCGAAACGCCCGAGCGGCACCTGCGGCAGTACCTCGTCGCGGCGCGTTTGGCCGAGCGCTGCCGTCATGTCAGTCTCGATGAACCCAGGTGCGATGACGTTCACAGTTATGTTGCGGCGCCCCAGCTCGCGCGCCAGGCTCCGGGCAAAGCCGATCAGCCCGGCCTTGGAGGCGGCGTAGTTGGCCTGTCCAGGGCTGCCCGAGAGAGCGGCCACCGAAGAAATGAGCACGATACGGCCACGGCGAGCGCGGAGCATCTTCGGTAGCGCCGCCTTCACGAGCCTGAACGTCCCCACCAGGTTGGTGTCCAGCACCGAGGTGAAAGAGGCCTCGTCCATCTGGAGCAGCAGCTTGTCGTCTGTTATGCCCGCATTGGCCACCAGGACCTCCACCGTCCCAAGTGTTTCTTCGACCGTCGCGACCGCCTTGTCGACTGCGGCCGTGTCGGTGACGTCACAGGGCAGACCGAGGAGCCCGTCTGGTGGCGTACCGCGCACCGTCACTGCCACGCGGTCCCCGCCAGCTGCAAATCTGCCAGCGACCGCGCGTCCTATGCCCCGGTTGCCGCCGGACACGAGTACGACGCGCCCGGCGCCCTCCATGGGCGAAGCTGTAGCCATCAGGCGCCCACCGCGTGGAACCCGCCATCGACGTGGACGATCTCACCAGTAGTGGCCGGGAACAGGTCCGAAAGGAGGGCGACGCAGGCCTTTGCGACGGCGCTCGGGTCGGTTATGTCCCAGCCGAGGGGAGCGTGCTCCCCCCAGGCCCCCTCCAGGGCGGTCGTCCCTGGGATTGATTTCTCGCTTATCGTGCGGAGCGGGCCAGAGGAGACCAAGTTGATCCTGACCTTGTGCTTGGCGAGGTCTCGTGCTAGGTACCGGGAGGTCGATTCGAGCGCGGCCTTGGCCACCCCCATCCAGTCGTAGAAGGGCCAGGCCACGCTGGCGTCGAAGTCGAGCCCAACAACCGAACCGCCGCCGGCCGCCTGCATGAGCGGGAGCAGCCCCACGGCCAGGGACTTGAGCGAATAGGCGGAGATGTGGAGGGCAACTTGGACATCGTCCCATGGGGCGTCGAGGAAACCTCCTCCTAGGCAGGACTGGGGCGCGTATGCAATGGAATGGAGCACCCCGTCGAGCGTCCCCCATCGCTCCGATAGGTCTCTCGCCACCTCGGTCATGTGCTCGGGGACTGTTACGTCGAGCTCGAGGACGGGAGGCGGCGTGGGCAGGTGGTTCGCGACCCTTTTCGTGAGCCCGAGGCCGCGGCCGGCACCGGTGAGCACGAGCTCGGCCCCTTCCTTCTGGGCCAGCTCTGCGACCGCGTAGGCGATCGAGTCGTCCGTCAGGACCCCCGTCACCAGGATCCGCTTGCCTGCCAGAAGAGCCATGGGTGGCCACGTTACTAACCGAGTGCGGCCCAGGCCACCACTTGGTCGCGCGTTGCCAGCGCCGCGTCTCGGCAGCAGCTGCCGCTTAGGCCGTCCCTCTCCAAACTTGCGCACACGCCGTGACCCCTGGCGGCGGGCCGGTCGGCTAGCCTGTTCGTGCGATGGGAGCTAACAAGATGGTCCGCGAAGAGGCCTTTGCGACCTTTCAGGGCTGCGTGGCGGAGGTGCTCGACATCGACCCGACCCAGGTTAAGCCCGAAGCCCGCTGGGCCGAAGACCTCGAAGCCGACAGCCTCGCCGTGGTAGAGATCACCTTGGCGCTTAACGACGCCTTCTCTATCCGATTGCCGGACATGGACCCGAGCAAGCTGGCGACAGTTGGCCAGGCGTTTGACATCGTCGCCGAGCTGGTGGGCGTGTAAGAGGGGACGCGGGCAAACTCAGGCGCCTTTGGCTTCGAAACGGCGCCTGGCATCTTCGACAACCTGTTCCGCCAGCTCTCGTGAGTGCCATCCACCTGGTTCGGCGACCTTGCCGGGCTCTAGGGACTTGTAAATAGCGAAGAAGTGGGCGATCTCCTCTAGCTCGTGATTAGGCAGGTCGTGTAGTTCCTGGACATTGGCTTGCCGGGGATCGCTCGAGGTGACGCAGAGCACCTTGGCGTCGTTGCCGTTCTCGTCGCGCATCAAAAAGACGCCGACGGGCCGCGCCTTTATGTGACAGCCCGGGAAAGTGGGCTCCTCCAGGAGGACCATAGCGTCCAGGGGGTCACCGTCCTCGGCGAGGGTCCGGGGTATGAAGCCGTAGTCTTCGGGGTAGCGCGTGGCGGTGAAGAGCATGCGGTCGAGCCAGATCTCACCGGTCTCGTGATCGGCCTCGTACTTGTTCCGGGTGCCCTTGGGTATCTCGACCACGACTTCGATGTCCATGGGCCCATGCTAGACATGGCCCGGTGCCCCTTTCCCCCGTCGGTCCGCTAACCGGTGGCACGGGCCGCTTTGTGCTAGTCGTTGGGAGCCTCTCTTGCGACCACACGATTTTTGTCGAGCAACTGCCTGGACCTGGTGAGACCGTGAAGGGCCACGGGTACCAGACGGTCCCGGGGGGTAAGGGCCTCAACCAGGCCGTGTCTGCAGCGCGCCAGGGTGCCGCGGTCGAGATGGCTTGCTGTATTGGTGGCGACGAGTGGGGCCAGCGTCTCCGCGACGTGCTGACCGAGGAGGGCATCGGGGCGGCGTTTGCCAGGACCGTCCCGGACCAGCGTTCTGGAACGGCTCTCATTACCGTGGACAGCCGAGGTCTCAACACCATCGTCGTAGCAGCAGGCGCGAACGGGCTGCTAAGCGTGAAGGATGTTGGAGCCGCGGTCGACCGCCTCGGCCCGGGGTGCCTGGTGCTCGCCCAGCTAGAGGTCCCACTGGATGCTGTCCAGGCCGCCTTTTCCCTAGCCAAGGCGAAAGGAGCCACGACCGTGCTCAACCCTTCGCCGGTCCCCCAGGCTCTGAGCCGCGAGCTGCTTGGTCTGGCCGACGTGGTGGTGCCAAACGAAGCGGAAGCAACTGCCATCAGCGGGCGAGTGTCCCCCGAAGAGGCTCTCGTGTGGTTGCAGGAGAACTCGGGGGGGTCTGTAGCCCTCACGCTTGGTGAGCGCGGCGCGCTTGTCGTGGAGCCCGGCGCAGCACCGGTGCTGGTCCCTACTTTCAAGGTTGACGCGGTTGACACGACAGCAGCAGGCGACGCCTTTTGCGGAGCGCTGGCCGCCGCTCTTGTCGCGGGGCTTAGCTTCTCTGACGCAGCCCGGCGGGCCTGCGGGGCAGGTGCTCTGGCGACAACCGCGCGGGGCGCGGTCCCGAGCCTTCCCACCGCGGCAGCCGTGGACCTACTTCTCGCCAGCGCCTGCTAAAAACCCGTCTCACCCCCCTGGCAGAGTGGGGGTGGATCGCCGGTGCCCTGAAGCCGGTCCGGAGGAGCCCTGAGCGAGTGACGGGGTTCTCCGAGGAGCCTTGGGGCGATGACCGTGCCTCGCCTGTTAGTTGTCGCCGGCATGGCGCCGGCGCCTCGTCTCGGAGGTAGTGACGTGCAAGGCAGCGGTCGCCGCGTCCCGATCTGTAGCGTCTGTGGCCAGCGTCCAGTGCTGGCGAAAAGGGGTGAGGGCTTTTCGTGCCGCAACATCTGGTGTTCGGCGGCAGACCGCCCCCTGGGGGCGGTCTTTTGGGCGGGTACTTACGAAGGAGGTCTGCGCCGGGCCATCCTTTCTTATAAGTACCACAGCGACCTGCGATGGGCGAGCGTCTTCGCGAGGTTGCTCCTCGAGCTGCTGAACGCGCATGCAACGTGGTTTGAGGAGTACGGCGTGCTCTGTCCCGTGCCCTCATTCGACGGGGTGGGCGCACGTAGGCCATGGGGGCACGTCGAGCTCGTGTGCGCCGAGCTGTCGTCGAGGGCGGGCTGTGAATGGCCGGTGCAACCGCTCGTGCGAAAGGTTGCCGAAACCGAGCCCATGAGCGCTACAAGCCGACCAGAGCGACGCCGGATCGCGGGTGACTCGCTTTCCCGTTCGCTGGTGATAGCTCCAGGCGCCTCCACAGAGGGAAGGAAAATCCTGGTCGTCGATGATGTCTGCGCTTCCGGCCAGACGCTCCTGGCCATGGCACGAGTGCTCCACGCGGCGGGAGCTGATGAGGTGGCGGGCCTCGTGCTGGCCAGGGCGCTCTTCCGTTCCTGAGCTCCATGCCGGAGGCCCTGCGCGTGACGGGGCCGTATTGTCGTCTCCATGTCTGAGGAGCCCGAGCCGTTCGAAACGCCGGCGGAGGAGCCGCGCGCGCCAATGAATGAGCCGGCCGGCGAGGCCGTGGAGCCGGCCGGCGAGGCGGTGGAGCCGGCTGGTGGGGCCGTGGAGCCGGCGGAGTCAGCGGGACAGCCCGAGGCCTTCGAAACGCAAGCGGAAGAGACGCCGGAGCCTGTTGCGGAGGAGCCTCCGGAGCTTTTCGCGGAAGAGCCGCCGGTGGCACTCGCCGAGCTCGTGCTCTCCGAGGTGCGCCCGTCTGTAACCGTCCGCCCAGGACAAGAAGCTGGGTTGGTCGTGCTCGCCGAGATGGACGAGCCATTCCGTTCGCTCCACATGTACGTGGGCCAGTCCGAGGCGAAGGCGATCGACGCGGGTTGGCGCGGCGGGCGGCCGGCCCGCCCCGGTACCTGGGACCTGCTACTGGAGGCGATCGAACTGCTCGGTGGTCGCCTCGACAGGGTCGTTATCGACAGGGTCGAGGAGGCCAGGCATTTCTACGCGACCCTCGAAATCGAGAGTTCCGGCACCACGCTGTCATTAGGCTGCCGGCCGTCGGACGCGATCGCGCTCGCTGTCCGCGTCCCTGATTGCGGCCTTTACACGACCGAGCAAGTCTTGTCCTCAGCCGGCCGGTACCCATGAGGACGCAGAGTGCTGTCCCAAGTGCCTCAGGTGGTTAAGCGCGGGTCAAGGGGTCGCAATCTGGGCGCGGGTCCCCGTCCACGTACAAAAAACGCGGCACGTCTGAAGTCGTGACCGCATATCGGTGAGTTTTTGGCCCGAAATTGAACAATTTTCTCCAGCATGTGGCCTTTTTTGAACCACATCGGTGACTTTTTCAACCACTCACTGTTCTGGAATGGAAGCTGGCGCCTACGAGGCCGTTGCTACGCTCACCTCGACCGATCGGGCGTCGCCCGTCTTGAGGGTCAGCTCGGACACGTTCTGAGCCGCCCGGAGGTCGTCGGCGACGAGCCGTAACGCCGCGACCTCGGCCGCGGGCCCCACGAAGAGCACTCTGTCGACTGGAGCACGTGGCCCGACCTTGGCCTCGGACTTGGCCCGGCGAATGTCGCCTAGGAGCGCGATGGCGGCCGAGTAGACCGAGACGTCCGCCGAAGTTGGCGAGGCGTCCCCCGCCGGCGCCTGACCCCCCGCCGGCGCCTGACCCCCCGCCGGCGCCTGACCCCCCGCCGGCGCCTGACCCCCCGCCGGCGCCTGACCCCCCGCCGGCGCCACCGCCAGACCACCGGGCCAAGCAGCTCGGTGGATCGAGCCCTCTTGCCACCACGACCAGATCTCTTCGGTCACGAAGGGCATGGCCGGCGCGAACAGGCGTAATACCACCGACAACCCGCCGGCGAGCGCGGCGCGGGCAGAAATCGCCCGCTCTCGGCCCATCTCGCCGTATGCCCGCGTCTTCACGAGTTCCAGGTAATGGTCACAGAAGTCCCAGAACCAGGACTCTGTACGCTCGAGCGCGCGGGCGTAGTCGAAGTCCTCGAAGGCCCTCGTTGTCGCGGACACGAGCTGGGCCAGGCTGGCCAGGAGCGCCCGGTCGACCGGCTCGGTCGCGCGCTCAGGGCTCGAGGCTGAACCGGCCGCGAGGCGGGAAGCCTCACGGGGGGAGCGTCCGTCGCCATCGCCGTCGCCGTCGCCGTCGCCGTCGCCATCGCCGTCGCCATCGCCATCGCCTCCCTCTGTGTCTCCCCACAGGCTTGGTGAAAGGACAAATTTCGATGCGTTCAACAGCTTGAGCGCCAGCTTGCGGCCCACTTGCATCTGGCCCTCCTCGAACGCCGTGTCCATGCCAGGCCGGCCGGAGGCGGCCCAGTAGCGGACGGCGTCGGAGCCGTGCTTGTCGAGGAGGTCCTTCGGGGTTACGACGTTTCCCACGGACTTCGACATCTTCTTACGGTCGGGGTCAAGGATCCATCCCGATATGGCTGCGTTCGACCACGGCAGGCTGCCGTGTTCGAGGTGGGAGCGGACGATCGTCGAAAAGAGCCAAGTCCGGATGATGTCGTGGGCTTGGGCGCGCAGGTCCATCGGGAAGACGCGCTCCCAGTGGTCGCCGGCGGCCGCGTCCTCCCAGCCTCCGGCGATCTGGGGGGTGAGCGAGGAGGTAGCCCAGGTGTCCATCACGTCCTTGTCCGCAGTGAAGCCGCCGGGGACGTCCCTCTGGGCTGGCGAGTAGCCGGGAGGTGTGTCCGTCGTGGGGTCGACGGGCAGGTCCTTTTCGTCGGGCACCAGAGGCCTCGAGTGATCGGGGGAGCCGTCCTCGTCGAGGGGGTACCAGACCGGGAACGGGACGCCGAAGAAGCGCTGCCGGCTGATCAGCCAGTCACTGTTCAACCCGGTTACCCAGTCCTCGTAGCGGGCGCGCATGAAGCCCGGGTGCCACCGGAGCTCTCGGCCCCGTTCGAGCAGTTCGCCCTGGTGGGCGAGCGTACTGATCCACCATTGCCGGCTGGTGACTATCTCTAGTGGCCTGTCGCCCTTCTCGTAAAACTTGACCACGTGGGTAATGGGGCGCGGTTCGCCCACAAGCTCGCCCGAGCCGTGGAGCAGCTCGACCACCCGTTTTTGCGCCCCGGCCACCGATTTCCCCGCTAGCTCGGCCATGTAGAGCTCGGCCCCTGGCTCGGAGAGGCCCGCTGGCGCCGATGCCACGAGCCGGCCGTCCCTGCCCACCACGGCCCGGACCGGAAGGGAGAGCTCTCGCCACCAGGTGACGTCGGTCAGGTCGCCGAACGTGCAGATCATCGCGGCCCCCGTTCCCTTGTCGGGCTCGGCGAGACCGTGTGCGACTACGGGCACTGTCGCTCCGAACAGCGGAGTTGTGACCTTCGAGCCGACGAGAGACCGGTAGCGATCGTCGTCAGGGTGGACTACGACAGCTACGCACGCCGGCAGGAGCTCGGGTCGCGTCGTGTCTATGAGCAGGTCGCCGCCACCGCCTTCCTGGTGGAACGCAAGCTTGTGGTACGCGCCCGGCCTCTCTCTGTCGACGAGCTCGGCCTGGGCGACGGCTGTCCGGAAGTCGACGTCCCAGAGGGTCGGCGCTTCGGCGGAGTAGGCCTCCCCGCGGCCGAGCAGCCGGAGGAACCCAAGCTGCGAGATGCGACGCGCTCGTTCGCCGACGGTCGTGTACAGCTGGCGCCAGTCGACGGAGAGCCCGAGCTGGCGCCACGTCTCCTCGAAGACGCGCTCGTCTTCCCCCGTCAGCTGCCCGCAGAGCTCGATGAAGTTGGGACGGCTGACCGAGACGGGGTGCTGGCCCTTGCCGAGGCCACCTCTAACCGGCGGCTCGAAGTCTTCCTGGTAGGGGAGGGTCGGGTCGCAGCGGACCCCGAAGTAGTTCTGGACCCGCCTCTCGGTCGGGAGCCCGTTGTCATCCCAGCCCATCGGGTAGAAGACGGCGTACCCCCGCATCCGCTTATAGCGGGCGATGGTGTCGGTATGGGTGTAGGAAAACACGTGGCCGATGTGCAGCGACCCGCTTACGGTCGGGGGTGGCGTATCGATCGCGAACACGCGTTCGCGGGGAGCGCCCTCGTCAAAATTGAACGTCCCGCTTTCCGCCCAGATCCGTGACCACTTCTCTTCGAGGCCCGCGAGCGCCGGCTTCTCGGGTGCGCCGGGCGGGGGGCTGGCGGTGTTATTGGCGTTCGGTGCAGGCATTACCCAGCTACGGTACTTGTTGTGCTCGCCTTGATGAACACCGCGACCGGCGAAGTGGCCGAGCTCGAGCCGCGAGACCCCGGGCACCTCTCGGTGTACCTGTGCGGGCCGACGGTCTCGGGGGCACCTCACCTAGGCCACGGGCGGGTCACCCTCGTCTGGGATATTTTCCGTCGCTACATGCGCTGGAGCGGTCTCAGCGTGCGCTTCGTCTCCAACGTGACCGACATCGAGGACAAGATCATCGTGGCGGCGGCCGAGGAGGGGCGCCCCACCGCCGAGGTGGCGGGCCGCTACGAGAAGCTCTGGTGGAAGACGATGGACGGGCTCGGAGTTGAGCGCCCAGACTTCGACCCGCACGCGACCGCTTACGTCGGGGAAATGGTGGACCTGATCGCGGTCCTGCTCGCAGGCGGGCATGCCTACGAGGGCGGTGACGGGGTCTACTTCTCCACAGCCTCCGTAGAAGGCTACGGCCTGCTCGCTCGCCAGGATCTCGCGACCCTCCGCACTGGCGCCCGGGTAGAGGCAGCGGACGAAGCAGGGAAGCGAAGCCCACTTGACTTCGTGCTCTGGAAGCGCGCGAAACCAGGCGAGCCCGCATGGCCCTCCCCCTGGGGGGACGGCCGGCCCGGTTGGCACACCGAGTGCGTGGTAATGTCGCTCGGGCTGCTCGGGGAAGGTTTCGACCTCCACCTGGGCGGTCTCGACCTGGCGTTCCCCCACCATGAAAACGAGCGCGCGCAGGCGCTTGCGGCCGACCGGCGCTTTGCCCGCCATTGGGCCCACAACGGCATGGTGGTCGATGAGCGCGGGGACAAGATGAGCAAGTCGGTTGGCAACATCACGTCGCTACCGGGCTTGCTCGACCGCTACGAAGGACGGGTGCTGCGGGCGCTCGTGCTCAACTCGCATTACCGTTCGCCGATGGCGGTTACCGAAGGGGCGCTCGAGAGCGCCAAGGGGATGGTCGAGCGGTTGGACAACTTCGTACGGGAGACCCGCGACCTCCCGCCAGCAGAACCGGACCCGAGTACCCTGGCCCGCTTTCGTTCGAGTATGGACAACGACCTCAACACGACCGACGTGCTTGCCGGGGTCTTCGGAGCAGTGAGCGACGCGCGAGCGGAGCCAGCGCGGGCGCCAGCGTTGGCGGCGGCCGTCAAGGAGATATGCCAGTCGGCCCTCGGGCTGGCGCTGCCGTTCGAAGAGGAGCGGCTGAACCCCGAAGTGCTCGAGGGGGTCCGCCTGCGCGACGAAGCCCGCGCAAGAGGCGACTACAAAGAGGCGGACGCAGCCCGCGAACGTCTTGTCGCGATGGGCTATGTCGTCGAGGACACGCCCGCCGGGACGCGGGTGCGCCGCCGGCCTCGCTGAGCCCCTAGCTCTTCAGCCCTAGCCCTTTAGCTCCTAGATCTTCGGGACGCTCTCGCCAGCGACTAGAGCAGCGCCGTTGGTCTTTGCGCTGCCGGCACCGCCTTTGGCGCCTCCGAGCACGCCGGCGAGCAGGTCGGTCAGCTCGACTGGCACGACGAACTTTGTCGACGGCGAGGAACCGATCTGCTTCAGCGTCTCCAGGTACTGGAGGGTCATGGTGGTCTGGTCGACGTCGCCGGCGACCTCCAGGATCCGCCTGAGCGCGGCTGCGAAGCCCTGAGCGCGCAGTTCGGCTGCTTGGCGGTCGCCCTCTGCCTGCAAGATGGCTGACTGCTTTTGGCCTTCGGCCACGGTTATCGACGCCTGCTTCTGGCCGTCCGCCTCGAGGACGACAGCCCGTCGGGAACGCTCGGCCCCCATCTGCCGGGTCATCGCTTCGAGCACCGCGGGCGGGGGCTTGATCTCGCGCACCTCGACGTTGGTGATCTTGACGCCCCATCGCTCGGTGACGTCGTCGAGCTTCACGCGCAAGGCCGCGTTCATGTCCTCGCGCTTGGATAGCACGTCATCCAAGAGCATGTCGCCGACGACCGAACGCAGCGTGGTGGAAGCGATGTTGGTCGCAGCGCCCTCGAAGTTTTGGACCGCCAGCACCGAGGTGAGCGGGTCCACGACCTTGTAGAAGATGATGAAGTCGATCGAGATGGCCGCGTTGTCGCGCGTGATGGCGGTCTGGTGGGGGATCTCGAGGAACTGCTCCCGCAGGTCGACCCAGTTGACGCGGTCGGTCACAGGGTTGACGAGCTTGAAGCCCGGTCCCCGTGCGCCGACGGCGCGGCCCAAGCGGAACAAGATGAAGCGTTGGTACTCCTTCACGACCTTGATCGACGTGGCGGCGAGCACCAATACCGCTACGACCACTATTGCGACGATGACCAGAGCAGCGGTCATGCGCCCTCCTTTTGTTGTTCTTGCTGTGTGGGGCTCAGGGCGTCAGTCCCGGGCACGGTACCTACTTCTGACCAGACCAACAACCTGAGGCCCTCCACCCTGGCCACGTGGACGGGAGCTCCAACCGGCAATGGGCCCGACAGGGATTCTGCCGTCCAGGTTTCGTTGTTGACCTGGCAAATGCCCTTGGGCATGAGAGCAGTAGTAGCGGTGCCCGTGGCACCTACTAGGGCGTCCGTCCCGAGCGGGGGGACGTCTTGGCGGCGGTACGCGATCGCCGGGACGACTAGGACGAATCCGACCAGGGCGCTCGCGAAGGCCACTGCTGCCAGGGCCCAGGCGGTAGCGGAAGCCCACCCACCAGCGGAAACGGCTATAGCCCACGCCGCGGCAAGCACTAGCACGGGGACCGGCACGAACCACCCGTGCCCGCCGGCATGAAACCCAGCTACGATCACGCCGACGACGGTCGCCGCCAGCACGACCCCTACGAGCCACGGCAGCCCGCCGCTCGCGAACAGGCTGAGCATGGTCACGGCTGCGGCCAGGAGGGCGAGCGCCCCGCCAGCGACGCCCAACAGCAGGCGCCGGGCCAAGACCAGGTGACGCAGGTCGGGTGCGACCGGAGCCGCCAGTTGCCGCCGGGGCCCTACGAAGCTCTGGCCCATGTGCCTCGCTCCTTTGAAATACCAGGGCACCAACTGCCCTGGGACCTTCGTGGAGATAGTCTACCCGCTTACGGCCGGGAGGCTTCCACCATGAGCTCCCCGAGCACTAGGCGTGTACCAGAGCGCGCTTCAGCCGCACCGAGCTCCCCCGGCCACGGCTGGAGGATGTTGTCCCGGTGCTGCCAGCACCCCGGCGCCCCCGGAGCGGTGCATGCGGAGTTGGGGCCGCCAGGCCCATCTTCGTACATCCACTCATAGTCCGTTTGGAGGACGGTAAGGACGCCCGCGGCCATGTTGGACGCCCATGTTGAGGTCGCCGGCCCTGCGGGGTCGGCTTCCTCCGCGACACCGCGCGCGGCCAGTGCCGTGAGCGCCTGGACAGGTCCGGGCCAAGGAGGGAGGCCTCGCGAGACGCGTTCCGCATTGGTGACCTCTACCAGCTGGTCTGCTACGTCGAGGTGCCAGTAGCCGCTCGGCAGCCTGAGCGGGCCGATTCCCGAGAGGGCGCGAGCGGCGTCGATGGCGCGCAGGGAGGTCGTGTTGCAACCGCTTGTGGTCGACGCCGAGCTGTCGCAGGCCAAAAGGACCGCTTGGTCCCATTTGTACAGCTTTCCAGTCTGGGGCTGGCCGGTCTGGGGCTGGCCGGTCTGGGGCTGGCCGGTCTGGGGCTGGCCGGTCTGGGGCTGGCCGGTCTGGGGCTGGCCGCTCGCAGCGACGCGTGCAGCCTGCCCGGCGTCGGTCAGGCCCGAGGGCAGCGTGTGCTCAAGTGCCGGCTGACCGAGCGCCGCCAGCGCAGCCACACATGCCGCACCAGCCTGGGCCACCACGGCGGACTTCCACGAAAGTCCCATCAAGGCCTCCGAATTGAACGGTCAGCAACATCGCTTAATCGACCGGTCAGCACCCTTCATCAGATCGGTCGGCACACACGCAAGCTGGCCAGGGACAGTACACGAGCCCCACTCCGGCGCTCCACTTCGCCGGGCGGCTATGCTCCGCGAGGGAACCGGGGGCTCTAGCGAATGAGCCCGCGACCTGCAGGCAAATGGCCCTTGACTTAGGGCCTCGAGGAGGGAGAGCTATGAGCATTGCTGTGGGTGACCGTGTGCCCGATGTGCAGCTCAAGATGGTCGACGAGCACGGGACCCAACAAGTGAACACAGCCGAGGTGCTTGGCAAGGGCCGCGTCGTGCTGGTAGGCGTCCCGGCTGCCTTCAGCCCGACTTGTTCGGACGTCCACCTGCCCGGGTTTGTCTTGCATTCCTCGGAGGTCCTCACGCGGGGCGTCGACCGGATCTTCTTCACGGCAGTCAATGACGCATTCGTCATGGCGGCGTGGGCGCGTTCTCAGGGCGCGCAGGGAAAGGTGGCGTTCCTTGCCGACGGCAATGGCGAGTTCGCGAAGGCCATGGGCCTCGACCTCGACCTCTCACACGCCGGGCTCGGGCTGCGCAACAAACGTTTTGCTGCTTTGATCGACAATGGGGTCGTCACAAACGTCGCTGTGGAGGAGAGCACAGGCCTTGAAGTGAGCTCGGTCGAAGCGGTGCTCGCTTGGCTTGGCTGACCCCTCGCGTCGCCCACCGATTTCTCCTGATACCCCGTCCGACCACCCGTTTAGGCCCTTGCCACCACCGCGCGTAGCATTTGCGCGTCACGGGAGGTTGCCTGGCCGGGTGTTCGCTATCGTGCCAGCAATGGGCGATTTGGCCTTCCCGTCAACGGTGTTCGCGCGTGAAGCTGGCGCCGAAGCCGTTTCGGAGAAAACACCTTCGCCCGATGCCGATATGCCCTCAAGCGCCAGCGCCACCTCAAGCACCGACGTGGCGGGCCGTGGTGCGGCCGCGCCGACCGACCTGGACGGCGCCCTGGCCGAACTCCCGAGCCTCTTGGCGCGCGCCCCTAGCGGCGTGCAGTTCATATACGAGGCCCTCGGCCTCGTGGCTGTGCGCTACGGGCTCCGGGACTTGCTCGTAGTGGTCGAGCGCCCGATCCGTCCCCAGACGTCAAATCCCCAGATATTCAGGCTCCGCCGGGTGCCGCTCGAGTCTGGCCAGAACCCGGTTCCGGAGCACCTAAAGGCAGCGCTTTCGGGCCGCATAGGCCTGCACGCCGACCCGCCGGTGGTCGGCCCGCTAACGGCAGCAGCGGTCACCAGCCTGGTCGAAATTGCGCTGCGCCTCGACATGTTAAGGCATGACGCGAGCCATGATTCGCTCACCGGCTTGCTCAACCGGCGCAGCTATGAGCTCCTACTGGACCAGGCCATGAGCCGTGGGCGCCGTTATGGTTGGCCGTTCGCGCTCGTGTTGCTCGACCTCGACAATTTCAAAGTGGTGAACGACAGGTATGGCCACGCGACGGGGGACGCCGCGCTTCGGGCTGTGGGCGTGGAGCTCCGGGCGGCCCTACGGGGGGGAGACGTCGCAGCGCGCATCGGCGGCGACGAGTTCGCGCTCCTCGTGGCCGGCGTCGACAACGTCGCGTCGCTTGCCCCGGTGCTCGGGCGCCTCGAAAGGGCCCTCGAGCGGGCAGTCCCAGAGACGACTGTGGGTTTCTCGGTCGGCGTGGCCTGCTTCCCCTCCGACACCAAAGATCCCGAAGCCTTGATGGGCCTCGCGGACCAGCGACTGTATGCCGCGAAAGCAACCGCCGGATAGTTGACCAGGCCATGGAGACCACGAAGGCGGTGCAGCCATGATGGATGCCCTTGAGCTCGAGCTCAGACAGTTGCCGGGTGTCGTGTTCGTGTCGTTCTCCGAAGATGAGGTCACCGGCTCGTACATAGAGCTGGTCGTCGCGCCCGGAACGGACCAAGCCAAGGTCCGCGAGGACGCCACCCGCTGCGTAACGAGCCACATGGAACGTTCGACAGAAGTACGTGTTTGGTCCCCTCCACCGGGAGAGCCGCCACCGCAACGAGGGGGGAGGGTGCGTCTCGCTCTGTTGCTCCCGAGCGATGGCGGGGCGTCGATCGAAGTCCAGCTCACTCGCGGCCCGCAGCAGTCGACCAGCAGGGCACTCGCCGGCGACACAGAGGCCATCGGGCGAGCCGTGATCGAGGCGCTCCGCGGGCTCGGCGCAAGTGCGCCGTACGAGATGGTCGGCCTCCACGCGCTCCCATCTGACTGGGGCGCCGGTCTGCTCGCGGTGCTTCGCGACACGAGCACCGGAGAACTGCGCCGTGGTGTCGCTTCTGGCCTCGCTCCTGCTGATGCGGCCGCCCGCGCCGTGCTCGACGCGGTCAACCGTTCGATCTGACTCGCGGCTCGGCCTGAGCCAGGTCACAGCGCGCGCATGGCGGTAGGCGTGCCTCTCGCCTAGAGTTAGGCGCCGGTAATGGTCCTCACGGCTCGCCTCCGCTCTGCAGTCGCGCTGGCTGGCCGCTACCCGGTGCTCGCAGGTACCGACCTCGACGTGACCGCCGGGGAAGTGCTGGTGCTGAAGGGCCCGAACGGCGCCGGCAAGACGAGCATCCTCCGAGTGCTCGCCGGGCTCCTGCCGCTCTCGGCAGGTGACGCGGAAGTGCTCGGCCTTGACCCCACCGCGGACGCTCGGGCTCTCCGGCCGCTTGTCGGTCTCCTCGGGCACCAAAACGGCCTTTACGACGACCTGACGGCTGAGCAAAACGTGCGTTTCGTAGCGCGCGCGGCCCGTCGCAGCCCAGATGTGGTGCCCTCGGCCCTCGAGCGCCTGGGCTTCGGGGGCCGCTTGCGGGGCGCGCCGGCCGGCAAGCTTTCCGCAGGGCAGCGACGGAGGCTGGCAATTGCCTGCGTGCTAGCCAAGGGGCCTCGGCTTTGGCTGCTCGACGAGCCACACGCTGGGCTCGACGTCGAGCACCGAGAGCTCCTGGACGACCTGCTCCGTGAGGTGGCCGCGGGCGGCAGCAGCGTCGTGCTGGCCTCGCACGAGCAACACGCGACCGTCCGACTGGCCGACCGAGTCGTGACAATGGCGGGAGGCTTGGTGCTAGACGGTGTGATCGTGGCGGGCCAACCGCCGGGGACGCCCGCCCCGAGCTGCCCCGACGTGCCGAGGGCGGAGGTCACCAATGTGGCGTGACGCAGCCCTGGTAGCGGGCAAGGACCTGCGTGTCGAAGGAAGGGCGAAGGTGGCCGTCAACCAGGTGGCCCCTTACGCCCTCGTCGTGCTCCTCCTTTTTGGCTTCGCCTTTGACCAGGACCGGCCATTGCTCGTCCAGGCCGCCCCTGGGCTTTTCTGGATGGCGGTGCTCTTCTCGGGCCTGCTCGCCGTCCAGCGCAGTTTTTCGATCGAGTCTGCGGACGGCGCCATCGACGCCCTGCGCCTTTCCCGCCTGGAGCCCGCCGGGATCTTCATAGGGAAAGTAGTGGCCGTTGCTGCACAGCTCGTGGTCCTCGAGGCACTCCTGGCGTTTGGGGTGGTGGTGCTGTTCCAGAGCCGCCTTGGTGGTGCTGGCCTGCTTGTGGCGAGCACGCTCGTGTCGACGGCCGGCGTCGCCGCTGCCGGGGTCGCCTACGGCGCGCTTTGTGTCGGCCTTCGCGCTCGTGAGACCCTGCTGCCCCTCCTGCTCTCACCCGTGCTTGCACCCGTGGTCCTAGCTGCCACGGAGGCCTGGCGAGCAGCCCTCGGCTTGTCGCGAGGGGACGGTTGGCGCTGGCTCGGCATCCTCGCCTGCTTCGCCGCCATCTACCTGGCTGGCGGAGCGATTGGTTTCGGCGCTTTGATAGAGGAAACGTGAGGTTCCCCTGACATGAGCTCTTCCAGCAGTCTTACTCGTGCCCTTGGCATCTCTGCCTTGGCGGCTGTCGCCGTCAACGCGTGGTGGGGGCTCTCGCTTTCACCCCCGGACAAGGTGCAAGGGCAGCTCGTTCGCATCCTTTACGTGCACCCCGCCGTCGCGACGATGTGCTACGCGGGCTTCGGCCTCTGCGCGCTTGGGAGCATTTGCTGGCTCTGGCCCCGAACGCGAAGCCCGCGCTGGGACCGGCTGGCTGTGGCCGGCGCAGAAGTGGGGGCCGTCTTCTGTGCGGCGACCCTCATCACAGGGTCGATCTGGGGGAAGGCGGCGTGGGGGGTGTGGTGGACCTGGGATGCTCGCCTCACGCTGACGGCGATCCTCTTTGCCCTTTCGCTCGGTTACCTGGCACTGCGCCGGGCGGTGGACAACCCGCACTCTCGCGCGCTCATGTCCTCGGCCGTTGCCCTCCTCATGGCGCTAACGGTGGTGTTGGACCACTACGCGACCGCCTGGTTTGCCACTTTGCACCAGCACACGACCCTCTTCAAGCCCAGCCCAAGCATCCATGGATGGCAGCTGGTCACGATGTGCTGGTCGTTCGTCGCCCTCGGTCTCGTCTTTGCCTGGATGGTCGTCCACCGTTACCGCCTTGAGGCGCTGGAGGAGCGTTACGAGTCGGAAGGCTACCTGGTTGCGATCGAAGCTCGGCGTGCCGAAGGCCAGCCGGTATCGGCGGCGGCCCGACCGGAGACCGGCCGGGTGCTCGTGGGCTCCGCGGCTTCCGCCGAGCGGGCGGAGGCGCTGGTGGAGGACAAATGAACTACGTCTGGGCCGCCTGGCTTTCGTGCGGGGTGCTCCTTTGCGTTTATTCCTTCCGCACGCTCTGGCGTGAGCGCACCTTGCGCCGCTTGCTCGGCAAGAAGGGCCCCCAATGGCCGTGAGGTCAGCGGACCTCGCAGAGGAGCCGCCGATGGCGAGCCGCTTCGGCGCCGGCGGTGCCAGTCCCGGCGGTGCCAGTCCCGGCGGTGCCAGTCCCGGCGGTGCCAGTCCCGGCGGTGCCAGTCCCGGCGGTGCCAGTCCCGGCGGTGCCAGTCCCGGCGGTGCCAGTCCCGGCGGTGCCAGTCCCGGCGG
>JAJYMM010000123.1 GCA_021787035.1 Actinomycetes bacterium
GAGCGCCTTCCCGCCGCGCCACTATGCGAGCCCCCCATGTGGGACGACCCTTCCACCGGCCCCAACGTTACAGGAGCCTGGAGGGGCTGTTGGTCACTCGCGACTAGAGGCCGAGGTCCCTATTGGCGCCGGGCGCCACTGCCCAGAGCGTTGGACGGGCCCCTGGCCCTTGGTTGCGCGCTTTTCCTCGGCCCACCGGGCCCAGGACGTACCGGCCCAGGACGTACCGGCCCCGGACGTACCGGCCCAGGACGTGCGCACGCCAGGTCCCAGGCGCACCCTGGCTCAACTGAGCAGGTCTTGGTAAATGGAGAGGTGCTCCGCCAGCATCTTCTCCTTGCCGAAGCGCGCCACGGCCCGCCGCCGCCCCTCCTCGCCGAGACGGGCACCAGTTTCCCTCCCCGAGGCAGAGACGGAGCGTCGCAGGAGCTCTGCCAGCGCCGTTGGGTCACCCTCCCGGCAGAGCCAACCGGTCTCGCCGTCCTGGACCACGTGGGCCACCCCACCGACGTCGGTCGCGACGACCGGGCGGGCGGCCGCCAGAGCCTCGATCAGCGCGACGGGGGTCCCTTCGTTGCGGCTGGAAAGCACCACGACGTCGAGGTCAGCGAGCGCGGTGGCGACGTCGGGCCACCAGCCAAGGAAGTGGGCGCGCTCACCAACGCCGAGCTCACGGGCGCGAGCCTCGAGCGAGCCACGCAGCTCGCCGTCGCCCAGGACGGCCAGGTGGAGGCCGGGTACCTGGGAGAGGGCGCCGAGCAGTGTCTCGTGGTCCTTTATCGGCACCAGCCGGCCGAGCACGCCGGCGAGGGGGACCTCCGGGCCGAGGCCGAGGGTGCTCCGGAGCTGGCCGGTCGGCACGGCTGGCGTCCCCACCTGCTGCAGCCGCCCTAGGTCGAGGCCGAGCGCCACCACCCGGTACTGGGAGGCCCTGCCGACGCCGAGGTCGACGAGCTCGTCGCGCACCTCCGGGCTGACCGCGATCAGGACGTCGGTGCGCTTGGCGAGGGCTCGCTCGAGCTCGAGGAACCCTGCCTGCTGCGCCCGGCCGAAGTAGCCCGACAGGACGTGCCCGTGGAACGTGTGGACGAGCCTTGGCCTGTGCCGCGCCCCGAGGGAGAGGGCCGCGAGGCGCCCGAGCGTGCCCGCCTTGGCCATGTGGGTGTGGACGAGGCGCGCTCCGCTCGTGCGCTGCAGGTGCCGGAGCGAGACGAGCGCCTGCAGGTCGGCAGCGGGCCGGAGCGGCCGCACGAGGGGGACGCGGAGGACCGGCACGTCTGGGTCTGACAGCTCGCCCTCTTCGGGAGGGGGCTTGCCGGCGGCGACGAGGGTGGGCCAGCGCGCGCTGGCGGCCTTGGCGAGGAGGAGGACCTGGCCGGCGGGACCGCCGATGTTCATCCGGGTGACGAGGAAGACCACGTCCCCCCGCCGCTGGTGGGCGTTTGCCGGCGCCGGCGCGGGCGCCCTCTGCCCGTTCAGAGGTGCTCGACGGCCGAGCCGTGGCAACGGTGCCGGGTGTCCAAGACGTAGCGGGAACGGGCGGCCACGAACTCGTAGTCCACGTCGTCGTGGTCGGTCACGAGGACCACCGCGTCGGCTTCCTCTAGCTCTCCCGGGCGCAGGTCCACACGCGCGAGGCCCGGCCCGTTGGCCTGCACGTCGACCTCGGCGACGTGGGAGTCGATGTAGCGGACGTCAGCGCCGAGGCGGAGCAGCTTGCGACCAAGGACGAGGGCGGGCGACTCGCGCAGGTCGGAGGTATTGGGCTTGTAGGCGACGCCGAGGAGGAGCACGCGGCTCCCCTTGACGGCCTTCCCGGCGGAGTTGAGCGCCACCATCAGGCGTTGGACGACGTACTCGGGCATGTGGTCGTTGACGTCGTTGGCGAGCTCGACGAAGCGGAAGCTCCGGCTGAGCGAGCTCCTTATGTGCCAGGAGAGGTACGAGGGGTCGATCGGCAAGCAGTGGCCGCCCACACCGGGCCCGGGGTTGAACCTCATAAACCCAAACGGTTTGCTCGAAGCGGCGTCGAGCGCCTCCCAGATGTCCACCCCGAGCTCGGCGGCGAAGACCGCGAGCTCGTTCACCAAGGCGATGTTCACGTGGCGGAACGTGTTCTCGATCAGCTTGGCGAGCTCTGCCTCGCGGGGCCGTGACACCGGGACGGTCTTTTGGACGAGCGTGGCGTAAAACGCCTCGACCGCTGCCAGGGAGGCGGTGTCTATGCCGGAGACCACCTTGGGCGTGGTCTCTAGGTCGTAGCGCCGGTTGCCGGGGTCGATGCGCTCGGGGCTGTAGCCGAGATGGAAGTCGGTGCCAGCCCGCAGGCCCGAACCGGCTTCGAGCAGTCCGGCCAGGAGCTCCTCGGTCGTGCCCGGGTAGGTCGTCGACTCGAGCACGACGAGGGCGCCGGGACGGAGGTACGCCGAGAGTTCGCGCCCCGCGTCCTCGATGAAGCTCATGTCGGGCATGGCCTCCTTGAGCGGCGTGGGGACCGTGATGAGCGCCACGTCGAACCCGGAGAGGTCGTCGCGCGAAGCCGTGGGCCGGTAGCGCCCCGTGGCGAGCGCAGTGGCGAGCGCCTTGGGCGGTGCGTCCTCCACGTAGGAGTCGGCCTCCTGGAGGCGCTTCACCCGGCCCTGGTCGACGTCGTAGCCCACCACCTCGTAGCCAACTTCTACGGCGCGAAGAGCGAGCGGGAGGCCTACGTAGCCTTGCCCGATGACGGCCACCTTCGTCGAGGCCGCGGGGGGAGACGGTGCCACGAGCCGACGTTACCGGTGCGCCGGTGCCGGCCGCAGGCTAAGGGCATAGAACCTGACACGCACGGTCCCCTGCCCGGCCTGCCAGCCACCACCTGTCAGCTCGAAGCGCCGGACTGCGGGCGGGCCGTAACCCGCTGTGTAGCCGAGGGAGGCCGGCGCAGACATCACGTGGTCGTCGCCGGCCGTGGCAGTGACGAAGCGGTAGGTAGAGCGGGCACCGCCCGCCGCCCAGGCGGTCAGGTGGACGGCTGGGCCCTTGAAGAGGGTGTCCTCGATGCCCGTGCTGGCCGGCAGGCTCACCGACATGGTTGCTAGCACCATCTTGCCGGCGCCAGCCGGCTCTCTCGGCACGGTGATGGGCTCGCCGAACCTCCCCGTCACCTCCCCGAGCAGTTCCTTGGTGCCGCAGCGGTCCCGCACGCGGTGGAGGAGCAACCAGAAGCTGTCCGTGAAGGCCTCGGCGTAGTGGCAGTACATGGCCTCTGTGCCAGAGGGCGGCTCCCAGGCCGGGTCGACGTGGCCGATCGACACCGGGCGGTAGAGGATGAGCTCCGGCGCCGCCGTTCCCGCGAGGAAGGCCGAGTCGAGGTGGTCCAGGTAGGGCGTGTAAGCGCTGTAAGCCTGGAGGACGGGTTCGGGGTCCCAGAGGCGTAGCCGCGGGTAGGCGGTGGTCATCGAGTCCTCGACCGGGACCGCTGCGAAGCTGTGCCCGAGAAGGGCGCGATAGAGCCTGCCGGGCAGGCCGTCCCCGCTCCGGCGCGACTGCCTCTCCACCGCCTGGCGCACCTCGGCCCAGCGTGGTCCGGAGGTGAGGTCGGCCACGGCGGAGGCGAGGGCGCGGGGGGACTCGAGGGGCGAGCGGAGCGAGAGGGGGACGCTTCCGTTTGCGACGCAGGCGAACACGGCCGCTACGGCGATGGCGGCGCCTTGGAGGGGCGCGAGCCGCCGCGAGAGGCGTGCCAGGCCGAGCGCCGGCACGACCAGCCCGAAGAACGTGAGGTCGTGAAGGTCGTGGCGGACGAAGCCCTCCTTGCCCAGTTCCCACGCCCAGCCAGCCAGTGCGAGGGAAATGATGATCTTTTCGGCTGAAGCCCGGCCTCGGAGCGAGAAGGCGAAGACGGTGCCCAGGAGGGCGAGGACACAGACGGCGAGCCAGTCCTCGGTCACCCGTCCGGTCGAAAGGCTCATCGCCGGCGTGTACCCCCTCACGACCGAGAGCGAGCCTCGCAGGTAGCTCGGGAAGTTGGTGAGGCTTTGGCCCGAGGCGAGGAGGGCTGCGAGCGCCACGCTGGCCCAGGCGCCGCCCGTTGCCAGCAGGGCCCTCAGCCAGTTCCCCGCCCTGCCCCCGGTCGTGGCATCCCCGGTCGTGGCGCCCCCGGTCGTGGCATCCCCGGTCGTGGCGTCCCCGGTCGTGGCATCCCCGGTCGTGGCGTCCCCGCTCATCGGGCCGGCCGCTGCGGTGCCGGCGACGGCGAGGGCGGCGAGGCCAGTGCACACGGCCCCCGCCGTGATCTCTACCAGTACCTCGATGCCGGCCAGGGCCCCGAGGAGGGCGAGCAGCGCGAGCCGCCGGTGCCCCATCGCCCGGAACGAAGCAAGGGCCAGCCCGAGCGCCACGACCATGGCGAGCTCCGAGGCTTCGGCCAGGTCCGCGGCGAGGCCGACAGAGAGCCAGGCTGCCACGCCGGCCGCCAGGAGCCCCCAAGGTTTTCTGAGGGCGGAGACGACGAGGGCGGCCAGCCCCAAGCGGAGGGCGACCCCGTAGGCGAGGCCGAGGGCCGCGGTCAGGCGGGCATAAGGGAGTGCATCTTCCAAAAACCCGAACGGGCCGAAGGTGAAGATCATCTGCGGCCCCCACTGGAGGTGGTGCAAGAAGGCGATGGTGACGCCGGCCTGCCAGCTGGAGAGGCCGGCTTGGACGGGATCCCAGGCCTGCCACCTCCACGTGAGCACGACCGCGAGGAACGAGATGGCCGCTATTGGCGCCCAGCCGCCGGCACCGTCCAGGGCGGAGAGGGCTCGGAGGGCGACCCGGCCCGAGGACCGCGAGGGCCCTTTCGCCCCGGGCGCGAAGTGCGTACCACCCCGTGTTCCGACCGGCCCTCCCCGCTCCTGGGCGGTCATTTGCTCCACCGAAAAAAGGTAGCGCCGGCACGCAGATCCGGCCGCGCATGTGCCACCGGCCACGGGGGGGCGCGAACGGGCGCCGGGGCCCCTTGGCTATCCTCTGACGCCAGACGGAGCGAGACCGTTAGGAGGCGGCGAGCATGAGCACGAAGGAGCCGGCGCACAGGCCCTTCCCCGCCTGGCGGAGGCGGCGGTGGGGGAGGGTGGCAAGCGCGTCTCTGGCCGCGACCCTGGCGGCGAGCATGTTTGGGACCATCTCGCCCGTCGCAGGGACTGCCAGCGCCCAGGGCCTGCACATCGTCGAGTCCTGGTCGCACCTGCTCCCCGACCGTGGCCACCCAGTGGCGCTCTCTTCGCCCAACGTCGCGACCTTGGACGGCGCGCCCGCTGTAGTAGTGGGGGACCGTTCTGGGCACGTGTACGCGTTCTTCTTGGCCGGCGGCGCCTCCGTCCCGGGCTGGCCGGCGAGCACGGGGGGCGTGCCGGTCGACTCCACCCCCTCGGTGGCGGCCCTCAACCCGGACTCTTCCAACGACACCGTCTTTGTCGGCGTCGGCGACGCGGCGACACCGCACGAGGGCGGCTACGAGGCGTTCAACCCCAACGGGACGAGGCGTTGGTACAGGCGGGTCGTCAACCCGGCAACCGACCAAGCGCGCGGGCAGACATCAGCGGTCATAGCGTCCCTCGCCGTCGGCGACCTCCAGGGCAGTACCGACGTGGTAGCGCCGTCGGTCGGCCAGGAGGAGTACGCGCTGAACGCGCTCACCGGGGCGACGCTTCGTGGGTTCCCGTGGTTTACGGGTGACAGCGGCTTTTCTACCCCGGCCCTCGCGGACATTTATGGCAACAAGACCCAGATCATCGAGGGCGACAGCCAGACTGCGGGCCTGGCCAACTGGGTCCAGTACAGGCAGGGCGGCTACCTCCGGGTGCTCTCGCCCACCGGCAACGCGGGCACCAACAGCGCGTCGGGCGGGCTCGCCTGCGAGTACCACTCCACCCAGGTCGTCGAGTCCTCGCCAGCGGTCGGGCCGTTCCTGGCCGGCGGCAAGATCGGGATCGTCATCGGGACGGGGACCTACTGGAAGGGGGCGTCTGACACCAACACGCTGCTCGCTTTCGGGACCAAGTGCAGCCAAGACGGCGAGCTCCCCTTGGCCTGGGCAGCCCACCTGGACGGAGCGACCAATTCGAGCCCCGCGCTCGCCGACCTCGGCCTCGCAGGCAATTTCCAGGTGATCGAGGGCACTGACAACGGCCACGGCGGCGGGTCGGTGTACGCCCTCGCCGGGGCGAACGGCAAGGTGCTCTGGCAGCGCGCCGTGCCCGGCGAGGTCATCGGAAGCGTGGTTACGGCAGATCTCGGCAGCACGCAGCTCGTGGTCGTCCCGACGACGACAGGCGTGCAGCTCCTCGACGCCAAGACGGGCGTCCCGGTTGCCACTTTGGAGCAAGGTGTCGGGGTGCAGGGGGCGCCCCTTGTCACCAGGGACCCAGACGGCGAGGTCGGCATAACCGTGGCCGGCTACACCGGCGCCAACCAGGGAGAGGTCGAGCACTTCGAGCTGTCCGGCACGAACGGTTCAAACGTCGACGACTACGGGGCTTGGCCGATGTTCCACCACGACCCCCAACTGACCGGAGACGTGGCCGAGTTCAGTTTCAGCGCCCCGGCCACCAACACCAAGCGCTTGAGCACTTGCGTCCCTCCCGTCGGTGGCCCGAACGGTTACTACGAGGTAAATACTGCTGGCAGGGTTTTTAGGTACGGGAACGTCGCTTTTTGTGGCTCGGTCCCCGGGCGCCACATGAGGGGCGCGGCCGTAGGTGTCACAGCCACCAAAGACGGGGGCGGCTACTGGGTGGCCGACAGCACCGGTCAAGTCTTTTCCTTCGGCGACGCCCACTTTTACGGGCCTAGCCGAAAACTGAAGCTGAAGTCGCCCATTGTCGCGATCGCTGCCACCAGGGACGGGCGCGGCTACTGGCTCGTGGGTGCGAACGGTCAGGTGTTTTCCTTCGGGGACGCCCACTTTTACGGGCCGAAGAAGAGGCTGCACCTGCCGGCGCCCATCTCGGCGATCGGAGTGACGGCCAACGGCCGCGGTTATTGGCTCGTCGCCCGCAACGGGGCGATATTCACCTTTGGTAACGCAAAAGCCTACAGTTCTGCTGCGGAAATGAACGCTGCAGCCGTGGTCGGCATAGCCCCTGACACATCGACGGGGGGTTACTGGCTCGTGAGCGCGGCCGGCAAGGTCTGGTCCTTCAACGCGCCGGCTTACGGCGAGGTGGCCGGCCACGGTATGTCCGATGCGATGACGGGGGTCGCCGCGCTCCCGGGTGGTTCGGGCTACCGGGTGGTCGACACCGGCGGCGAGCTCTTCTCCTATGGGCTGGCTACCGACGAGGGGAGCGCCTACACCTACAACCCGGCCGTCCCGGTGGTGGGCATCGCAGCGGCCGGCGGGTAGGGGCCCCTTCGCCAGGACGGGCTTCGGTGGGACCGCGCTGGTAAGGTGGCCCTCTCGTATGGCCATGAGCACCACCTTTGCCGTTCCTGAGCTCGGCCCCGACGACCTGCTCTACCTGGAAAGAGTCCGCCAAGCGATCCGGCGCCTCTCGCACCGGGAAACGTCCCCCGACGACCCCGCGCAGGCGCTGCAGGTGCTCCGGGACGTCTCTCGCTTCGACTTCGAAGTGCCGACGGCGAGCAACCGACGCGAGCTCGAGCTCGTGAAGACTGGCGTCAAAAGAGCGCTTTCCTGGTACATGCGTTACGTTGGCGTCCAGCTCAACAACTTTTCCTCGGCGGCAGCTCGCCTGGGTGAGGTAATGGTCGCCCGGAGCGAGAAGCTGGAGAGGACCGCTACCGACCTCGAGGTGCGCGTGGGGGCGCTCGAGGAGAGGGTCCGGCGCCTCGAGGCGGCGCGCCCGCCACTCCCGGTGCCCGTGGCCCAAAGCCCAGCACCGCTTAGCCCGCAGGCCCCAGTCCCACAGGCCCCAGTCCCGCAGGCCCCAGTCCCGCAGGCCCCGGGCTCGCAGGCCCCGGGCTCGCAGACGGCAGCC
>JAJYMM010000085.1 GCA_021787035.1 Actinomycetes bacterium
GGCACAGAGGCCCTGTGGCTGAGCCGCGGCGGGGGCCCCATGAGCGCGAGGGCCGTCGACCTCGCCGTCCGGCGCCTCGCCGCCGGCGCCGGGCTCGAGCTTTAGCGGGAGGCCGCCCCGCCGGTCTCGGGACGTCCCTCGCCTTGCCAGTGGTGCTCGGCTCCGCAGGGCGGTCTGGGTTCGCGCCGCCGGCCTGGTCGGCGATGACGGCGAGGTCTTGGCTCTCCACGGAGGCCGGCTGCGGGCCACCTACTCGAAGCATCCCAGAGCGCAGGCTCGCCGCTATCAGTCGCCATCTGCACGCGGACGAGACCGACGCCTTCTTCTACGATGCCTTCGCTCGTCTGCGGTCAGTCGGGCCGGGCCTAGAGGGGATCGCCGGCTGCCCGTTCCTCATCTTCTACGGGGAGGTCAGCGAGGACAGCGACGGCCCGGTCGAGCTGTGCCGACCGGTAGCCCCTCTCGACGAGGGCTCGACCGATATCGAGATCCGCGTCGAACCGGCCCACGAGGAGGCCTTCATCCGCCTCGCCATGAAGGACATGGGTTGGCCAGCGATGCTGCCGGCGGTTGATGCCCTCGAGGCTTGGGCGAAACAGCAGCGCCGGGCGCCCGCCGGGGCGCTGCGCCAGGTGCTGATCGCCGACCAGCGCAGCGCCAGCCCGGACAGCTTGGTCTGCGACCTCAGCGTGCCGTTGAAGTAAGAACAGCGGTCGGTTCAGGGCCGTACTCACCTCGGTGCTGAGCTGACCGTCGCGATCCACACCGCCGAAGCAGTTCGCTCACTGCGCCCGGAGAATCGGTGACGTCGGATCAGCGCTGAGGCGGCCGATCTGTGCATGACAAGACTGCGCGCCGAGTCGGCGATCTGTACCGGCTCCACGGTGTCGGGAGGTGGACGCGACGCGGACCGGCCTGAGACTCAGGCGTGCTGGACGTGTCTCATGTCAGGCTAACGGGCGTAACCGATCTTGTCTGCCAGGACGCCACCCTAACGCAACCCGTCAGCGAGGATGATAGCGATAGGTTGGTTGTGCGGTGAGATTATGTGAGGCTCCCACCAGGGCCGACGTGTCGGCGTAGGTTCAAGCCGAGGGGTTTACGCAGACGGTCGTTTCCGATAGGCCGCATTGTTCCCAACTGCTACGTGCTAGCATAATGTAAGCATGCCAAATGTCCTCGTTCGTGACATCCCTGACGACGTTCACGCCGCCCTGCAGCATCGCGCTGAGAGCCGTGGGCAGTCCCTCCAGCAGTACCTGGCTACCGAACTGAGGCGCCTGGTCGAGCGGCCGAGCCTGGACGAGGTGTTGGACCGTATCGACAGGCGCAGTGGTGGCCGTGTCGGTTTGGCTCGGGCAGCGGAGGACCTCTCGGAAGAACGCTCCCAACGGTGATCGTCGTGGACGCCTCCGTACTGGCGAACGCCGTCGGGGACGACGGCGGTGACGGCGAACGTGCCCGCAAAGAGCTCCGCGACGCCGGTGACGTGGCTGCCCCTGATCTCGTAGACGTCGAGACCACAGCCGTGCTGCGCAAACGGTGGCAGGCCAAGACGATCACAACCCTGAGGTTCGCTGAAGCCATTGACGACCTTGAGGACCTCACCATCGACAGGTACCCACCCCTTCGTTTCATGCGCAGGGCGTACGAACTGCGGGACAACTTGACGGCCTACGCCGCCGCCTATGTCGCCTTGGCTGAGACCCTAGGCTGCGAGCTGCTGACAGCCGACCAGCGACTTTCTAAAGCCCCCGGCCCACGTTGCCCCGTGCGGCTCCTGCGCTGAAGCACGAGGTACCTCAGTCTTCTTCGTTGTGACGGATCCTGGTGGACGCCCAAGAGGCGAGGCGGTCGAAGTTGACGACACCAGCACGGGTCACGAGGTCACCAAAGACCCTGGCGAGCCCGCGCATGCGGGCCTGGCGCCCCACCCCAGGGCTTGCGGACCAGGTGGGCGATCTTGCGCTCCACCTTGGGGCGGTCGACTTGTAGCGCTGCTTCCACTCTTTGGCCTACCCCCTGCCGTCTCCTTGCCCCGTCCCGCCGTGAGCGCCAGGTGGCTCGTCGTCATAGCTGGGGGGCTGTTGGCCAAGGAGGTTGCTTCGGCCCAGTCCACCGCCGCCCGTGCCCTCGGGGGCAGCACTTATCGCGACGCTGAGGGCCCGGTATGGCAGGGCACCGGTCGCCGGGCCGCCCGTGCCCTCGGGGGCAGCACTTATCGCGACAGGGTTGTGAGGGTCCGCCTGGCGCTGTCGACGGCGCCCTCTTTGCCCTCGCCCGCGCCGGCGCCGTCTCGGCGCCCTTTTGCCGTGGCCAGCGGGTGACCTTGGCGGTGACGGCCAAGGCGGCCCTACTGGCGCGTGGTCCGACGCTCCCTACGCCCCGACAAGGCTAAAAGTCGATGCCTTTTGCGGCCATGATGCCCGCCTCGTAGGCGTGCTTCACCTTGCGGACATCGCTCACGGTGTCTGCCAGGTCGATCAGAGCGGCCGGAGCGTCACGCCCGGTGCAAAAGACGTTAACCCCCTCTGGGCGGCCGGCAATGCACGCCCTCACCTCGTCGCCTGGGATCCAGCCCCAGTTGACAGGGTATGTAACCTCGTCGAGGACCACGAGGCGGTACCGCCCGGTCGCGATCTTTTCTTTCGCGAGATCCCAAGCCGAGCGCGCCATATCGGCTGAATGCTCTAGGTCTTCGGAGTCCCACGTAAACCCGTCGCCCATGGTATGCCAGTCGACCCCGAGGCCTGAGAGGATCTTGGCTTCACCAGATTGCCATTTACCCGACTTTATGAACTGGACGACGCAGACCGCCCACCCGCGCGCGACCGCTCGTAGGACCGTGCCCATGGCGGCCGTCGTTTTACCCTTACCATCCCCGGTTGCGACGAGCACTAGCGACGAGGACCGGTTGGTGGCTCGGGGCGGTTCGACCACGGGCGGCTCGGTCGCCGGCTTGGCTTTCGCGGCCGGCTCTGCAGCGGTCGCCGGCTTGGCTTTCGCGGCCGGCTCTGCAGCGGTCGCCGGCTTGGCTTTCGCGGCCGGTTCTGCAGCGGTCGCCGGCGAGTCGCCGGCGCTTGTCGGTTCAGTCATCGCGTTACCCCTAGGCTCGGCCTACTTCGGGCGGGAGAGAGGACGGGGCCGGCGGGACCGTGATAAACGTCCACGTTTGCCCCGAAATAGCGCCTGATAGTGGACTTGGTGAGGACTTCTGCCGGTTTCCCCTCGAGCACGGCGGAGCCCTGCGAAAGGACTACGAGATTTTCGGCGAACTGGGCGGCCACCGTGAGGTCATGGAGTGAACAGAGCACCGAAAGCCCGCTCTCTTGGCGCAATTGGTCCGTGAGCTCGAGCACGAGCTGAGCGTGGCCGAGGTCCAGGGACGTGGTTGGTTCGTCCATCACGAGCACCGGAGCTTCTTGCACGAGGGCTCTAGCGAGTACGGCCCGTTGCTGTTCCCCGCCGGAGAGCTCTCCGAGCACCTTGCGGGCGAAGCTCGCGAGCTCGAGGCGTTCCAGAACTTGTCCTGCGACCGACAGGTCCTCGGCTGTTTCGGCGCCTAGGTAACTGTGGTGGGCAGAACGGCCGAGCAAGACGTAGTCGGTGACGTTCATCGAGGCGGGAAGGACGGGGCGTTGGGGCACGTAGGCGACCGCGCGGGCTCGTGCCCGGCGCTCCGTCGCACGGTATTCGCGCCCACCCAGGCGGATGTGCCCCTCGTGGCGGAGGAGGCCCACAATGGCACGGATGAGAGTGGATTTGCCGGCACCGTTGGGGCCGACCACGCCTAACCACGCGCCACGACCGACCCGCGCTGACACGTGAGAGACGACGTCCCTTCCCCCGAGGCTCACACTTACGTCTTCGAGCTCGAGCACAGCGCTAACCCATCCTGCGTGATTGGCGGAGCACCACGAGGAAGAACGGCGCTCCAAGGAAAGCGGTCACCACTCCGAGGGGGATCTGCTCCGGCGACAAGACGGCACTTGCGCCCACGTTGGCCAGTACGAGGAACCCGGCCCCGAACAGGAGTGAAAGCGGGATGATCCGCCTGTAGCTCGGGCCTGCGAGAAGGCGGATCGTGTGTGGGACGATTATCCCGACGAAGCCGATCAACCCGCTTACCGAAACCGCCGCCGCTGTCCCAAGGGTTGCAGCCGCTACAACTACCAGGCGTGCACGATCGGCGCGGATGCCAAAACTGCTCGCTTCCTCATCGCCTACTGCAAGTGCGTCGAGCAGTCGCCGGCAGGCGAGGAGCACGGCTGCGGCGGCTCCCACGTATGGCGTGATCATGGCGACGGGGCCCCAGCCCGGGCTCGACAGGTCGCCCAAGATCCAGTTGTAGACGACGGTCAAGTCGCCAGGACTTTGTCGCTGAGCAATAAAGGTCTGTACGGCAGTAAAAAAGGCGGCTACCGCGACGCCTCCGAGGATCAAGGAGGCAGGGGAACGAGGCCGGGTCCGGGACCGGCCGAGAGCGAATGTTGCTCCCACGGCTACGACGGCCCCCAAAAAGGCGGCGACCGGAAGAGGGAAAAGCGACGTAGACCAAACGGCCGGCCCGTACACGATCGCCACCGTCGCTCCCAACCCGGCCCCGGAGGCGACGCCGAGAAGGTAAGGGTCAGCGAGAGGGTTGGAAAAGACGCCTTGGTAGGAAGCACCGGCTACTGCCAGCATCGCGCCGACAAGGCATCCGAGGACCGCACTCGGGAGGCGGAGCTGCCAAATTACTGCGCTGCCGACCGGGCCGAGGCTCGAATGGACGTGGAGCAGCGGGATCCTGGCTGCCAATGACGCGAGCACCTGTGCCGGGGGAAGGTGGTACGAACCGAGAAGGACGCTCACGAGGACAGAACCAAGGAGGAAGACGGCGCCGGTGCCGAGGTGCCATGCTCGAAGGCGCGTCGGCCGAAGGGGTGCGGCCGGGGGAGCGGGCCTGAGCTCGGGCCCGGTGCCAATTGGCTCGCGCGGGTCGCCGGCGGGCTCGAGCGCCTGCCTGGCGGTTATCGTCACGGCCGGAGCACGCGGGCGATGAAGCCTACGAACTCCTCTATGGTGTGGGGGCCCCACTGGGAGGCCACCGAATCGTTGACGCCGAAGACGTCGTGGTCCTTGACGGCCCGAAGCAGTGAGAATGCAGGTCGGTGGTCAAAGGCCGATGGCGTTTCGTGGCAGCAGACCGTGTCTGCCAGGAAGACATAGCGAGGGTCTTCTTTTAGGACGAACTCGGCGGAAATCTGCGGGTAAGCGGTCCCGCGGCCGGCGGCGTCTGCGATGTCGCGCATGCCGAAGAGCCCCAGTTCAGCTCCGATGAAAGTCTTGGACGTCGCTGTGTAGTAGTCGGGGGAAATCTCGATGTAATAGGTCTTTCCTCTTCCACGGCCGCCGGCGTTCCGGGCGGCGGAGGCGACAAAGGACCCGAGGGAGGCACGGAGCTTGGCTGCAGCGCCCGTGTGGCCAGTCGCAAGGCCGAGCTCAGTTATTTGGTTGTAGACGCCTGCGAAGTTTGCCGCCGGTGGTAGCACGAGGACGGGGATGTGGAGAAGCTGAAGCTGTTTGACAAGGGTACCTTCGAAGAAGGCGAAGATGACGAGGTCGGGATGGAGGTAGAGGTAGTCCTCCGCTCTCGTCTCGAACCCCGTGAAGTCGGTGCGAGGGGTGCCAGGCGGCCAAGTGGAGTACTTGTCGACCCCGACGACCTGTTTTCCCGCACCGATCGAGTAGAGCATTTGGGTGGCGCTCGCGGAGAGGCAGAGTATACGGGTTGGCCTGGAGCGGATGGTGACCCTCCCATCCGCGCTCGTCACCGTGACGGGGAAGGTTGCCGGCACGGCCCTCGCAGGTGGTGAGGCCGAGACCGTTCGTGCGCCGGCGCCAAATAGGGCGACAACAAGCGAGATCGTGATCAATACCGCAACCGACCTGTCCAACCTAGCCGGCAACTTTTTCATTGGCGCTCCTCCTCCTCATGGTCGGAGGGGTCGCCCGGGGGCTTACCCTGCGACCGGCACGTTGCCTCGACGTCCGTGGCCGCACCCCACTGGCCAGGCGACCTGGCTTGCCTCCCCGGTAAGGAGGAGGACGACAGTTGCGGGACAGCGCCGGCTTCTCACCGGACTTCGCTGACCAGTAGGTTGCTTCGGCGGGAAGTATATGCCCCCGCTTCATCAAAGGCAAGGTCTTCAGGCTGTTGCAGCGTCATAGCGTCATGCCCGCCTGTCGCACGCTTCACGCCGGAGGGCTACGCGGGGATCTGGGAGATGGTGCCGTGTCCCGCCACCCGGTCGCGCTCAGGCAGCGGCCCCCGTAAGCGTTGTAGCTGAAACGCCCCTGTGAGGCGCCAGGACCTCATCGATCAGACCGTACTGCTTGGCTTCTTCTGCCGTCATGAAGAAGTCTCTGTCTATGTCGCGCTCGACCTGCTCTAGGGGGCGCCCAGAGTGGTGGGAGATGACCTCGGCCATCCGCCGCGTCGTCGCGAGGACTTCGCGCAGTTGCACTTCCATATCGCGGGGGGCGCCTCGGGCCCCGGCGGAGCCCTGATGGATCATGATCTTCGCGTTGGGCGTGGCGAGGCGCTTCCCCGGCGCGCCGCCACAAAGGACCATGGCTGCGGCCGACATGCCCATCCCGACGCATACGGTGGAAACTTCGGACGTGAGCTGCTGCATGGTGTCGTATATGGCCATGCCTGCGTAGGCGAGGCCTCCTGGAGAATTGATGTACAAGTAGATGTCCTTCCCGGCATCCACGCTGTCCAGGTAAAGCAGCTCGGCTATGAGGAGGTTCGCTATCTGGTCGTCGACCTCTTGGCCGAGGAACACGATGCGCTCCCGGAGGAGCAGCGAGTAGATGTCATAGGCGCGGTCGCCTCGCGCCGTCTGGTCTAGCACGGTGGGTATGAGAGTCATGGAGGCGCTCCTTGTCGTCGGCCCTCGCTGCATGCGGGGTTACACTGATATGAAGTAGGTGGTATCTTTGATGTGAGATACTACCAACGAGATTTACATACCGATGAACGAACGCCGCCATGCACCACTCTTTCCGGGTTTCAAGGAGATGGCCGAGCAGCGCCGCTCCCTGGCCGCGACCCTTGTCGCCAAGCGAGTGGAGCTTGGGCTCTCTCAGACGGAGGTCGCCGCCAGGATGGGGACTTCGCAGTCTGCGGTCGCGCGGTTGGAATCGGGTGAGGCAGACCTGAGGCTCTCGACCCTCGAGCGCTACGCGGCCGCCATCGGCCAGCGCCTCGACTGGCAACTTTCCCTGCCCGAGGAGGGCCGGTGAGCTCCGGCGCCGCCGGCCTTCCTTTCATCGAAGCGCAGCTGCTCGAGCGGCGGGTTGTGAGGGTGTGGGGTTCGCTTGACGATCGCGTCGCCAACCAGGCCTGTGCCGAATTGATGGCCCTCGACGCGACGGGCGACGCCTCGGTCAACTTGTACATAAGCTCGAGCGGGGGGCCGCTCCAGCCAGCGCTGGCCCTGATCGACACGATGGACCTGTTGGGCGTGCCTGTCAACGTGACCTGCCTCGGGCGGGCCGAGGGTACGGCAGCTGCGGTCGTGGCAGCCGGGTCGAAGAGGGCATCCGCTCCTCATGCTCGCTTCTACCTGCGCGAACCAGAGGTCGAGGCGGCAGGGAACGCGGCCCAGATGGCTGCTTGGGCTGAGCATCACGCCTCCCAGCTGGCGCGCCTTCTGGCCCGTTTGGCGGAGGCTACGGGGAGGTCACCCGAACACGTCGAGGCCGACCTTTGCCTTGGGCGCTGGCTCTCGGCCAGCGAAGCGCTCGCCTATGGGCTCGTCGATGCCGTGATCGAGCCGGACCGCCGGCCCTAGCCAATTGCCGGCCCTAGCCGATTGCCTGCCTAGCCACTCGCCGGCCCTAGCCACTCGCCGGCCCTAGCCACTCGCCGGCCCTAGCCACTCGCCGGCCTCGGGC
>JAJYMM010000154.1 GCA_021787035.1 Actinomycetes bacterium
TGCTCGCCTAGACGTAGACGAGATCCCCCCGCTCGGCGTCGGCGCTGTGCAGGACGATGTGGTACTCCTCGTGCCAGAGGCGCGCGCAGGTGGCGAAGTCACCCGAGGACCGGGGCGGCGCCCTCGGCGCTGCGGCGCCAGGTCGCAGAGGTGCGCCTCGGCGCGGGCTTGATGTCGTGGGTCTTGAGCACTCTTGCGATCGTGCTTGCCGCCACCCGATGCCCGAGGTGAAGCAGCTCACCTCGGACGCGCTGGTACCCCCACGCTGGATTGTCGGTCGCCATCGCCACGATCAAGCGCGGCGAGCTCGTCGGCGATCGGCGGCCGGTAGAGCTGACGTTGGGGGTACGTCCAGTGTCGGGCGGCGAGGCGACGGGTGCCAGCGAAGGGGTTTCGGGTCGTACGCCGTACGCTGACCAGCGCTCGCGGGCCACGAGCCAGTCCGGCGTTGCGAGCCAGGCCCGATCGGCCGGTTGGAGGCAGGGCCGCGGCTGGTTGCGGCGCAGGATCTCGAGCTCGTGGCGCAGCACCAGGATCTCGATCTCCTTGGACCCACTGCGCCGGAGGGCCAGCACCAGGAGCGAGAGCACGCGGCGAGCGGCAAGGTAAGTGAACGACCACAGCTCGGGAGCGGAAACTGTCAAATTGGCCCATGGCGAGGTAGTCGGATCCATCGTGGGCGGGAACTCCCTGGTCACCGCCGTGACCGAGTTCTCGGGCCCTACGGGCATCATCCAAAGCCGTCACCGTCTCGGGTCTCGCCCGTCTGCTCGGACATCGGGCCTACGTCGGCATCGTCGAGTGGGACGGCGCCACCTACGAGGGAAGCCACGAACCGCTCGTCGACCGGGCCACCTTCGAGCGGGTCCAGGAGCTGCTCGCCGCCCGTGCCATGCGCGGCACGCGCGAACGGCGGCACCACCACTACCTGAAGGGCCTCCTCGTGTGCGGGGGTGTGCCGGGTGTGCGGGCGGCGCCTCTCCCTCCGGTTCTCCAAAGGCACCTGCACGTACTTCTACTGCTTGGGCCAGAAGGACCGAAGGAACGGCACCGGGTGCCGGGAGCGCTACGTCGCCGCCGACCAGCTCGAAGCCGAGGTCGAAGACCTCTACGGCCGCATCGAAGTGCCGGACGAGTGGGCCGAGGGCCTTCGAGAAGCCGTCGCCGCCGAGGTCGCCGCCCGTCACGAGGACACGACTGCCGAGCGTGAGCTGCTGGCCACCCAGCACGAGCGCTTGAAGCCGACCTCACCCCACCCGCCGCCGCCGACATCGAAGCTCTCCGCCGAGAACTCGAAGACCAAATCCACAACGGCAGCGAGCAACTCCGCAAAGGCATCGCTCAAGCCTTCGTCAAAGACCTCGTCGTCGAAGACCTCGTCTTCGACGAACGCGACACCATCCGACCCAGCTTCTACGTCCGCGGTGGCCTACCATGCGACCTCGAACCCCAACCACCCGACAACCCAGCCGGAAATGGCGGAACCCCCCCCAGGCGAGGGGGTTTCGCGCCATGACACCTACGGTGGAGGTGACATCCTTCGTTCGCGGATGTTCGCGCCTCTGCTCACGCGAAAACCGTGGTTACGGGCTCTGCATTATGCAGCCGCCATAGCGCTGCCCTACCCAGACGGACCCGTGGCGCGGTGTCGCGGCGATAATCAATGATCTCTGCGATGTCGTGGCCGTGGTCCGGTGGCAGCACGAAGCGGACGGCTACCACTCACCCGAGATCAGCGGCGCCGGTACAGGTCGGCTCGGTGCTCGATCGTCACGACATGAATGACGGCATCCTCGTCAACCAGCCGAAAGATGACTCGGTAGGCGCCGCGGCGCGCCGAGAAGTAGCCGGCCAGTTCGCGTCCGATCGCCCGCTGCAGAACTCCCAGACGGCAAGGGCGACGGGGAGAGGCAACTCCTGCTCGAGGGCACGCCGGGCGGCTCCTGGAAGTCGTAGCTCGTACCCGCTGCTCACGCGGCGCCGGACTCACGGCGCCGGCGCTCTTCCATGAGGCGGGCCATCTCCTCGTTGGTCGTGAACTCGCCGCGCCCGAGCTGTGCGTCCGCTTCCCGGATGGCGGTGAGCGCCTGAGGGTCGGAGAGGATGTCGAGCGTCTCCTCCATCGCTGCGAGGTCGTCAGGTGAGATGAGCACAGCTCC
Source organism: Actinomycetes bacterium (assembly GCA_021787035.1). GTDB lineage: Bacteria > Actinomycetota > Acidimicrobiia > Acidimicrobiales > Palsa-688 > JAJZYO01. The sequence continues at coordinate 2,160 of JAJYMM010000154.1, forward strand.
GGATGGCCGTGCTTGGTGATCGTGACCCGAGCGTGGGTCTTCTCGACGTCGGTGACCAGCTCGGAGAGCCGGTTACGGGCATCCGCCAGGGGAAGCTCTTCCATAGCCAGAAGTTGGGCAGTTTCTCCGAGGCGGAATCTGCCAGCTCTGGCTGACGCCGCGACCGCCGGGATCACCCCCCGATTGGCGACACCGAGGGAGGGCTGCTCCAAGGTGGGCCCGGCGCCGCTACGGGGTGGGGCGAGCCATCTCATGGAGGAGGTGGCCGGCTTGGGTGTGCCAGCCGGACGGCGGCGCACTGGACAGCGCGGTGCGGACGAAGCGGGCGACGACCGTCGTGTGCGCGAGACCGGGGCTCCAGTGGAGGCTGAATGGCACGAGCTGGGTCGGGGAGACGGGCAGGACGACCACCGCCTCGTCCTTTGGGGAGACGGACGAGATGAGCAGCACCCAGTCGATCTCCTCACCCTCGGCCCAGCGGGCGCCGGCGAGATCGGTGCCCGGAAGCTCCCGGGTCGGCGGGGCGACCCCGGCCTCGTCGAGCGCGTTGTGCACACTCGAGGCCCACGCGGGGAAGAGGGCGGCGGGTGGCACGCCCAGGACGTCGTGGCAAAGCTGGGAGAGCATTACGGTCTGCTGGGCGGCAAAACGGTGGGTGTCGCGCAATCCGACGAGCAGCTCCTCGGCGACGAAGGTCTCGCTCGAGATTCCTGGGTGTGCAGGCATGGTTCCGCAGGTGATGGCGACGTCGACTTCGCCCGCTGCGAGTGCATCGGCGAGCGTGGGCAGCCACATCCGCCGCAGCTCCACCTCGGCCTGTGGTGCCGCGTCGGCGAACAGGGTGACGAGGTGCGGCGCGAGGACGGTAGCGGCCGGAGGGGTAGCGCCTACCCGGACGGCTCCCGCGTCCCCCGCGGCGATCCGGCGCACTGCCGCTCCGGCGTCGGCGACCTCATCGAGGATCACCTTGGCCCGAGCGAGCAACTCGCTGCCCGCCGGAGTGAGCGCGACACGTCGCGTCGTCCGGGTGAACAGCGACGTGCCGACCTCGCGCTCCAAGCGGCGGATCAGCTCACTCAGCGTCGGCGCGGCGACGTGCAGGCGCTCGGCGGCTCGTCCGAAGTGCAGCTCGTCGGCCACGGCCACGAACGCCTCGAGCTGGCGGAGCTCCATGGCCGACCGTACCGCCGTCGGGCCGTGTGGTGCACGATTGCTCGGCGTGGCCGAATAGTGCCTTCGGCCATTGCCTCTTTTTCGTGGCGTCGGCCACCGTCATGCTGAGTCGTACACCCCCTTCCGAGCCGAGGAGATGCACGAAGCCGGAGTGAGGACGGCCGGTCGAGCGAGGAGGACGAGCCGATGGGCAACGTCGGAGAGCGAGCGAGCGAGGGCTACGTCACCAAGGCGAGCCTGCAGAGCGTGGACGACGCTGTCTCTCGGCTCACTGAGATGATCACGGCAAAGGGAATGCGGGTCTTCGCCGTCATCGACCAGGCCGCCGAGGCTCGCCGGATCGGTCTTGAGCTACGCGACACGGTGCTCGTGCTCTTCGGTAGCCCGGCAGCGGGAACCCCGGTCATGGCCAGCTCCCCGTTGGCCGCGCTGGATCTGCCGCTCAAGGTCGTGGTGTGGGCAGACGGGGACTCCACGAAGATCTCCTACCTCGCTCCGGCGGCCCTCGCCGCCCGCCACCAGCTCGGCGCGGAGCTGGCCGCGCCGCTCTTCGGCATCGACGCCCTGACCGACGAGCTGATAGCGCTGGCACAGCCTCCGGCTACGGCGAACCGGACTGGCGGCGAGTGAGATGGCACCCTTGTGGCTGAGCGTCCTCGGCTGGGCAGCGATCGGCACCGCCGCGCTGTCTGCGGGATGGATCGGCTTCGACGTGCTCGTTCGCAGGCGCCACCAGCACATGCGGATCATGGAGGTGGTGTGGCCTGTCACCGCCCTTTACTTCGGGCCGCTCGGCATATGGGGTTACCGGCGCTTCGGCCTGCCGGCGAGTATTGGCTGGTCCGACGAGCACCCGTCCGGGGCGCCTCGCGCGCAACCGACATGGGCGGGCGTGGCGACCGACGTGAGCCACTGCGGGGCGGGCTGCACCCTCGGGGACCTGATCGCAGAGTGGTGCGTCTTCGGGATCGGGGCCACGATCGCTGGCCTGGCGCTCCTGCCGGAGTACATCGGGGACTACCTGGCCGCCCTCGCGCTCGGAATCGCCTTCCAGTACTTCGCCATCGCCCCGATGCGTGGCCTCGGGCCGCGAAAGGGCCTCGTCGAAGCGGCCAAGGCGGACATCTTGTCGCTCACCGCATTCGAGATCGGCCTCTTCGGGTGGATGGCGCTCGTCCAGCTGGTCCTCTTCCCCCACCCCCACCTGTCCGTGGATTCCTCCGCCTACTGGTTCTTGATGCAGATCGGCATGGTCCTCGGCTTCTTCACCTCATGGCCAGCCAACGTGTGGCTCATCCGCAAAGGCATCAAGGAGCCCATGTGAGGCATTGCCGGGCCCGCCCGCGTCCGTGAGGATTCGCGCCGCGCTGCCGTACGGGGCAGTGATGGCGACCGGCCTTGCCTCTGAGATCGCGCCGATGGCCCACGCCAGCCCGCTCCGGCTGCCGCTGCTCTGGATGGCCGTCTTCATTGCGGTAGCCATCGCCATCCGGGGGACGATCGGCCGGCGACGAGGCCGGCAGGATCCTCCGCTCACGCTGACCCTTCGCTTCGGTCAGTTCACGATCCCGATCGGATTGGAGGTGCTCGCCAGCGGGCTCGACCGCTTGGGCGGTCCAGCGGCGCTTGGTGGGGCGGCGGCCACGACCGTTGTCGCGTGGACGCTTACCGCCGTGCTGATCGCTCGCATCGCCCGGCGCCTCGTGCAGCGCCGAGGGCGCGCCCGCGTCGAAGGCGTGTGGTTCCTCGCACCTGCCGCCCTCCTGGCCGACGCCATCGGGGTCGCCGGGATGATCGGATGGTCACCGGCCTCGACTCACGGCCTGCTCGGATGGTTGGCGATCGCTTCGCTCGGGTCGGGAGCGATCGGCTACGCCGCCGTGCTCGTGCTGGCCGCCATCGCGCTCACCAGGTCGAACATAGCCAACCACAGTCGATCCTCGTGGTGGATCGGCGCCGGTTGCGGGGGCCTCGGGGCTGCCGCCGCGGGCCGCGTCAGGGCGGTCGCCCCCTTCGCGGCGACGGCTGCATCACAGCACGCCTTCGGGTGGGCCGCCTTGGGCTTCTGGGCGGTCGGGACCACCGCGCTCGTCCCGGTCCTCGCCGGCAGCCTCTACTTCGTCGCCCGGATTCGGCACCTGAATGGCGTCCTTCCCTGGACGCCCACGTTCTCCACCGGCGTGTACGCCCTCGGCGCCGGCTCGCTTGCCCGGCACATCGACGTCCCCGTCTTCTCGACCGTCGCCGCCGCTGCGGCGATCGCCATGCTCCTAATGTGGACGCTCACCGTCTTCGGACGTCTCGCCGCTATGGCAACCCATCAGCACGGTTTTCGGCCGGACACCTGCTGAGGAGCCGGTTCAGTCCGCCGATCGCCACCGCCTGGTCGAAGCAACGCGGCACTGCCGTCGCGCTGACCCGCCACCGCCCCCGACGTTGCAACAGACGGTGGCCATCAGGACTTCGTGGTCCCAACTGGGACCGTGGACACCGCACGGCATGGGGTTGACCTCCGTGTTGCGAGGATGATCACCGTCGCCGCCATCGCACCGACATTCGAAGAAGAGCGCGAGTCGGCTCAGGCCCGAGACCAGCGACTTCATCGCGTTCGCAACGGAGAAGGCGGTCGTTCATAGGTTTTTCGAGGGACATCACGTGTTCGCGCGGCTTCAGGCCTCGGATTCTGCGAAGGTGCTGGTCACGGCCATAGGGCAGTGCCGTAGGGCAGCGCCTGCTCAGGCTCAGAACCTGTGGCGATAATCGACGGCTGGCAGGGCCGACCGAGGCCCGGATGCAGTCACCCGGTGGGCGGCTTTCGTTTTTTTCGACTTCTGCTATCATGGAGGACATGACGCCGGCCAGCCGAGCTCCCAGCGAACCTTCGACCGCCACCGTCGACCACGGGCGTGACGAGGACGTCGTGTTCCCTCCCGACGACCTCGACCAGCTACTCGACCTTGCCCGCTTCTTCGAGGGCCACACTGAGCCAGGCCTGCTTCTCGGCCCTGACGGCGAGCAGATCCCACTTCCGGCCGAGGTCTACCGCGTCCTGCGCCAAGTGGTCGACGTCATGCGTCAAGGGAAGGCCACCCTTGTCGCCCCCCAAGGCCTGCTCCTCACCACCCAGGAGGCGGCCGATTTCCTCGGGATCAGCCGCCCCACCCTCGTCAAGCTCCTCGAAGACGGCGCCATCGCCTTCGAGAAGCCGAACCGCCACCGCCGAGTCCGTCTCCAAGACCTCATCGACTTCCAACACCGCCGCCGCACGGAGCGTCGAGCTGTCCTGGGCCAGCTCACCGAGGAAGCCGGCGAGCTCGGGCTCTACGACGGTACACGAGCCGACTACGCCGGAGCGCTGCGGGCGGCTCGCCGGCGAAGGGCCCACCCGGCCACTGGCGAGTGACCTCGTGGCTCGTTATGCAGTGGTCCTCGACGCGTGCGTCCTCGTGCCCATCGCACTCGCCGACACGCTGCTACGGCTCGCCGAACGCGATCTCTACCGGCCGCTGTGGAGCGCTCGGATCGTCGCCGAGGCCACCGACGCCATCGTCGACATCCATCCCGAGATCCCACCTGAGCGAGTCCGGGCCCGGTTCGCTGCCATGGACGAGGTCTTCGAGGACGCCTGCGTCGAGAGATGGGAGAACCTGGAGCATACCGTGACGCTCCCCGACGTTGACGACCGCCATGTCGTCGCCGCCGCTCTCAGCGGCCGGGCTGATGCCATCGTCACGGCAAACGTCGGCGACTATCCGATGGACGTGCTCGGGCCGCTCGGCATCGAGGTCGTCCACCCCGACGACTTCCTGCTCGACCAACTCGACCTCGCCCCAAGGATCGTGCTCGACGTCCTCCGAGAGCAAGCCGCCCACACCCGCCAGCCTGCCCTGACGCCCGTCGATCTCATCGCTCGACTCGCCCGCTGCGGCGTGCCCGGCTTCGCCGACGAAGTCGGCCGCCTGATCTGACATGGCAGGCAGCACCGAAAACGGCGACGTGCGCTGCGGGTCGTCGCTGCGCTGCAGCCGGCGTCAGCTCCCCCCTTGGGTAGGCGTGCCCGTTCGGCGCGCATACGGCGACGGCACAGGTCGGGCGGCTCCTTGCCCACGTCGAAGCCTGCAGTCGTCGTCAACGACCGGGCAGCCCGCCAGTGAGCCCCGAGGCCACCGCCACATGATCATCTTGGAGGCCGGCACCCACCTCGCCCCACCGCTTCCTCCGATCGCCGGCCCCGCTCGAGAGCTGGCTGGCTCTTTCCATGGGCATACCGGAGGGGCTGGGCATGGATGACAGGTCGGCGGAAGAGGGCCGCGAGGAGCTGACAGCACCGGGCGGCACATCACCTTCCGGCGCGGACGTCGAGCTTGTGATCGCAGCATGCCGCGAGCAGTTGCGCCCACTTGACAGCTGGACGACACGCCGCAGTCGATGTGGGAGCTGGGCGGTGGCTCGACGCTTGTCTCGGGAGTGTCTCCCCGCTATCGGGTCTTCGACGGTGCAGGATCACCGAAGATCACGATGACGCGCACGGTGGCGATCCGGCCCGAGGACGCACCTGCGTTCGAGGCCCTCGGTCGCC
>JAJYMM010000146.1 GCA_021787035.1 Actinomycetes bacterium
AGAACAAAGGTTGTCTTAATCTTTCCCAAGAGGCAAGCCTCTTTGTCTTTTCCCTGCAGTGGCATGCGAGATTCATAAGCAGTGGATGGATGACCAGCCATACCTCTCCATGAACCTTCTCGAGGGCACCATTTCCCTATCTGTATCCCAGGTGGCATAATCACTATGTTCACTCTTCATTCCAGAACCCATTTTGCACACAACTGCGCACACAACTGATTGTGGTGGTCTTGTTCGAACCGAAGAGCCTGCGCACCATGAGCTCGAGGCCGGCGGAGTCGACGGTGAGCTGGGCGAGGGGAGCTGTGACTGCACCGGTAGCTCGCACGCTGAAGCTGTTCCTCGGCATCGTCAGTTCAGCGGGTGTATGGAGGGCCGCGGAGGAGCGGGTCGAGGGCAACTGCCCTCGCGGTGGCGAAGAGAACCCATCGGGGCTGGGTTCGGTCCAACCCGGGATCGGGAGCGGAGAATCCGTGCCTCGGCATGTAAAGAGTGAGAGCCGTGAGGCCCACCTCGGTTGTTCATCTTTCTCTCCGAGCTGGTGCGGTCCGACGTGATGCCAATCAGCTGCGCGCCGGAAGGAGTCTGAGTCATTTATCTGGAGCCGAGTTCGCTATCAGGGCAAGTGTGCTGAGCGCTGGCTGCGCGCCGTTGGCGTCGAGGCAGATGAGCGCGAAGGAGTCACAGGTGGTGTGGGTGCCCAGGGCGGGTTCGAGCCACCAGGCGGTGCCTCCGGTCAAGCCGTGGTCCGCTTCGGAGACCAAGACGTCTGCAACAGCTTGGACGACAGCCTGCTGATGCGCCGGCGACCCGCCTTGGGATGCTGCCGGTCCGCCTCCGAGGCCGGAGCGCCCGCCGAACTCGCCGACGAACACGGGTTTGCCCTTCGCGTCGGCGACGAGCGCTTGGAGGAACGAGCGGGCATAAGCGGCGAAGGCGGAAGGGTCGGTGGAGCTGCGGTCGGGGTGCTGGCGCGACGGCACCGCGTTATCGGGGTAGAGGTGCGCGGAGACGAAGTCGACGAGCGGGACCACGGCCGGGGCGGTGGAGGGGTCGTTGTAGAGGAAGCCCTGACCTTTCGTCTTGGGCGCCCGCCATCCGCCGATGGTGACCGGGATGCCCGGTGCTTCGGCGTGCGCTGCTGCGATCGCCTGGGCGAGGTCGGGGATCGTCGAGGGGTCGACGGTGGGCTCATTGGCCACCTCGATCCCCGCGAGAGCCGGCGGGAACGACCCGCCGTTCTGGCTGCGGATCTGGGTGAGGACGGCCTTCTCGTCGGCGATCCAGGTAGCGGTGGGCATGGCGCCCACTGGGCTCGCGCTTGCACCGGGCGGGCCTTCGGGGGCCCACGTGCCGCCGGCTGGCGCGCCGTCGGCGCGGTAGGCGCCCGAGAGCAGCAGCACCGCCCGCATGCCGGCGTGCTGAAGCTCCCCGAAGACCGTCTTCCAACCGCCTGCCGCGAGTGCCTGGGCTTGGGCGATGTCGGGAGCGGGGGGCGAGTCGAGTAGGCGAACCTGGGTGAGGTGGTCCCGGACCAGCAGGTCGATCAGTGCCGGGCCAGTCGGCTGGAGGCTCTGACCGGGAAGAAGGTTGATGGGCGCGACGTCCACGCCGAGACCGAAACCCGCCATGGGAGGCCCGCCAGTCGTCGCCAGCGTCGTTGACGTCGCAGGCGATGCCACGGTCGTGGCAGTGGTTGACGTCGACCGCCTGTTCCCAGTCGCATCGAACCTCGGAGCGGCGCAGGCACCGACGGTGAGACCGACGAGCACCAGCACGAGCGCTGCCGTCTGGAGGCCAGGTCGGTGCCGTCTGCCCCGGGTCAAAGCCGTCACTTCGTTGGCGACCGGGCGAGCAGGCCGTCGAGGACGAGGGCGGTGACGAACTCGACGCTCTGTTCAGGGGTCTCGTCGCGGGCCTTGATCCGCACGAGGAGCAGGCTCGTCATCGACGCGGCGGTGTCCTCGGGGGTGGTGGGAACGCTGATCTCTCCGCGACCTGCCGCCACGGTGAGGATGGCGGCGAGCGGCCTCGGCAGCGGCAGGATCAGACGCGGGTCGCGCTCATCGGTCGGCGGCCCCTCGGTGCGGTTCACGGCGCTGAGCAGCGCCGTGGCGAGCACCCGGTGCTGGTGCACCGCAGTCGCTACCCGGAGGAGATGGCGGTACACAGCCTCGCGCACGGGCAGCGCGATCGCGTCCTCGGCAGCCGGGCCGTCGAGGTCGCCGAGCTCGCCGGCGAAGACGGTAGCCACCAGGGCGTCCTTGGTGCCGTAGTGCTCGTAGATCGTGGCCGGTCCCACACCGGCGCGCTTGGCGACGGCGTCGATGGTCGTGTCCTCGTAGCCCCGGGCTTCGAACAGCGCCCGGGCCGCATCGGTGATCTTGGCCTGGCTGCGTCGGCGGCGGGTCGCGGCGGAACGAGCCCGCCAACCGTCGGTCACCGTCTCGGAACCCACGTATGTAAGCATAGTCGCTCCGGGTCGGATGTGCTATGATCCCGGTGTGGCTAGAATGACCCAAGTTCGTGGGTGGGGCCGCCTCAGCCGGCACGCGGGGTCGGTCGTCGCCGTGGCAACGGTCGCCGCACTGAGCGGCTGTGCCGCCGCCCAACCACCCACGGCGACGTCAGGGACCTCGGCGTCGACCACCACAGCAGCGACCGTGTCCACCGTCCCCGCCGGGTCAGCGACTTCCTGCACGGCGACCGATCCCAGGGTCGCCGACCCCGGCGCCCCTCACGGGTTGTTCGCCAACGCGGTCAACCTGGCCAGCCCCGCCCAGCAGCAGGTCATCCTCCACTATCTGCTGGCCGATCCGACGGTCTGCGGGGCTGACATCGTCGTACCGTGGAGCGCGATCGACAAGGGACCCGGTGCCACCCCCCGTTACGACTGGACCCAGCTCGATAAGTGGACCGGGCCCTGGGAGGCGGCCGGTAAGGAGGTGAACCTCATCGTCTGGGGTGTCGACGAGCAACCCCGCCAGACCCCGGTGCCTGCCACCCCCGCCTACGTGCTCTCCCAGGTGGACACCGTCCAGTGCGACCAGAACACCCCGCCCACGCCGGTCTACTGGGAGCCGGGCTACGAGGACAACTGGAAGGCGTTCGTCGCCGCGGTCGTCGACCACGTGGCCGGGGATCCCCACGTCGGCTACCTGCGCTTCGGGATCGGCACTGGCGGGGAGAGCTACGTGGAGAATGACCTGAAGGGCGCCTGCCTGGCGCAGTGGAACGCGCACGGCTACCAGCAGGACTTCCCCGCGTACTCCGCAGCCATGCTCGCTTACGAGGCCTCGCTGCACTCGGCCAAGCAGATCATGGTTGGGATCAATACCTTCCGTGGTGGGGACGGCTTCCCCGATCAGGTGGCTGCAACGGCGGTGGCCGACGGGTTCGGCTTCGGCACCCAGGGCCTGGCCGACTCGGCCATCCGCAGCGGCCAGCCGTGCTACGCGAACTGGTGCGCGCTGTTCGACAAGTACACGGGTCGGGTGCCGCTCGAGGTCCAGACCTACGAGAAGACCGACCCCGCCGGTACCGGCCCCGAGGGCACCCTCCCACCGCTGCTCCGTTTCGCTCTGTCCGAGCATGCCCAGATCCTCGAGCTGTACCCGACGGAGTGGCTCGTCGCCGACGACCCGACCTGGCCCGGCTACCCCCAGGGTCACGCCGCCTACGCACAGGCACTCGCTGGCGCTGCATCCGTAGTCGGAAGCGCGCCAGTCCGTTAGGAAGACCGTGACCAGGGCGAGTTGCAGTGACAACCGATCCCATCTCCCTGGGCTCTGGGCCCGCGCGAACAGTCAACGTCTCCGGCCTGGCGCGCGCCGCTGTGCTCCTCGCCGTCATCGGTGGCGTGTGGGCGTCGGCTGCGATAGGCGCGCTGCACGGTGCAGGGGGAGGCGCTGTGTGGTTTGCCGGTGCCGTCCTGCTGGGTGTGCTCTGCGCGCCCGCGGCGCGACTCGCCCGTCGCCCCGGGAACCTCGCCGACAGCGGCCCCACCTGGCAGCCGGGACACCGTCGGCGCTTCGCCCTGATCGTGGAAGGCGGGGTTGCGGTCATGATCGCTGCTGTCGCCATCGCATCGGCCTCCGGGCACGACCTGATCGCTGCTCCGCTGGTAACGCTGGTGGCCGGTCTGCACTTCTTCCCCCTCGCCCGGCTGTTCGCCCAGCGACGATATGTCCTTACCGGCACGGCCCTGTGCCTGCTCGCGGCGGCATCCCTGGCGGTCGTCCCACGCTGGTATCACGACGCTTCGGCTCACGGGGGTCGGATCTTCTTGACCGGCGTCGTCAACGACGGTGGGAGCGTCCTCATCCTTTGGGCAACGCCGGCAAGCATCCTCATCCCCCTGGCTCGCCGCGCTGGCGGGCGAATCGACCAGACCGCACCCCGATGACCACGGCAGGGAGAGCCGGATGAACCTCACTACGCGCCGGTCGGGCCCGACACCCGTCGACCCCCTGCGGGCCCGCGCCCTCTCCACGCACCATCGCATGCGCCCTGTGGAGCCCGATCGATGAGCGACTCCCCACCGACGATGCTGACCGGAGGCACCGTGATCACCATGGACCCAGCTCGGCCGCGCGTCGAGGCGGTCGCGGTCTCGGGCGGCACCGTCCTCGCTGTGGGTGCGCTCTCTGAGGTGGCGCGCCGAGCCGGCAGTACAGCCAAGGTGGTGGATCTCGGTGGAGGATGCCTCCTGCCAGGCTTCATCGACCCGCACCACCACCTGTTCCTGGTCGCGGCCGACCGCTGGAGCTGCCGGCCCCACGGGCGTCCGCCCCGCAGCATCTCCGAGTTGCTCGAGGAGATCCGCCGCGTGGCATCGGCCGACGATGGCAGCGGCTGGCTGCGGGTCCATGGCTACCAGCCGCTCGCCCTCGCGGAGCGACGGTCCCCCACCGCCGCTGAGCTGGACTCGGTCTGCCCCGAGCGCCCACTGCACGTACTGGGCCTCACGTACCACGAGTCGAGCCTCAACAGCGCCGGGTTGGCCCGGCTCGGATGGGGCCGCCGTAGCCCTGACCCGCCAGGGGGCAGGATCGTGCGCGACCGGCGTGGTCGTCCCACCGGCGTGCTGGTCGAGTCCGCCAACTTCCTCGCTGAGGCGGCATCACGAGAAGCGGTACTGGCTGGGGACGCCAGCGAGGAGTGGATCGCCCGAGCCGAACGACACAGTCTCGCCCTTGCTCAGGCCGGCATCACCCGCATCGGCGACGCGGCGGTGCCGCCGGTCGGCATGGCCCTCTACGAACAGGCAGCCGCCGCCGGTCGACTGGCGATCACGGTGCATCGCTTTCCCGTCGGCGCAGGCGCGATCAGCGAGCCGGCGACGCTCGCCGCGCCAACCGGGACGGGGGACCCGCGGATCCCGATTGGCCCGGCCAAGCTCCTCGCCGACGGGGGGGAGCGCTGCGATCTCTGCCTCAGCGTCCGGCAGGTGCTCTCCAGCGTGTCGTCCACGCTGCGGGCCACCGTCCACCACGGCCGCCTGGCCGCCACGGTGGCCAACCGCGGGGGGTGGGCGCGGCGCGGGAGGGACGGCCACTACCACACCGGGATCCGGGTCCTCGCCGACGACCACCTCCGCCACGCCACGCTGGCGGCGGCCGATCGCGGCTTGCAGGTCGCCATCCATGCCATCGGCAACGGTGCGGTGGCTGGCAGCGCCGATGCCCTGCACGGGGCACGAGGGGCGCTCGCGGGGCTGTCCGGACGGCCGCGACTCGAACATGCCATGGTGCTCGACCCCCCATTGGCTCATCGGATCGCGGACATAGGTGCGCTTGTCGTCACCCAGCCCGTCTTCCTCCATGACCTGGGCGACGAACTGACGGTGCTCCCGTTGCCGTCGCCGCTGCGGCTTCTGGCGTTGCGTACCCTGCTCGACGCCGGTGTGACGGTGGCCGCGAGCTCGGACTTCCCGGCCGGCTCCTTCGACCCGCTGGTCGGGATCAGGGCTGCGGTCACCCGCCGCCTTCCCGACGGGTCGGTCGTCGGCCCAACCGAGTCCATCAGCATCGAAGAGGCACTGCGGTGCTACACCACCTCGGCGGCCGACGCGTTGGGGATGGCAGGCCGAGCAGGGGTGATATCGGAGGGGGCCGCAGCAGACTTGGTCGTGCTGTCGGGGGACCCCCTCGCCACTGATCCGGACCGGCTGGAGGACCTCCGCGTCGTGCAGACCTGGGTCGACGGGCGGCAGGTCGTCGGTTGATCGATGACCCGCGCAGCGCAGGGACGAGGACCGGGACAGCTGCATAGACTCTCCCGGCAGTTCTGGGGACTGGCTCGTCGCGCCGCGGGCACATCCAGCGAGCTATCGGCTACCACTGTCGTGCTGGCGATTGGGCTCGTGCTGCGTCGTGCGGTCGCTCGGCCTCCCACCACCAAACCCGTAGGGCCCGAAAACTCGGCCGAGCCGGTCACGCGGCGTGGTACTCGTTGATGAGGGGCTAAGGATCCGGTTCGGCAGATGCTCGCGAGCTCAGCGGGCGTCGACGGGATCTTCGCTCAAGGCGGATCCGGTGGACGCAACCCGAAGCCACGGTGCGGGCGATGCCCGTCATAGTGGCGGACGCAGGAGACGAGCACTCGGACGAGGTGCCGCTCGTTTACGATGAGAAGGAGGTCGGTGCACTCTGATCGCATGGTGCGTGTCGAGCGTTCGGCGAAAGCGTTCGCGTTGGGTGCTCGAACGGGGCTTCGTACGATGCTCGCACCCTCGCTCTCCCGCACCGCGTCGAAGCCCGGAGCGAACTTGCCGTCGCGGTCAGATAGCAACAAGTACTTGATGGGATGCCGGCGTCACGAAGCTCGGCGGTCACGTCGCGGGCCGCCTGGGTAACCCAGTCCCTGGTGGGGTTGGTCGTGAGTTGTGTGCCCGCGTCGGCAGCCGTCGCCATCACCGCCAAGCGGCGGGCGCCCGCCGGCCTGTCCCAGGGGTACGTGACCGACGCCCTGTGGGTGCTGCGCTGCATCCTCGCCTTCGCCCGGGCCAACGGACTGTTCCCGCCCGGCTTCGACCCCACCGAAGGCCTCGACGCCCCCATAGCCGACAAGGCCGACCGTCGCCGCCCCGAGCGCTCGACCCAGCCCCGGCCGCTCAGCCTCCCCGAGTGCGCCCGGCTCGCCTCCCACCTCCACCCGGTCCACCAGCTCGCCTTCTGGCTCCAGCGGGTCATGGGCCTACGAATCTCCGAGGCGTTTGGGATCATGGTCGGAGACGTCGTCGACCTCGGCAGCACCGGACTGCTCGCCGTCCAAGGTCAAGGCGGGCGCAGTTTCAGCGTTCGCGACGACCACGGCCAGGTCGTCGCCGTCCCGTACAAGCAGACCACGAAGACCGCGGCTGGTTCGCGGGTCCTCGTCGTCCCCGAGCAGCTCATGGTGCTCATCCGGGTTGCCATCGACGCCTTCCACGCCGACCCCGACACGGGCCAGGTCGACGCCGCGGCGCGCCTCGTCCCCGGACTCCAGACCCCCGACCGCTCCGGCCAGCACGCCTACCGCCACGCCTTCGCCGAAGCCGCCATCGCCGAGCAGCTCTCGGCCGACCACCTCGGCTTCGCCGTCTCCACCCACCTGCTCCGGAAGTCCTGCGCCACCGACCTCGCGTGGGCATCCGGCATCGAGGGCGCCGTGCGGCGCCGCTTCATGGGGCACCGCGCCGGCGACGACGTCTACGGGCGCATCTACACCCTCGACCACCCCGACGTCGCGCCCCTTAGTTGTGTGCGCAGTTGTGTGCAAAATGGGTTCTGGAATGAAGAGTGAACATAGTGATTATGCCACCTGGGATACAGATAGGGAAATGGCGCCCCAAGAAGGTTCATGGAGAGGTATGGCTGGTCAT
>JAJYMM010000010.1 GCA_021787035.1 Actinomycetes bacterium
TAGGGCAATAGCGGGAGAACCCGAGCCCGAACCACCGGGCGAGCGCCCCCAGGCGTCTCGCCGCCGGCGCCGCCCCAGCACGGGCTTGCCGGCGTCGCCATTCGGAGGAGCCGACGACGACGACGACGAGCAATTCTCGCTTGAGGAACTGCTCGGGGCGGCAGGCGTGGGCACCGAGACGGTACAGGATCTGGAGCGCTACGGGTTGATCGCGCCGAAGGTCGTTGCAGGCGTGCCCTACTACACACGCGACGACGCCGTCGTCGCGCGGTTGGCCGCGGCGTTCGCCCGCCACGGCGTCGAAGCGAGGCACCTCCGGGCCTACAAGGGCGCCGCCGAACGTGAAGCCGGAGTCGTCCAGCAGGTGGTGATGCCCCTTATCAGGCAGCGCAACCCAGAGGCGCGCCGCGCCGCCTCGCTGGCGGTCGAGGAGCTTTCCTCCCTCGGTGCGGAGCTGCGGGCGGTGCTCTTGCGCGAAGCGCTATCTGAGTTGCGCTGACGTCGACGCCGGCTCGCGGCGCCGCGGATGTAAGTTCTAAGCATGGTCGAGATGCACCTCTCCGCCGTTCGAGTTGAGCTTCCGACCAACGTTCCGATCTTGCTCCTGCAGGAGGCTAGCGGGGACCGCACGCTGCCGATTTACATCGGGCGCCCCGAAGCGGAGGCCATTGCTGGCGCTTTGCAGGGAGTGCAGACAAAGCGCCCAATGACCCACGACCTAGTGCGCGACATGCTGACTGAGCTCGGGGTCGTTTTGGACCACGTGGTCATCACGGAGCTCAAGGACCAAACGTTCTACGCCGAGCTGCGACTGCGCCGGGGCGCCACCAACTACGTCGTAAGCGCCAGGCCTTCCGATGCGATCGCCCTCGCGCTTCGCGCTGGCGCCACCATCTACGCGGAGGAGGCGCTCCTTGACGCCGAGGGGATCGTCATCACCCAGCGCGATGAGGCCGCTGACACACCGGAGGGCGAGGAGCTCGTCGCTCAGTTCCATGAGTTCCTCGAGGGGATACGGCCCGAGGACTTCGGCAAATAGGCGACCCGGCGGCGGGCCGGTCTTGGTTGGGCGCCCGGGTTGGATGCGGCATCCTTGCGCGCGGTGGTCCTTGGGGGCCACACTGGTGTAACTACATAAGGTCGCGACTCTAGGAGGAGCCCATGGAGAGGCACAGGCCGGTGGATCAGGATCCTTTACCTATGCCCACAGCGCAAGCGGCAGGGGAGCAGGTCGTGAGTGGGCCGGCAGTCGCGGCGCCCTCCGTCCCGAGGCTCGCGTCGTCTGGGCCCCTTGAGGGTGAGCCAGCCGGAGCGCGCGAGGGCTTCCGAGGACCGCAGGTGTGCCGGATAGTTGGGATCACCTACCGCCAGCTCGACTACTGGGCGCGGACTGACCTGTTACGCCCGTCGATCAGCGATGCACGTGGGAGCGGCAGCCAGCGCATTTACTCTTATACAGACCTCTTGCAGCTCAAGGTCATAAAGCAGCTGCTCGATGCCGGTGTGTCACTTCGTTCGACCCGTCGGGCCATCGAATGCCTCCGCAGCTCTGGGACCGGTGTCGCTAGCGCCAGCCTGGTTATCGCCGACGACAAGAGCGTCCTGGCCAACTCGGGCGAGGAGCTTTTCGACCTGCTCCGCGGCGGTCAAGGCGTGCTCAGCATCGTCTTAGGCATGGGCAAGATCGTCTCAGAGGTCGACGCGGCGATCACGGGGATCCGCGCCGTCGCCGGGGGACCGCTAGAGACGGGGGGCGAGGAAGCGGGTCAGCTGGCACCGACGCCCGAGCATGCGCATGCAAAAAGAGCAGCGAGGGTGGCTGTTTCGTAGTCTTTGCAGGTCGTGGCCTAGGCTGGCCGCCTTGATGAGCCCTGGCCCCCGCATGAGCCCTCTGGACGGCTGGCACAGGGCTGCCGGTGCCAGGATGGTCGAGTTCGGAGGCTGGCAGATGCCTCTTCATTTCGAGGGCGGGACCATCGCGGAGCACATGGCGTGCCGCCGTGGGGCCGCTATTTTCGACGTGAGCCACCTGGGCACCGTGCGGTTGACCGGCCCTGCGGCGTGGGCGCGCCTTCAGGGCACGCTCACAAACGACCTCGGCAAGATTGGGCCTGGACGCGCTCAATACACGCAGCTCCTAGATGACGACGGCTCGGTAGCGGACGACTTGATCGTGTGGTGGGTGTCCGAGGAGCGCTTCGACGTAATGCCCAATGCGTCCAACACTTCCTCAGTGCTCTCCGCCCTCGGTGGCACCGACGTGACCGCTGAACGGGCGGTCATAGCGGTCCAGGGCCCCATGGCCCGCGAAGTGCTGGCAGGGCTGTTCCCAAAGGCAGCGTCGGTAGGCCGTTTCCGGGTCGCAGAGCTGTGGTGGGGAGGCCGCGAGGTCGTGGTTGCTGGCACCGGGTATACGGGCGAGGACGGAGTAGAGGTCTCCCTGCCGGCCGATCTCGCCACAGGCCTCTGGGAGGATCTTGTCCGTGCGGGCGCTGTGCCCGCAGGGCTCGGCGCCAGAGATACGCTCCGCTTGGAGGCGGGGCTCCCGCTGCACGGTCACGAGCTCGGCCCCGGCATTACGCCTCTTGAGGCCGGCCTGTCGTGGGTCGTCTCCTGGGACAAGCCCATGGGGTTCAGGGGCCTCCCGGCGCTAGTGGCCCATCGCGCCAGCGGGGTGAAGGTGCGCCTCGCCGGCGTGCTCGGCGAGAGCCGCCGACCGCTGCGTGCTGGCTATGAGGTCGACCTTGATGGCGTTGAAGGTGCCGCCGGAGCGAGCGAGCTGACGAGCGGCAACTACTCACCGGTACTTGGCCGCGGCATCGGGATGTGCTTTTTGCCGGTGGAGGTTGGGCCTGGCGCGGTCGTGTCGGTGCACGCTACGCCGGCTCTCGCTGAGCGGGGACGTCGCGAGCCCCTCCCCGCCCACGTCGTGCGGCTCCCTTTCGTGCCGAAGGCCAGTTCGCCTGTGGGCACCGGGCAGGCGAGGTAGGCCTGAGCGCAGCCTTGGCCCCCTACGTCCCTCACACTGCGCAAGACGTCGCACGAATGCTCGCGGATCTCGGCCTAGTGAGCACGGAAGACCTGTTTTCATGCGTGCCGCCGGCATTGCGCCTAGCCGGCGGGCTCGACCTCCCACAAGGCCTGCCAGAGCCAGATGTGGCCGCCGAGATGGCCCGGCTCGCATCGGCCAACCGGGCAGCAACGGAGCTCGTCTGCTTTGCCGGGGGAGGGTCTTATGACCACGACGTCCCCGCGGTCACCCGCGCTCTCGCGGGCCGGAGCGAGTTCGTGACTTCGTACACGCCCTACCAGCCGGAGGTCGCTCAGGGCGTGCTCCAGGTGCTCTTCGAGTACCAGACCTTGGTGTCGCGCCTCGCAGGCCTCCCGGTCGCCAACGCGTCTGTTTACGACGGCGCTACGGCCTTGGTGGAGGCCGTCAACATGGCCACCGCGGCGACCGGGCGCCGGGCCCTCTGGGTCAGCGAGGGTGTCAACCCAAGGTGGCGCGAGGTCCTCGCCACCCTTACGGCCGGGCAGGCGCTCGCGGTTGTCGAGGTCCCGCTCATCGACGGGATCACCCGCTGGGAAGGCGTGGCCGGTGGTGCGGAGGGGCAGTCCCACGAAGGGCCCCCTGCGGCGGTCGTAGTTGCTTCGCCCAACTACCTCGGTTGCATCGACCCGCTCGGGGCGGCGCGCGCCGCGGCGACCGAGGCCGGCGCCTTGCTGATCGCCGCCTTCGACCCGGTCGCTTCAGGGCTCCTGCGCTCAGCCGGGCAACAGGGGGCGGACGTGGCCGTGGCGGAGGGCCAGCCCTTCGGGTCGCGCCTGGCCTTCGGCGGGCCCTACCTAGGCATGATGGCCGCGACGCAGGCCCACGTGCGCCGGCTCCCGGGTCGCCTGGTGGGCCAAACTGTCGACCGCTCCGGCCGTAGCGCGTATGTGACCACACTGCGTGCGCGCGAGCAGGACATCCGCAGGGAGAAAGCGTCGTCGAACATATGCACCAACCAGACCCTCGTGGCTGTCACGGCTATGGTCCA
Source organism: Actinomycetes bacterium (assembly GCA_021787035.1). Taxonomy (GTDB): domain Bacteria; phylum Actinomycetota; class Acidimicrobiia; order Acidimicrobiales; family Palsa-688; genus JAJZYO01. Next base: position 4,041 of record JAJYMM010000010.1, read on the forward strand.
GCTCGCGTGGCTCGGGACGACGGGCTTGCGTGAGCTCGCATTGCGATGTGCCCGCGGGGCGCGCTACCTGCGGCAAGGCATGCTCGCCCTGCCGGGGGTCAAACCTCTCGTGGGCGCTCCGATGGTGCGGGAGTTCGCTGTGGCGCTCCCCGTGGCCATCGACCTCGTCGTCGAACGGATGGCCGACGAGGGTTTCCTCGCGGGCTTGCCGGTCGAAGCCGGCGGCCAAGAGGGCTTGCTCGTGGCCGTAACGGAGAAGAGGACAAAGGCGGAGATGGACGCCTACCTGGAGTCGCTCGGCAAGGTGCTGTCGTGACAGCGCCGGGCGGTCGGGCGGTGTCGGCACCCCTCCTCGGGCACGGCGAGGAACCAACGGTCTTCGAGCTGTCCGCCCCAGGTAGGCGTGCGGCGAGCTTCCGTACGACCGGCGTGCCTGAGTGGAGCGCCGAGGAGCTCATCCCGGCGGACGAGCTTCGCAGCGAGCCACCGGCACTTGCCGAGGTGTCCGAGCGAGATCTCGTTGCCCACATGACACGCCTATCGCACAGGCAGTACTCGGTCGATCTCGGTGCCTACCCGCTTGGGTCGTGCACTATGAAGTACAACCCCAAAGTCTGCGACGAGGCTGCGGCGCTAGAGGGGTTCGCGAACGTGCACCCGGCGACGCCGGCGAGCCACGCTCAAGGCTGGCTAGAGCTCCTCTGGGGCCTCGCCCATGCCCTATGCGAGGTGACGGGCATGGGCAGGGCGACGCTGCAGCCACCGGCTGGCGCGGCCGGCGAGCTTACGGGCCTTCTCATCATGAGAGCCTGGCACCAGGCCCAGGGCCGTTCGCCAGGAAAGGTGTTGATCCCGGACTCCGCGCACGGGACCAACCCGGCGTCGGTGAGCCTTGCCGGTTACCAAACGGTCAGCGTGGAGTCGGACGAGCGAGGTCTCGTTTCCCCAGACGTGCTCCGCAAGTACCTTGACGGCGACGTGGCTGGCATGATGCTCACAAATCCCAACACCTTGGGGCTTTTCGAGGAGCGCATCGTCGAGGTCGGGCGGCTGGTCCACGACGCAGGAGGGCTCCTCTATTACGACGGGGCCAACCTAAACGCGATCATGGGTATCACGAAGCCGGCCGTTATGGGCTTCGACATCGTCCACCTCAACCTGCACAAGACTTTTGCGGTGCCCCATGGCGGTGGCGGTCCTGGCGCCGGACCGGTTGCCGTTACCACCGAGCTGTCCGAGTTCCTGCCTGGCCCCTTGGTAGCGCGCGCTGACGACGGGACGTTTTATTGGGAGCAGCCGGCGCGTTCGATCGGCCGCACGCACGGCTGGCACGGAAATGCGCTCGCGCTCGTAAGGGCCTGGGCATACATCCTCTCTAACGGTTCCGAGGGGCTCAGGCAGGTCTCAGAAGCGGCTGTGCTCAACGCCAACTGGCTGCTATCGCGCCTGCGGGGTACCTATGCAGTGCCCTACGGCAGCCCGCCTATGCATGAGACTGTGGTCTCTACCAAAGACGCGCCGGGGACAAACGGGCAACTACGGGCGCTCGATGTCGCCAAGAGGCTCCTCGAGAAGGGCTTCCACGCCCCCACCGTGTACTTCCCCCTCGTCGTCGCCGAGGCCCTCATGATCGAGCCGACTGAGACCGAGAGCCCTGAGACCATCGCCGCTCTTGCAGATGCTCTCCTTGAAATAGCCAGGGAGGGAGCGGAGGTCGCCGCTTTGGCGCCAACCACGACTCCCGTTGGCCGTGTGGACGAGGCGAGGGCCGCACGCAGGCTTGTGCTTACGTGGGACGCAGCCCGGGCGGAGGGCCCCGGCGTGAGCGCCCCGGCGTGAGCGCCGCCGCCCCGCCGGACGCGCCTAGCCCGTAAGTGGTCGCACCTATGATCGCAAGATGACTGAGTTTCAATGCGGCGAAGAGCGGTCAACCGAGGTGTCGTTCAAGTCAAAAGCGGACTGCGACGTCTATTTCGCCACTCACCCGGAACTGCATTTTCATAGGTTGTGCAACCCGCAAAACGGGTCTTCGATGTTCCCGGCGCCAGCCGCGTTTTGCGTCCCGGCGAAGCATTCTTACGAATCGATACCGCCGAGCGAAGCGCAGTGATGCGAGCGTAACGAGTAAAGCCTTCAACTGACGGTGAAGTTCAGGTTGAGCGGTACGCCGGACTTCGACCCCGGTACGGTCGTCGGCGTGCCGTCCACGAGGACCGAAGCGTAGGGGGGGTCACCGAGGCGGATCCATGCTGCACCACTGACCGTGGCTTGCTCGCCGGCCTGGAGGGTCTCCTCCACCTTCACCTGGCCCGCTGGACCGCCTACCCGTACTTCGACCCAGCAGGGGCCGGCAGCCTTGACAACGATCGACGCCGTCGAGGAGCCGAGCCGGTAGGTGTCGGTCGTGCCAGTCGCTGCGTTTTTCACCGACGAGATCAGCTGGACCGGCTTGGGCAGGGTTGTCACGGTGGTGGAGGTAGACGTGGAGGAGGTCGGCGGGTTGGTCGATGCGGGGGCGGACGTGCTTGCTGGCGTGGAGCGGCCGCCGGTGCTGGCGACCGGGTTGGAGGTCTTCGGCGCGCCGACCCGGCGTGGGCTCTGCCCACTGCCCTCGACGGCGAGGTAAACCGCCCCCCCAGCCACGACGAGCGCGACGGACGCGGCCACAAGCGCTTGCGCTGCGAGGCGCCGCTGGCGGTTGCTGCCCCGCCTCGCGGCCGTGCTGGGCAGGGCCGTGCCGGCCGCGGATGCGGATGCGGATGCGGATGCGGCGCTTGGAGCGAGGGACTCGTCCCCGGCGCTGGCAGCCTTGGCGGGAGCGCTCTCCTTTGCCTGATTAGAGCGCGCTGAGAGGTCGTCGAAGTAAAAGACGTGGGGCCTGATCACCGGCACTGGCCGCGTCGGTTCGTCCGGCGCTTTTGGTGGCGGCGGTGGCGTGAGGCCGGGGATCACCCGCGTCACGTCGTCTGGCGGGATGTCGTCCGCTCCTATCGGGCCGTCCGGGGGCGTGATGGGAGGTGCGACCGGCGGGGGGGCGGTGGGCCGCATGTGCAGGCTGTTTGTGCCGGCAGCGAGGGCCGCCTGGGCGCCGGCGCCAGAACGGAGGCCCGATCTCGATGGCCGGCGGAACGGTGACTGGCTTGCATGCTCGTTGGGGGCGAGCGGCTTGGGCGGGGGCAGGACGGGGACCTCGGTCGGCGATGGCTCACCACTAGGGCCGAGCACACGTACGTGCGCCTGGTGTTGGCTCCCGTCGAGTGCCCCGGCCTGAGCTGTCCCACCAGCGGACTGGGTTATGTCCGCCAAAGTGTCGAGTGCCTGCTGGTGGCGGTGCACCGACCGCGTCCTTGCCCAAAGGCCGCGCGCTAGGTGCACAGCGATGCCCAAGGCACAGACGACCACTAGGACGACGAGCAAGGCTGCCATCTCTGCTCCTTAACGTCGCTCATGTGCCATTGCCCTCAACAGTACGGCACGCGCTAGGTTTGCCCATTGGCAAGGGTCCTTGGCCTCGAGTGCGGCTCGCCAGCCGTCTGCCTACAAGCCCTCGCCATTGTCGCTCATGTAACCTTCGCGAACGTGAAGACCTGCGCCCTACCCTTCGAGCACTCGGGCCATTGGCACTCGGAGGACCGGTGCGCCTGAGGGCGCCGTTAGCCCTGGCTGCGGGCTTCGGGTCGGGCTCGGTGCCTCTGTCCAACCTCGCGGCCGTGTGGCGCACCGGCACTGATCTCCGCCGCGTCGGCAGCGGGACGGTCTCGGGCACCGCCTTGGCGCGTGTCGCCGGCGTGGGGCCGCTCATCGCGGTCGGTGTCTTCGAGGTGGCCAAGGGTGCGGTCGGCCCCGCACTTGCCGGCCAAGACCACCCCTTGGTTGCCGCTCTCGCCGGTGGTTGCGCCGTCGCCGGCCACAACTGGTCACCCTGGCTCAGGGGTGCCGGCGGCAGGGGCATCTCGCCAGCCATGGGGGCCCTCATCGTGACCGCGCCGGCCGGGGCCGCGCTCCTGCTTGCCGGCTTGGCTTGCGGGCGTCTCGCTGGGGAGACGGCGCTCGGTTCGCTCGCTGCGGACGCGTTGCTCGTGCCGCTCGTTCGGCGCCTGCACGGTCGGGACGCGGCGGCGGCAGCGATGGCGGTGCTCGTGCCCATGGTCGTGAAGCGCATCGTGGGCAATGCCGCCCCCGCCCAGGGTGGGCCGGCTGTGTACCTGTCCAGGTTCCTTTTCGACCGCGATACGTGGGTGAAGGCGGGAGGCAAACCGGGGGCGCTGCGCTGGCGGTAGGGATCGTTACCGACAGTGCCTGTTCGTTGCCGGCGACACTGGTAGAAGGCGGCGGCATGACCATCGTCTCGATGTTGGTGAACATTGGCGGCCAGGAGTACCGCGATGGGGAGCTTGCACTTGCCGAGATAGAGGAGGTAGTGGCGCGCCTTGGGGACGGAGTATCCACGTCGGGCCCAGCCCCGGGAGACTTTGTAGCGGCTTGCGAGGCGGCTGACACGGGGGAAGGTGTGGCAGTCCTCACGGTCTCTAGGAGGATGAGCAGCTGCTACGAGGCCGCGCACCTGGCGGCGCAGCTCTTGGAGGGAGAAAGGGAGGTAGCGGTGGTGGACACCGGCGCTGCCGCCGGGTCCGAGGGCCTCGTCGTGTTGGCGGCTTCCAGGGCCGCCCAAGAGGGTCGTAGCCTCCGAGACGTCGTCGCTGCCGCGAAACGGGCGGCTAGAAAGGCGAGGCTCGTGGCGACTTTGCCTTCCCTCGAGCACCTGGCGCGCGGTGGCCGTGTCCCCGGAGCGGCCGCTTGGGGCGCCAAGTGGCTCGGGTTGCACCCGCTGTTCGAGTTCGAGGACGGAAAGGCGCGTCCTCTCCGCCCGGCTCGAAGCGCCCGCCTTGCCTACGGCCATATCCTCGAGGCTTTCTACCGTGACCTCGCCCGTGAGCGCTCCACCCCGGGCCCACTGGCAGTCCACGTCGCCGCGCTGCATGCGGTGGACGAGGCTGTAGCGAGGGACCTCCTCGCCCAGGTGAGCGCCCGTACCGAGCTGGCTACGGCGTTCATCGGCTCTTTTTCCCCGGTCATGGTTGTTCATACCGGTCCCGGTCTGGTCGGGCTCGCGTGGTGGTTGGAGCGCGACCACCCTTGTCCCTAGCGCAGCGTCCAAACGCCGCTGGTGACCCAAGCCCGAAAAAGTCGCCTGTCGTGGAGCCGGCTAGGCGGCGGCCGCGGCTGTTGCGGCTTCCCGTGCTGCCTCGGCGTTGTGCCGGCGCAGCCCACGGCGGAACCACCAGAAGGATACGAGCACGCCGCTGATGGTCAGCGTGCTCGACAGGCCCGTCCTTGCGGCCAGGTAGGTGGCGATCGGGGTGCTCACGAGCAGCGCGATCGTCCCGGCCGCATTTGCCAGGCTGACGAGCGCCCAGAGGAGGCTGATTCGTACGAAGAGCTGGCGTATGCGCGGCCTTTTCACGAACGACGCCGGGAGTGGCACGAAGTCGTGCGCAAGCTTCTCGGCCAGGGGGTGCCCGAGCGGGACCGATAGCAAGAAAGCCCCTCCAATGAGGGCCGTGGCAAGGGACGGCTGGAGGAAGTAGACGAACAGGCTGGCTCCGCTCGCGAGGGCGAGCAACGACCGGGCGGTGAGCGCCACGCTCGACAGGATGAGGAGGCCCGGCGCCTTCTCCCGGCGGTAGAGCCGCCTACCAAGGGCCAGGTAATTCCAGCCGAGAGCGGCCACGATCGCCCCGGTGGGCCCGAGGAGCCGGAGAGCAGCGTAAAACAGCGCGAGAGGGATGAGCGTCGCTTCGAGCACTTGAGGGGCGGCGCGGCGGGCGAGGTCTCGGAGGCGGGGCAGCTCGAAGTGGTGGTGCTCCACACCATTTGCTCGGCACCCTCGCTGGCGCCTTGAGCCTGCGCTGGGCACCTGCAGGGGGGCCAGGTGTGGATCCCCTGGTGGCGCCGGTTGGGAAGGCTGCGCCGGCTCTGGTCGAGCCACTTCGCTGCCTGCGTTGATTTCCCGCTGCGTAACGTATGTCTCCGTTTCCATAACGACCACTGGGTCTTGGCGTGCCCGCGAACCGCCCTCTAGGCACTCCGGGGGATCTCGGACGAGCGTGGGCTCGGACAAGACAAATTAGATACTCGCGCGCCCAAGCCCCGGGTTCCACCGGCCAAGGGGCCCTTCAGGAACATATCAGCTTGCGTTTCGCGCCCACTAGCCTTGGCCACAAGTTGCGTTCCGTGCCCACTGAAAGTACCGGCGTCGAGGGAGAACCCGGCGTCCGGGTGCCACCCAGGCCGGAGGATAGCCACGGGGACGTCTCTCGGCGCAAGAGGCGTCGGCGCACGCTCCACCGCGTCCTGTTCGAGGTGGCTGTACTTAGTGCCGCGGCGGTGTTCGTCGTGTTGCGCGCCGGCGACAGCCTGGGCAACGTCCCGACGACCTTCAGGCACCTGCATTGGCACTGGCTCTTGGTGGCTGGGGCTGCGGAGGGTGGGTCGATCTTCTGCCTTTCGTGGCTCCAGCAGCGCCTCCTGCGGGAGGGCGGCCTAGGCGTCGGGGTGGCCGACTTGTTGCCAGTGACGATGGCGAGCAACGCCGTTGCCCAGTCGCTCCCGGCGGGGACGTTGTTCGCTGAGGGCTACTCGTTCCGCCAGTACCAAAAGCTCGGGGCGGGCTGGGCCCTGGGTGTCTGGGCTGAGCTCGCAGCCGGAGCCTTGGCGGCGACGGGCTTGGCGACGGTGGCCTTGGTGGGAGCCGTCGTCGTAGGGCCGTCGCTCAGGCTCGAGCTGGTGCCGGTGCTGGCGTTTATATGGGTCGGCTCAGCGCTCGCGAGCGCCCTGTTTGCTCGGCCGGGGATCCTGGGACGCCTGATCGCTCGCGTCCTTCGTCATGTCCAGGGACGTCTCCCCGAGAAGGCCTGCACAAAGATGAGGGGGGCCGAGCGTTCCCTGCGTGACATGGAGTGCTACCAGCCCTCGGCGGGCGCGTGGTTTCGCTGTTTCGCAGTGGCCACATGCAACTGGGCCTTCGACTCGGTCGTGCTCGTGAGCGCCCTGTTGACCGTGGGCGGGCCCGTGCCTTGGAGCGCCGTGCTCCTGTGCTATGCCGCAGCGCAGCTCCTTGTTGAGCTCCCGATCACCCCAGGCGGTCTGGGGGTGGTCGAAGGTGGGCTGACCGAACTGCTCACGCGCTTCCACGTCGGCGTCACCCAGGCGACCGCCGGCACCCTCATGTACCGGGCCGTCAGCTATTGGTTGCTAGTGCTGGTGGGCTGGGTGGCGGCTGCGTGGCTCGCGGCACACCACCGACGGGCAAACCGCAGGTCGCAGCGCGTGAGCGCGGGCGAGGAGTGCGCCGCAGGCGCTGTCCCCGCCGGCGCCAGCTGGCCTCGGCGGGGTGTAGCGGACGGCGACGGGCGTGGTGGCTTCGACCAGGACTCCGAGGCGTCTTCGGCTGCCCCGTTGGCCGCGCCGGCCGGTGGCGTGGCCGGCACAGCACCAGCGACGAGGGCGACCGGGGGAGAGGGGAACGAAGGCTTGGCGCCCGCTTGACCTCAAGCGGCGCTCTGGTCAGTCTTGAGGGACTTTGGGGAGACTTGAGAGCCTCTTAGGGCGCGTTGGCTGGCCCTGGGCTGCTCGCGCTGCCGGCCCTTGCCCGAGCGTCGCGCTCGGCCTTCCACCGGCGGTGGTCTCTCGCATTTAGGACGGCGGCGGGCACCACTATGGCGGCGACGAACAGCGCCGCTGCCGCGGTGCCGTACGCCCAGTCCTCGGGGGCGCTGCTTGCAGCCACCAAGGCATGGGTTGCCCCGACAATCGCCCCTCCGACCGTTGCCAGCATCATTCAGGTGAGCCTAGTAAATGGGCAAGCGCGCCGGCATCTCGGGGCGCAGCAGCACCTTCGTCGTTGTTGAAGTACGCGTACACGTCGCTGCCCTCCTGCAGCCAGGCCCTCAGCCGGCGCGCCGGCCCTGCGAGGCCTTCGCGCCCGTACTCGCCGGCATACTTCTCAGACGGCGCCCTCGGGCCGTGGAACCTGGCGTAGGCCCAACCCGCGGTGCGGAGCCATGGGTGACCGGGCAGCAGGTCGTGCCAGCACAGCGCTGCTTGATGGTCCGAAAGGACCTGGTAGGTGCTGTCGTGCAACCAGGAGGGGTCGCGCAGCTCCACTGCCCAGCGCAACGGCTCCCCACAGGCTGCCGCAGCGTCGAAGAACGCTGCCAAGCGTCCGGTGTCGCGCTTCCAGTGGGGTGGCAGCTGGACGAGATTTGGCCCGAGGGCTGCGCCGAGCAAGACGGCCCGTCCCAGGTAAGTGGGCAGCCATCGCTCCGGGCTAGCCAGCTTGAGGCGGTGGGTCCCGAAGCCGCTCGCCTTGAGGGCGTAGACGAAGCCAGGTGGGGCGTTGGCCGCCCACGCCTCCAAGGTTGCGGACGTGGGCAACCGGTAGAAGGTGTTGTTGACCTCAACAGTGGCGAAAATGCTCGAGTAGTGGCGGAACCAGTCCTTGGAGCGGAGGTGAGCTGGGTAAAAGGTGCCCCGCCAGTGGGTGTACGACCACCCTGAGCAGCCCACGCGTGCGTACCCGACGCCCCTTGAGCCCTCGCGAGGTTGCGGTTCGGGTGCCCGCACACGACCCGGTCTAGTCCCGTGAAGGGTGGAACCACACGAGCGACCGGCCCATCGTGCGCCGCGAGCACGTATCATCTCGCGCCATGGCTGCCGACCCGCTCAGGGCGCGAACCGCTGCCAATAGGCGACGGGCGCTCACGCTCGTTGGTGTGTCCTCGGTGCCCCTCGGGCTCGCGATCGGACTGCTCACCTGGTGGGCTTCCAGCTGGCCCTACAGCTTCGTAGGGCTCGTAGTGGGCACGGCCGTCTTGGCCCTCCTCATGTGGGCGGCGGCCGAACCGCTCGCGCGGCGGGCCTTGGACGGTAACCGAGCGGATCCTTTGCATGACGCCCGCCTGCTCAACTTGGTCGAAGGTCTTTGCGCCACCATCGGCGTCCGGGAGCCGGAGGTGCGGGTGCGCCAGGACGCTTCGCTCAACGCAGCGGTGTGCGGCCGGCGCCGGCGGAGCGCGACGATCGTAGTGACCCAGGGCTTGCTCGACGAGCTCGACCGCCTCGAGCTGGAGGGCGTGGTGGCCCAGCTGCTCACAAGGGTCCGGTGCTATGACATGCTCCCGGCAACGGTCACCGTCGCAACGCTCGGCATCGGCGCGACCTTGCTGTCTCCCCCTGAACCTGTCACCGCCATGGACCGCGCGGCCGCCAATTTCACGCGCTACCCCCCCGCACTGGTGAGCGCCCTTGAGAAAGTGGAAGCCAAGGGGAGCGAGGTGAAGGGTGCGTCCCGGGCTACTGCCCAGCTGTGGTTCGCCGAGCCCGGTGGAGGTACGCGGGTGCTCACCCCGGTCAAGGACCGCATCGAAGCTCTCCGTGAGCTGTGAGGGGATCCTTCACAGGCTTCCTTGACGAGTCGAGCTGACGGACCTTCGGCCGTCGCGCTCAAGCGGTGCGAAACCCGCCACCAGGTACGATGGTTGCATGACTGATAGCGATGGCCACGGGGGCGGCGGGCAGAGCGAGCGAGTGACAGGCACGGGCATGGTTAAGCGGGGCCTCGCCACGCAGCTTCGAGGCGGCGTGATCATGGACGTCGTGACGGCCGATCAGGCCAAGATCGCCGAGGACGCCGGCGCGGTGGCGGTGATGGCCCTCGAGCGTGTGCCGGCCGACATCCGCCGTGACGGCGGCGTCGCGCGGATGAGCGATCCGGCCCTCATCGAGGCGATCATGGGTGCGGTCAGTATCCCTGTCATGGCCAAGGCGCGTATCGGCCACTTTTCAGAAGCCAAGGTCTTGGAAGCCCTTGGGGTTGACTACATCGACGAGAGCGAAGTCCTGACGCCGGCGGACGACGAGCACCACATCGACAAGTGGTCCTTTAGGGTCCCCTTCGTGTGCGGCGCCAACAACCTCGGTGAGGCGCTCCGGCGGATATCCGAAGGTGCGGCGATGATCCGGAGCAAGGGGGAAGCGGGGACGGGTGACGTGAAAGAGGCGGTTCATCACCTCCGCAATATCCTGGGCGACATACGCAAGATAAGCAACTGCGATCCCACTGAGCTGTACTCGTGGGCGAAGGAGCTGCGTGCTCCCGTCGAGCTCGTAAGGGAGATAGCCGAGAGGGGCGAGCTGCCAGTGCCGCTCTTCTGCGCCGGCGGGGTGGCGACGCCCGCAGACGCCGCTCTTGTCATGGAGATCGGGGCGCAGTCGGTTTTTGTCGGCTCGGGGATATTCAAAAGCTCGGACCCGCCCCGCTTCGCTCGGGCAATAGTCGAGGCCACCACGCACTATTCGGACTACGAGATGGTCGCGAAAGTGAGCCGCGGGCTCGGCGGTGCGATGCGAGGCGAGGAGTCGGCCTCGGTGGCGACCCGGCTCTCCGAGCGGGGATGGTGACGGCCACGGGCGGGGCTGGGGCCCCCGCCTCGGGGAGGAGCCTGGGGCTGGGGCCCCCAGGCGGGCAAGGAGGTACGGCCACGGGCGGGGCTGGGGCCCCCGCCTCGGGGAGGAGCCTGGGGCTGGGGCCCCCAGGCGGGCAAACAAGTCTGGTGACCCCTTGATGGGAAAGGTGCCCCCAGGTGGTAGCGCCAGGCACGACCCGCCAGGCGGGACCCGTGGGGGTACTCGCGCTCCAGGGTGATTTCCGCGAGCACCTGAGGCTCTTTTCCAGCCTCGGGGTGGAGGCTCTCCCCGTTCGCATGCCGGCCGAGCTCGCTCGGGTGAGGGCCTTGGTCATCCCAGGTGGCGAGTCGACGGCCATCTCGCTCTTGCTCGAGTCATCCGGTCTCCTAGACCCTTTACAGGCGCGCCTGCGTGACGGTATGCCTACCTTTGGCACTTGTGCCGGCATGATCATGCTCGCGAGCGAGGTGCTCGGTGGGCGTCCCGACCAGCACCACCTGGCCGCCATCGACATCTCGGTACGCAGGAACGCATTCGGGCGCCAGCGGGACTCTTTTGAGACGGACCTGCGCGTTGCGGGACTGGGCGCGCCGTTGCACGCAGTTTTTATCCGTGCCCCGCTCGTCGAAAGGACGGGGCCTCGGGTCCAAGTGCTCGCGAGCGTGGCGGTGCCGGGAGGCACGCAAAAGCCCGTCGTGTGCAGGCAGGGGCCGGTGCTCGTCACGTCGTTCCACCCTGAGCTCGCCGGTGACACACGCCTCCACGAACTGTTCCTCGGTTTGTTGCCGGGTAACGAAAGGTCAGATACGCAAACACTAGATAACGAAAGGACAGAAGATGTCAGGCCACTCTAAATGGGCGACGACAAAGCATAAGAAAGGGGCGTTGGATGCGGCCCGGGGGAAGCTCTTCGCCAAGCTCATACGCCAGGTCGAAGTGGCGGCGCGCGAAGGCGGTGGCGACCCCGAGGCGAACCCGACGCTTCGGACCATGTTCCAAAAAGCCCGTGATGCGTCAGTGCCTCTCGACACGATCGAACGGGCCATCAAGCGTGGGACGGGCGAGCTCGAAGGCGTCCACTACGAGCCCATCAACTACGAGGGCTACGCTCCGTGTGGAGTTGCCGTGATAGTCGAGTGCCTAACCGACAACCGAAACCGTGCTAGTGCCGAGATCCGTGCCATTTTCACCAAGAACGGCGGCTCGATGGCGGAACCTGGTTCCGTCGCCTGGCAGTTCGAACGAAAAGGTATCGTGAACGTCGCCAATGGCGCCGGTGTGGACGAGGACGAGCTCACATTGGTGGCGGCTGATGCTGGCGCAGAGGACGTCCGCGACATCGGTGACGGCTGGGAGGTCGTGACACCGCCTTCGGCCCTGGCGGTGGTGCGTTCGGCGATCGAGTCGAGGGGCTGGAAGGTCGCGAGCTCCGAGCTCATCATGCAGCCGTCACAGACCGTCCCGATCCAAAGTGAAAACGACGCCCGAAAGGTCCTGAGGCTGGTCGACCTGCTGGACGAGCACGATGACGTTCAAAATGTGTACGCAAACTTCGATATCCCCGATTCAGTACTGGAGCTTGTGGCGGTCTAGCAAGGGGATCCACCACTTTCGGAATGGGCAGTGCTAAAGTCACGAACTAATGTTCGTGCTCGGTATCGACCCGGGCCTGTCGCGTTGCGGGTACGGGGCTGTGCGCCAGGAAGGTGCGCAGCCAGTGGCCGTCGTGTCGGGCGTGCTCACCACGCCGCCTGCGGCTGCCCTTGAGGGGCGCCTGGCGCAGCTTTACAGGGAGCTGCGCCAGCTCCTGGAGCGGCTTTCGCCAGACGTCGTCGTGGTCGAGCGCGTTCTTTTCCAGGCCAATGTCAAGACGGCGATGTCGGTCGGCCAGGCGAGCGGGCTGGCGCTCGCGGCAGCGGGCGAGCTCGGCGTGGCGGTCGTCCAGTACAGCCCCAACGAGGTGAAGCAGGCCGTCACGGGCTGGGGTGGCGCCGGCAAGGCGCAGGTCCAGCGGATGGTCCAAGCGCTCCTCGACCTTCCCGAGATCCCCTCGCCTCCGGACCGGGCCGATGCGCTCGCACTGGCGCTTTGCCACCTGGCGAGTGCCCCGTTTGCCATGGCGGCCGCCAAAGCTCTAGCTGCGGGTGCGGCCCAGTGATCGGGTCGCTCAGAGGCACCCTGCTCGAGCGCGTGCTGCGCTCTGATCACCAAACGGAGCTGTTGGTCGAGGTGGGCGGGGTCGGCTACCGGGTGTTCGTGCCGGCAGGTGTTGCGGGGCGCGCTGGAGAGCTGGGAGGGCCAAGCTTCCTTTGGGTCCATACCCACGTGCGCGAGGACGCCCTCGTCCTCTACGGGTTCCCCTCGCGAGAGGAGCGGGACTGTTTTGAGCTTCTTCTCGGGGCACGCGGGGTAGGCCCTGCGGTGGCGGTCGCGGTGTTGTCGGTCCTCACCCCGGCCTCACTGCGACGGGCTGTCTTGGGCGGGGAGGCCGACGCCCTGACGCTCGCGCCCGGCATCGGCAACAAGACGGCAGCTCGGCTGGTGCTCGAGCTTGCTCCTCGCTTCGAAGCCGCCCCGTGGGTGGGCACGAGTGAGGCTGGGGCAGCTGGACGGGCCCCCGGTGAGGGAGAGCCGGTAGTGGCAAGCGGCACTGCACGCGACGGCGCGATCGGGGGCGGCGCGCCTCATGAGGCGAGCGCCGCCGACCGAGCGGTTCGCCGTGAGGAGGTGAGGGCCGCGCTAACGTCGCTCGGCTACGGTGCCGACGAGGTGAGGGCCGCACTTGCGAGGCTGCCCCTCGAAGGGCTGGCGGAGGACCTCTTGCGCCACGCGCTCCGAGAGCTGGCCGGTAGCCGGTGAGCACAGGGGGCGACGGAGGGGCCCGCCTTTTGGCGCCGTCCGCCGACGCAGCCGAGGAGATCGAGGAGCCGACGCTTCGGCCTCGACGGCTATCAGAGTTCGTTGGCCAGGCTCAGCTGAAAGAGCACCTGTCCATAATGCTCGAGGCGGCGCGCAGGCGCGGCGAGCCGGTCGACCACATGCTGTTCGCTGGGCCGCCGGGACTCGGCAAGACTTCTCTGGCGGGCATCGTGGCCAACGAGATGCAAGCAGGCTTCCGCGTGACCTCGGGCCCAGCGCTTGTGCGGGCGGGCGACTTGGCCGCGCTTCTCACCAACTTGACCGAAGGCGACGTGCTCTTCGTGGACGAGATCCACCGCCTCGCCCGCCCTGTAGAGGAGATCCTTTACCCGGCCATGGAGGACTTCCAGCTCGACGTCGTCCTGGGCAAAGGGCCGGCTGCGAGGTCGCTTCGCCTCGACCTACCACGTTTCACCTTGGTTGGGGCGACGACGCGGACGGGGCTTATAACGGGGCCTCTTCGCGACCGCTTTGGTTTCGTCGCCCGCCTCGATTACTACGAGGCAGGCGAGCTCGAGACGATCGTCCGGCGTTCTGCGGGGCTGCTCGGAGCGCGGTTGGACGATGGCGGCGGGGTCGAGATAGCCAAGCGCTCGCGGGGCACACCGCGCCTCGCGAACAGGCTTTTGAAGCGCGTGCGCGACTACGCGGAGGTCCGGGGCGACGGCACGATCGACCGGCAGGTGGCCATGGCCGGGCTTGAGCTCTTCCAGGTCGATGAGCTCGGCCTCGACAAGGTCGACCGGGCGATCTTGGAGGCGACATGCTTGCGCTTCGGGGGTGGCCCGGTTGGGCTGAGCACCCTCGCAGTGGCCGTCAGCGAAGCGCCCGAGACCGTTGAAGATGTCTACGAACCCTTCTTGTTGCAGCTCGGGATGTTGATGCGGACGCCGAGGGGGCGAGTGGCGATGCCGGCGGCGTACGAGCACCTCGGGCTGCCTGCGCCGGCCGCCGGCGTGGGCGGGTTTCCCGCTGGGGCGGCCGGGGACTCCCCGATCAGCCTCTGGGGCTAGCTGCAATTGCTGGCCAGGCAATAACGACGTTTGCGCCAGGCAGTCGCCTTCTGGCGAGCGCGCTGTACAAAAAACGGGCACATGTCAATCTGAAAACGGCACATCCATGCGTATTTGGTCCGAAAGCGGCCATGTTGGTGAACCATGTGGCATTCGCAGACGCAGATCACTGAGATTCTTGCGCGCGCCCAGCCCGGCGGTACCGACCGCGCCGGTGGTACGAGCCGCACCGGCCGCCACTACAGGACGGCCGGTGCGGTCCTTGCCGTCGGGGTCAGGGGGTCACACAGGGTACTTGGTACGGGTCGTAGCTGGCGCAAGTGCTGACAGGGTTTTGGAATATCGCCACCGACGGGAGCGCGCGGCCCTGGAAGTCGAAGAGGGTCATGTTGTCGTCCGGGGTCCCGGCAGGGCTTGCGTTGGGCGCCCAGTTGACGCCTGGGATCCACTCGGGTTCCCACCACAAGACGCCGGCACCCAAGCCGTTGGGCGCCGCCGCGAGTATTGACATCTCGTCGTTGACGAACGAGATCTGGCCGCCTGGGCTCGCCGGGTAGCCGTCTATCAGCTGGCTTGATTGCCAGGTGTCGTTGCCGAGGGCGTCGCCGTTGGCAAGGGTCCAGGCGTACTCGGTTTCTGCGAGGACGATCGGTTTGCCGACCGTCGTGGCGAGGTTGTCCACGGTCGCGCGCATCCCCGAAAGCGAGCCCTGGTAGAGCGGGTAGTAGGAAAGCGCGACGATGTCGAAGGGCACGCCGTACTTTTGGAGCTGCTGGTAAAAGTACTGCGACTTCTCTGTGTCGTTGGCACCATAGGGCGTTTCACCGCCACCTAGGTCAGTATGAATGGCGACCAGGAGCCTGTGCCCAGGCGGGTTGCCGGCTTGGGCGCCTGCGATGCCCGCCTTCAGGAGTTGGGTGAAGTTGCCCCAGCCGGTCGCGGAAGTGTTGCCAGTCCAGTCGAGGTAGCCCCCCTGGCCGGGCGTGCCGGTGCAGCCGAAGTTCGGCCAGTCGCCCGCCGGCGCCTTGTCGTAGGACCAGAGCATCCCGTTCGTCACCTCGTTGCCGACCGAGACTATGTCGACGGGCGTTCCCTGGGCCGCGAAGGCAGAAACCACCTGTTGCGTGTAGGACTCGACCTTTTGGGTTAGGGCCGGGAAGGTGTCCGGCCAACCCGCCGGGATGCACTGCTTGCCCGGGTCGGCCCAGAAGTCCGAGTACATGATGTCGAGGTAGAGCTTCAGCCCCGCTCGTTTCACCGTACGTGCCAGTGCGAGGTCCGTCTGGAGGCTGCTGTAGCCGGAAGGGGGGTTGACCCAAAGGCGAAGGCGCACAACGTTGGCACCGTGGTTGGCGAGAATATCAATCGGGTTGGCCGTCACGCCGTTATCGCTGAAGGTGTTGCCGGCGGCAAGTTCCTGGGCGGTGAAGGACATGTCAGCGCCGAGCATCATGTGGGCGGCGGCGGGATCGGGCCCGAAAAGCCTGAACTCACCGACGCAAACAGGTGCGGCCCCGCTGTCCCAGATCGTGAGCTGTGCGTAGCGGACAGGGACCGTGGCGCCCGAGTTGGCGTACCCCTGCCCCCCAAAGCCGTTGCCCCCAAAGCCGTTGCCCCCAAAGCCGTTGCCCCCAAAGCCGTTGTCGCGGCCGGGGAAACCGTGCCCACGGGGCCCGGCACCAGAAATGGGTATGTACATGGGGTTGCCTGGGTCGAGCGCAAGGCTCTGCGCGCCCGCTACCTGCTGCCAGTCACCTGGCTGAGTTGCCACCGATATCGCCGCCCTCGCTGACGAGCTCGAATTTTCGAGCGTTACCCCGAAGCCGCTCAGCTCGTGTACTTGGCCCAAGTCCACCGTGAGGGTGTCAGGCCAGGTGTTCGTACACCAAGAGGTTGCAGCGTCGCCGTCGATGGCATTCGCGGGAGGACTTCCTGGCTGCGAAGACTGCGCAGTGGCCGTGCCAGTTAGCGCCCAGTTGATGGTCGGCACATCATTGCCCTGCACCTGGGCGACCACCCGCGAACCTGGGTGTTGGGCATTGGGGGCGCCGCGCTGCTCGGCTGCGGCCGGCGTAGCGAACGCTGCCACCAGTGCCACCAGGATCGCGAGCGGCGCCGTTGCCGCTCGCAACCCAAGGTGTCGATGGGGCGGCCACGCCCGGCCGTGGCCGGGCGTGGCCCCTGTCACTTGAGAGACCTCTGCTGCAGAGCGCGTCATCGCGACCACCCGTCCCCTTTCTCCCCCCGTTCGCCATCGGATGGGAGCGCTCCCATCCAAGCGAGAAAGTTAGCAGGAATGTGCGCCTAGCGCAACAGGTGCCGGTTGGCCAGTACGATCTTGCAGCGGACAGAGGCCATGGAAGTTCCCGACTACAACCTCCCGGAGGAGGCAATCGCGCAGTCGCCGGCGGAGCCGCGTGACTCCGCCCGCCTCCTCAACGCGCTGGCCGAGCCGCCTGAGCACCTGCGTGTCAGGGACCTACCCCGCCTGGTCGATGATGGCGACGTGTTGGTGGTCAACACCTCTCGGGTGGTTCCCGCCCGACTTCTGCTGCGCAAAGAGACTGGCGGTGCGGCAGAGGTGCTCCTGCTCGAGGCGCTGCCAGGTCGCCGCGGCGCGTGGGAGGCGATGGTGCGGCCGGGCCGGCGCTTGCCACCCGGGACCGTCTTGTGGGCGCCACCGGCGAGCGTCGAGAGCGCCAGCGCCGCACCTGCCAGCGCCGCACCTGCCAGCGCCGCACCTGCCAGCGCCGCACCTGCCAGCGCCGCACCTGCCGGCGTGGCCGAACCCGGTCCGCCCGAGGCCAGAGCAGCGGGGACAGGCCCCGTGCCCGCAAAGGCAGCCCCCGCGGCCCTCGTAGCGGTCATAGAAGTGGGGGAGCGCTTGCCTGGCGGTACGCGGGAGGTGAGGAGCCTCGTCGGGGACCTCTCCCGTTATGGAGAGCTCGCCTTGCCGCCTTACATCCACGAACCCCTGTACGACCCGGAGCGCTACCAGACGGTGTATTCCGAACGTCCGGGCAGCGTCGCCGCGCCTACGGCGGGCCTCCACCTGACCCCGGCGCTTCTAGCGGCCTGCAGGGAGCGGGGTGCGAACATCTTGGCCGTTGACCTCGCCGTCGGCCCAGGGACCTTCAAGCCGATCAAGGCGGGCCAGGTCGAAGACCACGAGATGCACTCGGAGCGCTATGTCGTGCCCGAGGCCACTTGGTCCGCGTGCCAGGAGGCCAAGAAGCGCGGGGGGCGCGTGGTGGCGGTGGGCACGACGAGCGTCCGGGCCCTGGAATCGGCCGCGTCAACGGGCGCCCTCGAGGGGAGGACCGAGCTCTTCATACGCCCCGGTCACCCTTTCTCAGTGGTCGACGTCCTGATGACGAACTTTCACCAACCGAGGAGCACTCTGCTCGTCCTACTAGAGGCGTTCGCCGGCGAGCGCTGGCGGGACCTGTACGCGCTGGCCCTGCGTGAGGGCTACCGCTTCCTCTCCTTTGGCGACGCAATGGTCGTCGCTCGCGATGTTCGAGCTACAAGCTGCTGACGGGGCGGCCCGGGCTGGCTTCGTGGTTACGCCGAGGGGCCGCATCCGCACCCCCTGCTTCATGCCGGTCGGCTCGCGAGGGGCCGTGCGGCTCCTTTCGGCTGACGACCTGGACCACCTTGGTGCAGAGGTCGTCTTGGCCAACACCTACCACTTGATGCTGCGCCCGGGCGCCAAGGTCGTGGAAGCCCTCGGTGGCCTCCACGGCTTCTCCGGCTGGCAGGGGCATTTTCTCACCGATTCCGGCGGCTACCAGGTGATGTCGCTGCCTTGCTCGGTTGACGACAAGGGAGTGGACTTCCGTTCGGCCTACGACGGCTCGTCGCAGCGGCTCACGCCTGAAGACGCCGTCCGAGCCCAAGAGGCCCTCGGCTCGGACATCGCCATGGTGCTGGACGTCTGTGTCGCGCTGCCAGCTCCGCGCTCGGCCGTCGAAGAGGCCGGGGAGCGCACGCTGGCCTGGGCCGGACGCTCGCTCGCCGCCCGCAGCCGCCCCGACCAGTTGCTCTTCGGGATCGTACAGGGAGGCACCGAGCCGGATCTCCGTGAGAGATATGCGGAGCGCCTGGGCCAGATGGGCTTCGACGGCTACGGGATCGGAGGGCTCTCTGTCGGGGAGGCACCCGCCGAGACGCTGGCCGCACTGTCCAGAGCGATCGCGCCCTTACCAGTGGCGAGACCTCGCTACCTGATGGGCGTCGGCGACCCTTACCTGCTGGTACGGGCCGTTGGACTTGGGGTCGACATGTTCGACTGCGTGCTCCCCACTCGTCTTGGGCGCCACGGGACTGCCCTCACAGCGGCCGGGAAGGTCGCCGTCAAGGCGGCTCGCTATGGCGCAGATGCCGGCCCTGTTGACCCAACCTGCGCTTGCCCCGTATGCCGCCGCCACAGCCGAGGGTACCTGCGGCACCTTTTCAACGTGGGTGAACCGAGCGCGGGCCGGCTGCTCAGCCTGCACAACCTGGCCTGGCTATTGGCCCTGGCGGGACGGGCCCGCGAAGCGGTGCTTGCCGGTACCTTTGGAGAACTAGAGGCCGAGGTCGCCGCTCGCTGGGCACCTGAGAGGGCCGCGCTTCGCAGTGCCGGCCCGAGCGGCTAGGCTGAGGGTGCTTATGTCAGGCTCCCAAGCCAAGGGGCCGAGCTACTGTTGCGGTGCCCAGACGGCACGGAGTTCACATGCACCTCATAATCAGCAGGCCTCTATTGCTCGCTGTTGCGAGCGCGGCCGGCAAAACGACAACTACAACCAAGGCGTCCCCCTCCAGCGGAGGGTCGGAGGTCCTGCTCATCATCATCTTGCTGTTCGGGCTGCTCTACTTCTTCCTGATCCGTCCCAACCAGCGTCGCAAGATGCAGGCGATGCGCCAGGGCCGGACCTTCGGCGTCGGGGACGAGGTGGTCGCCGGTGGCATGATGGGGCGGGTGGAGCGCCTTGGTGACGACGAGGTCGGCATCGAGGTCTCCGACGGGGTCGTGATCTCGTTCGTGCCCCAAGCCGTGCAGCTTCGTTCCACCTACCTCGCCAACCAGCAACGCCGGAGTGGCGGGCTGTTTGGCGGCGGTGGTGCCTCCTACGGAGGAGCTGGCTCGACTGGCAACCGCACCCGGGGGGCCAGCACGGCTTCGTCCAATGGAGGCGTGTTCGGGAAGTCGGGCGACGAGGACGAGGGCGAAAGCTTCATGTCGCCGGAAGTCCCGGAGGGCGAGGGAGCTGGCGAGACCTGGGGTTCTCAGGGTCCCGAGGGAAATGTAGAAGCCTCCGAGGCCTGGCCAACGACTGGTGACAACGAGGGAGCCGCCACAGATGTGGGCGCTTCCAGTGACAGGAGCTCCAGGCGGCGTGGCGGTGCGCCCGGCGGAGCTGGCCAGGGAGCTTAGGCAGGAGTAGGCGGCAACGTGAACCCCCGGACGCTCCTGTGGTCCCTATCTGTCATCCTTGTCGTCGCGATCGTGTCTGTGGGGGCGACCTTCCTCACCGGTAAAGCCCCACTGCTCGGTTTGGACCTAAAGGGCGGCGTCGAGGTCGTCCTCCAGCCCCAGACGAAAAACACGAGCTCGACGACCCTGAACGAGGCCCGGACCATCATCGACAACCGGGTGAACGGCTACGGCATATCGAACGCTTCGGTCACCAAGCAGGGCAACGACATCGTGATCGAGCTCCCCGGCGCCAAAAACGACACGCAGGTCCTAAAGGAGCTCGGCCAGACCGCCCAGCTCTTCTTCCGCCCGGTCGAATGCGTAATCTCCCCCTACGTCGCCCCGGCCACTTCCAAGGCTCAGACCAAGACCACTACGGCTACCACGACCGCCACTACCCCGGCCAAGAGCAAGGGGGCAAAGACCACGGCTCACGGGCACGGGAAGAGCCTCGGGAAGAGCAAGGCGGCTGCAGGGGCGACCCTGGCTCAGCTCGACTCGGCCGTGCATCATGTCGGCGCTGGGGGCGCTGCCAAGGCGACATCTCCGACGAAGGCGACTGGGAAGGCGACTGGGAAGGCGGCCACGGCCTCCGGCACCGCCAAAACTGGGGGTACCGCTACGTCTAGGTCCGCCAAGTCGGCCACGTCTACCACGGTGCCTAGTACCACCACGACCACCTCGCTCAGTAGTCACATTTGCGGCATGAGCGCGGCGCAACAGCAGTCGTACATACCGCCCCACGGCGACGCGCATGGGCTTACGCCCGCGGACTTCGACAATGCCAGCTCAACAGTGGTGTTGCCGTACTACTACGACTTTGTGAACGGGCACTACAAGTCGGACGCCCGCTACGTGCTCGGGCCTGCGCAGATGACAGGCGGGATCGTGAAGATCGCCGCCGCGAACCTCAACTCCTCGACTGGCGCGTGGGAAGTGGACCTGACCTTCACCGGGAAGGGCTCGACGCAGTTCAACAACTACGCCGCTTCCTACTACGCCTGCTACAAGCAGGACCCAAGCAACCCGCCGGTTGCGGCCCAGTGCCCGCCTTACGGGGCGCTCCAGGCGATCGAGCTCGACGGGGTTATCCAGTCCGCCCCCGCGATAGAGGCGAGCTCCTACAACGGGGCGGCGACGATCAGCGGCTCTAGTTCCAACCCCTTCACTTCGCAGCAAGCGCAGAGCCTGGCCAACGCCCTCAACTACGGGTCGTTGCCGGTCCGCCTGGTTACCCAGACGATCGACAACGTCTCGCCCACCATCGGGACGCAGTCACTGAGGGCAGGGGCCATCGCCGGCGCCATAGCCGTACTTCTTGTCATCCTCTACCTTGTGATGTACTACCGGGCGCTCGGGCTGGTCGTTGTGCTTGGCATCTGCGTGTCCGGGGCGCTGCTCTACGCCATAACGACTTTGCTCTCCGCCACGTCCAACCTCGCCCTCACCCTGTCGGGCGTGATCGGTTTGATCGTGTCGGTCGGTGTTACTGCGGACTCTTGCGTCATCTACTTCGAACGTTTGAAGGAGGACATCCGTTCGGGCCGTACCGTGCGTACCTCCGTTGAGCGCAGCTTCAACCGGGCGTTCCGAACGATCCTCGCCGCCGACTTCTCCTCGTTCATCGCCGCGCTGATCCTCTACGCTTTGACCGTGGGTGACGTGCGGGGTTTCGCCTTCTTCCTAGGCCTGGCCACGCTCCTCAACATCGTCACGACTTACTTCTTTACGAGGCCGCTCGTGATCCTGGTAGGCCGACGGTCGATCGGGGAGGGCGGCGCGCTTGGGGTCGGCCGGGGACTCGGGGCGCGCAGGATCTTCGGGCCAGCGGGCGCGGGTGGGGGAGGTAGCTGAGGTGCCGAGCCAGCGTGGCAGCGGTCCGCGTAGCCGTAGGGTGAGGGCGCCTGTGGGAGCACCGCTCCAGGGCGACGAGAAGCGGCAGGGTAAGCCGTTCACCCGTCTCTACCGCGGCGAGACCAATTTCGACTTCATCAACCGGTGGAAGTACTGGTTCGCAGCCTCGGGCGCCGTAATAGTGATCGGGCTCATCGCTTTGGGTATCGGTGGGCTCAACTTCAGCATTGACTTCAAGGGCGGCACGCAGTGGCAGGTCCCGACCAACGCTTCGGTCACTACTGTCAAAAACGCGCTCTACGCGATAAACCCAGCGCTTGACAAGTCCACGGTTACCCAGCTCACCAGCAGGACGACCGGCAAAACTGACATAGCGGTCGAGGCACCGTCTTCGCTGACGAGCGATTCGCACCTCGTCAACCAGGTAACCGATGAGCTGGCCAAGCTCGCCCACGTAAGCGTTGACAAGGTCAACCTGACTGCTGTCGGACCTTCTTGGGGCGGGGTCATCACGAAGAAGGCCGTGGAGGCGGTCATAGTCTTCGTCGTCCTGATCGTCCTCGCCATGTCGCTTTATTTCGAGACCAAGATGGCCTTCGCAGCGTTCGCCGCGCTCGTCCATGACATGCTGGTGACGATCGGCATCTACGCGCTGTCGGGGTTCCAGGTGAGCCCGGACACGGTTATCGCCTTCCTCACCGTCCTCGGCTACAGCCTCTACGACACGATCGTGGTCTTCGACAAGGTCAAGGAAAACACGCGCGGCCTCGCTTCGACCAACCGCGTGACTTATACAGATGTCGTAAACCTGTCCATGAACCAAGTGCTGGCGCGCTCTATCAACACCTCCTTCGTCTCGGTGGTACCGGTGTTTTGCATCTTGGTGATCGGTTCGTGGATCCTCGGTGCTTCGGCGCTCAACGACTTTGGACTTGCCCTGTTCATCGGGCTCATGAGCGGGGCCTATTCGTCGATCTTCATCGCCTCGCCCGTCCTCGCCCTCTTGAAAGAGCGTGAGCCTAGGTACGTGGAGATACGGCGGCGGATTGCCGCCTACCCGCAGTCGCGCCAGGTCCTAACGGCCGCGACCGTCTCGGGCGGGAGCATCGTTGGTAGCAAGCTTGGGCGCGGCACGGAGGCACCGGGGCCAGCACCGGCCTTCGCCAGGTCGAGGGCAGCAGGTAGCCAAGGGCGTGGAGGCGGTGCCGCTGGGGATGGCGATATGCCGGAGGATGAGGTCGTCGCCGGCGACGACCTTCACGGCCAGATGGCTGGCGCGACCGATGGCCGCGAGCTGGACTTCGACCGAGGCGGCAACGGGCATGGTGGTGGCGGGCATAGTGGGGGCAACGGCGATGGTGGGGGCAACGGCGATGGTGGTCTTGCCCCGGCGGGGCAACTGGCTGACTCAGGCAGGGAGAGAGCAGGCGGGACCGGCGTCGGCGCAGGGGGGGATGCCGACGCCGGCCCGTCCGGCACGTCGAGGACCGCTCGATCGAGGGCTGGGGAACCAAGGGCTGGCGAACCGAGGGCTGGCGAACCGAGGGCGGAGGCTCAGCCTGGCGTCGCTCAGACCCGTGTTTCTGGCCAAGTCGTCTCGCCCCGCCCACGTGCGAAAAAGAAGGTGCCTCGCCGGCGCTAGCTAGAACGGTTGTCCTGGCAGCGGCTGGGCTACTGGCCGCGAGGCCAACCGGTAGTACGCTGGGGTTATGGAGCAGGGCGTGGCACTCGTAAAGGACCTCATCAGGGACGTAGCCGATTTCCCGCGCCCCGGCGTGGTCTTCAAGGACATAACGCCCTTGCTCGCCGACCCGGAGGGCTTTTCTTATTGCGTAGAGGCGCTGGCAGGGAGCTTTGCTGGCGAGGGGGTTGACAAGGTCCTAGGCGTCGAGGCGCGAGGTTTCATCATCGCCGCCCCGGTTGCTTACCACTTGGGAGCGGGCTTCGTGCCGGTTCGCAAGAAGGGGAAGCTGCCCGGCGAAGTGTACTCGTACACCTACGACCTTGAGTACGGCACCGACACCCTTGAGGTACACCAGGACGCTCTCGTGCCCGGGGAGAGAGCGCTGATCGTTGACGACGTGCTAGCAACGGGGGGGACTGCTGCCGCCACGGCCCGGCTCGTCGGGCAACTCGGTGCCACGACAGTAGGTTTCGGCTGTGTGCTTGAACTGTCCTTTCTCGGCGGCCGAGAGAGGCTGGCCGGTGTCGAGATAGTCGACATCGAGGCCCTGGTGAGGGTGTAGTCGCGATGGACGTGCTCGCGGCGACCGAGCGGGCGCCGCGAGGGCGCGCCGTTGGCACGGTCGAACGGGTGCTGCCCTGGCGGCGCCAGGTAGCGGCCTCCGATGCGCTGGCACCACTTATTGCCTCCTATAAGGAGCGCCATCCCCGCAACGACCCGGGCCTTATCGTCAGGGCCTACGAGACGGCCGACAAGGCGCACGAGGGCCAGTTCCGCCGGTCTGGCGAGCCTTTTATCTCTCACCCTGTTGCGGTTGCAACGGTGCTCGCCGGCCTTGGGATGGACGACGTCACCATCGCTGCAGCCTTGCTGCACGATTCAGTGGAGGACACCCCGGTTTCCCTTGAGGAGGTCGAGGCGGGCTTCGGGCCAGTGGTAGCCCAGATCGTAGACGGCGTCACAAAGTTGGAGCGCGTCAGCTTCGACTCGCGGGCGGCGGCGCAGGCGGCCACCATGCGCAAGATGCTGGTAGCAATGGCCAAAGACCCACGGGTCCTCCTCATAAAGCTGGCCGACCGCCTGCACAACATGAGGACGCTCGCGGCGATGCCGGAAACGAGCCAGAAGCGGACGGCGCAAGAGACCCTCGACATCTATGCCCCACTTGCTCACCGTTTCGGTATTGCGGACATCAAGTGGCAGCTCGAGGACTTGGCCTTCGCAGCGCTCCACCCGCGCCGTTACGCGCAGATCGAGCAGATGGTGGCGGCTCGGGCTCCCGAGCGCGAGGTCTACCTGGCCCAGGTCATCGAACAGGTGCAGGAGCGCCTCTTTGCGGCACGGATAGAGGCGACGGTGACGGGCCGTCCCAAGCACCTCTACTCCATCTACGAGAAGATGGTCTTGAAAAACAAGGAGTTCGACGAGATCTACGACCTCATGGGGGTCCGGGTCATCGTCAGCTCTGTGAAGGACTGCTGGGCGGCGCTCGGTGCGATCCACGGCACTTGGGCGCCTATCCTCGGGCGGTTCAAAGACTATATAAATACGCCCAAGTTCAACCTGTACCAATCGCTCCATACGACTGTCGTGGGCCCGCAGCGCAAGCCGCTCGAGGTGCAGATCCGTACTTGGGAGATGCACAACCGGGCCGAGCGGGGCATCGCTTCGCACTGGGGTTACAAGGAGAACGCCTCGGCGGCGGACATCGCCTGGCTTCAGCGGATCGTGGATTGGTCCGTGGAGAGCACGGATCCGGCGGAGTTCTTGGAGGGCCTGAAGCTCGACCTGGAAAGCGACGAGGTCTTCGTTTTCACCCCCAAGGGCGATGTCGTCGCCCTCCCCGTTGGCGCCACGCCCGTTGACTTTGCGTATGCAATCCACACCGAAGTCGGTCACCGTTGCATCGGGTCGCGGGTAAACGGGAGGCTTGTCCCGCTTGACTCCAAGCTCACGTCGGGCGACAGTGTCGAGATTTTCACGTCCAAGGTCCCCTCTGCCGGCCCGAGCCGCGACTGGCTCAACCTCGTGGTCACGCCGAGGGCGCGTAACAAGATCCGCCAGTGGTTCAGCCGGGAACGGCGCGAAGACGCGATGGAGACCGGGCGAGACGAACTGGCCAAAGCGCTCCGCAAGGAGGGGCTGCCCGCACAGAAGCTCATGACGAGCGACACCATGAAGCGGATCGGGGAGGGCCTGCACTATGCGGACCTCGATGCGCTCTACGCGGCCGTTGGTGAAGGGCGCGTGTCGGGCCAGGCGGTAGCCCAGCGTTTGACGCGGGAGCTGCGAGGCGGCGAGCAGGACGTGCAGCTGCCCTCGACGGTGCGCCAGCCTCGGCGGGCGAGCCAGCAAGGCATCGGCCTCCACGTGGAGGGCCTCGACGACGTGATGGTGCGCCTCGCCCGGTGCTGTACCCCGGTACCTGGCGACGAGATCATAGGCTTCGTCACCCGTGGGCGTGGCGTGAGCGTGCACCGCAGCGACTGTGCCAATGCCGCTGCGCTCGCCTCGACCGAGGTCGGCAGGCTGATAGAGGTCGAGTGGGACCGGGACCGCCCGGGTAGCTTCCTAGCGGCGCTCGAGATCAAGGCTCTCGACCGCACCCGTCTCGGCGTGGACATATGGAAGGTCCTTTCCGACCACCATCTAAACATCCTGCGTAGCGAGACCCATACCGGGGCGGACAGGGTGAGCAAGATGCGTTTCGAGTTCGAGCTGGCAGACCCCGCCCACCTGGAGTCCGTGCTCGGCGCGCTGAAGAGGGTGGACAGTGTCTACGACGCCTTCCGGGCCCTACCAGGCGCGGGCAACGGCGGCCGCTGACAGCGCCGGCTCGTGGTGGTCGCGCTGTGGCTGAGCAATCTGACCTGTTCGAGGCCGCGCTGGAGCGGCACCTTGCAGAGCACGGGCCGCTCGCATCTAGGATGCGCCCCAAGTCACTCGACGAGATGGTGGGCCAGGAGCGTTTGCTGGCTCCTGGGCGGCCGCTCAGGGCGCTGATAGAAGCGGACCGGCTCTCCTCCGCGATCCTGTGGGGCCCGCCTGGCACGGGCAAGACGACGCTCGCGCAGTTGGTGGCGGGAGCCACGAAGAAGGCGTTCGTCTCGATGTCCGCCGTCGCTGCCGGCGTGAAGGACGTGCGGGAGGCGGTCGACGCTGCCCGGCGCCGGCTGGCGGTGGAGGGGCGCGGGACGGTGCTGTTCTTAGACGAGGTGCACCGCTTCAATCGAACGCAGCAAGATGCCCTGCTCCCTTCGGTCGAATCGGGCGAGCTGGTCTTGATCGGGGCAACGACTGAGAACCCCTTCTTTTCCGTCAACGGGCCGCTCCTTTCGAGAAGCAGCCTTTTCCGCCTGGAGGCGCTTTCGGAGCGCGAGCTGCTCGTGCTGCTAAAGCGCGCTCTCGAGCGCGAGAGGGCCACGGTCGCCGACGACGCGCTGGCCCTGCTCGCTCGGCTGTCGGAGGGTGACGCGCGCAGTGCACTGAATGGCCTCGAAGTCGCCATGGCGCTGGCCAGCACGGCCGGCCGGGCTGCCGTGAGCCTGGAGGATGTGGAGGCCGCTAGGAGCACGAGGGCTTTGCGCTATGGCGAGGACGAGCATTACGACGTGGTTAGCGCCTTCATCAAATCGGTGCGCGGATCGGACCCCGACGCTGGGCTCTACTGGTTGGCGCGCATGTTGGAAGCGGGGGAGGATGCCCGTTTCATCGCCCGTCGCCTCGTGATCCTGGCGAGTGAGGACGTTGGTATGGCAGATCCGCAGTCGCTCTTGGTGGCGGATGCGGCCGCACGTGCCGTCGAGCTCGTCGGGCTCCCGGAGGCGCAGCTCAACTTGGCCCACGCGGTCATCCACCTGGCGAACGCTCCCAAGTCCAACTCGGTGACGGCCGCGCTCGGCAAGGCCAGGTCAGACGTGCAGGAGCTCGCGGGCGGCGAGGTACCGAAGCACCTCAGGGACTCCCACTACAAAGGGGCGGCACGCCTGGGCCACGGCAAGGGCTACGTCTACCCACACGGCGAGCCCGGCGGCTGGGTGGCCCAGCAGTACAGGCCTGGCCTCTTGGAGGGCCGGGTCTATTGGGAGCCGACTGGGAGAGGCGAGGACCTCCGCAAAGCAGCGCGAGGGCCGGCGGGTGGCGCCTCCTAGGCGGCCGGCGCTGGCGGGGCGGCGCTGGCGGGGCGGCGCTAGGCGGCCGGCGCTGGCGGGGCGGCGCTGGCGGGGCGGCGCTGGCGGGGCGGCGCTAGGCGGCCGGCGCTGGCGGGGCGGCGCTGGCGGGGCGGGGCACCCTGCCGCCGCACCTATAACACGCCGGCTGTGAACATACCCACGCCCGCCGGCGGGCCTAGGGTGGCACCGATGGCAGTCGTGGTCGTGAACGGCCGCCCCCGTCCGCTCGACGGAGCGACTGGGACCTTGATCGGCTGGCTGCGGGGCGCTCTGGGGCTTACCGGGACCAAGCCCGGCTGCGGCGAGGGCGAGTGCGGCTCCTGCACGGTCCTCGTCGACGGGGAGCCTGTGCTCTCATGCCAGACGCCGCTCGGCGACGTGGCCGGGCGCGCCGTGACAACGATCGAGGGGCTGGCCGCCGGCGGGCGGCTCCACCCGGCCCAGCAGGCACTGCTAGAGGAACGGGCGTCACAGTGCGGCTATTGCACACCGGCCATGGCATTGCGTATCGCCGCCCTGGTCGAGCGCTTGCCAGGGCCCGACGACGGCGCGATCGCCGACGTCCTCAGGCCAAGCCTGTGCCGCTGCGGCTGCTATGGGAGGATCCGTCGCGCCGCGCACCGGGCATACGAGCTTCGTGAGAAGGCAGTGCTACATCCGGCGGCACCGCCCCCTGGCACGGGACCTGAACGGGCCGGTGCCGACGCCGGCGGCGGAGAGGGCGCTTGGGTGGTCGATGCGGCCGACCTCCTGCCGAGGCCGGCGCGGCCATGGGACCTTGTCAGCCCAGAGGAACGCGACTACGCGGCGGTCCTCGGTCCCGGGCTTGTCAGCGTGTGGCCGGCCACCAAGGCTCCTACAGACTGGGCGTGGCGGGGTGGCGCCTGGGTCCACGTGTCGCCCGCTGGCCGGGTGAGCGCGTTCAGCGGCAAAGTCGACGTCGGGCAGGACAACAAGACGGCTTTTCGCCTCCTCGTTGCAGAGGAGCTGGGGGTGGACGTCGAGCAGGTGACGGTGGTCCAGGGCGACACCCACGTGTGCCCCTACGACATGGGGACCTTCGGTAGCCGCTCCATGCCAGATTCCGGTGAGTGGCTGCGCCTTGCCGCCGCCGGCGCGCGCTCTGCACTGGGCGAGCTCGGTGGCCCGCGGGGGCTTGGCGACAGGTGCAGGCTGGTTGTGCTCGACGCAGAGCCGCAGCTGGTCGCGCCGGGCGAGCGGCGTTTCGTGGGTCGGCCCGGCCATGAGGCCAGACGGGTGGACGCCGTCACCGGTCGCCGGCGCTACGCATCGGACCTCGGGCGCCCCGGGATGGGGTACGGTGCCGTCCTCCGGCCCCCGGTCCCCGGCGCCACTCTCAGGTCGGTGGACTGCAGCCGCGCGCGGGCCGCCGCTGGCGTGACGGTGGTGGAGGACGGCTCGTTCGTCGGCGCGGTGGCTGGCGACCCGGCTGTCGCTCGCCGGGCCGTGTCCGATATGCATGCCGAGTGGGACGAGCCAGCCCGCATCGAGGAGGACCTGGTCGACTACCTCCGCACCCACCCGCTCAGCACCGAGGGATGGGAGCGGCCG
This sequence comes from Actinomycetes bacterium, assembly GCA_021787035.1. GTDB lineage: Bacteria > Actinomycetota > Acidimicrobiia > Acidimicrobiales > Palsa-688 > JAJZYO01. The sequence continues at coordinate 33,183 of JAJYMM010000010.1, forward strand.
GTCGATGAGGAGACGGGCGATGTGAGCGGAGCACTGGCCCGTGCTGCGGACCCGTTCAGCGCCACCTACACGACCGCCTACTTGGCCCACGTGCCGCTGGAGACCCGGGCTGCCGTGGCGGAATGGGACGGCGACCGGTTGACGGTGTGGACCGGCACCCAGGTCCCCTTCGGGGTCAGGCGCCAGGTGGCGTCCGCTTTGGGGGTCGACGAGGCCGACGTCCGAGTGGTGGTGCCGCCCACGGGTGGGGCGTTCGGAGGCAAGCACGCCGGCGAGGTCGCCACAGAGGCTGCCCTGCTGGCGCGCGGAGCGGGACGTCCCGTGCGAGTCCACTGGGACCGGGCCGAGGAGCTGCGCTGGGGGACGGTGCGACCGATGGCCGTGATAGGCGTCGCTGCTGCCCTCGGCCAAGACGGCGAACTAGCGGCCTGGGACTTCGAGAACGTCAATTCGGGGGCAGCTGCTCTGGCGCCTCCGTACCGGACAGGCACGCGGAGGCTGCGCTACCGGCCGTCCCAGTCGCCGCTTCGCCAGGGCTCCTACAGGGCCCTGGCGGCCACCGCGAACAACTTCGCACGAGAATCGGCAATAGACGAACTGGCGCAGCGCTGTGGAGAGGGCCCGCTCGAGTTCCGCCTGGCGCGCCTCGACGACGACCGGCTCGTTGCGGTGCTCCAAGCGGCAGCCGAGCGTTTCGGCTGGGTTGGTGGCGCCTCCAGAGGCGGGGAAGTGGCCCGCGACGCGGCGGCCGAGCGCGCGGTCGCCGAGGGCGTGCGGAGCGGGCAGGGCTTGGGCGTCGGCCTGGAGAAGGGGGGCCGGGTCGCGACCTGTGCCGAGGTCCGCGTGGGCCCCGACGCCTCGGTGGCGGTCACGCGCATCGTCACCGCCTACGACTGTGGCACGGTGGTCAACCGCGACACGGTCATCAACCAAGTCGAGGGTGCGACCATGATGGCCCTCGGGGGGGCGCTCATCGAGGCCTTGCCCGTCGAGGGCGGCAGGCTTGTCGAGCCGTCTCTCACCCGCTACCCGCTGCTCCGGTTCTCGGACCTGCCTGAGATCGAGGTAGTGCTGTGCGACCGGCCGGACCTGCCTTCGGCTGGCGCCGGCGAGACACCGATGATCGCTGTGGCCCCAGCCGTAGCCAACGCCATCTTCGACGCCACCGGCCGCCGGCTCCGCCAGCTCCCCCTTGTGCCGGGGCGCCGAATTCCTTACTGAGCGCTCTGGGGAGGAGTGTGAAGGGCGTACTGGCAGAGCTCGACAGCTGGCTCGGTGCAGGGAGGCAGGTGGCCTTGGCCAGGGTGATCGAGGTCATCGGTTCAGGAGTGCGCCCAGCTGGGGCGGCCATAGCGGTGACCAGTGAAGATGTAGCCGGCTCGGCCTCAGGGGGTTGCGTGGAGGGGTCGCTGGTCGAGGAAGCCCGGGCCACGCTGGCCAAGGGCGGCCCGCCGCGTTTGTTGAGCTTCGGGTGCCCCGAGGACGAGGCCTTCGATGTGGGGCTCACATGTGGCGGCTTGGTGCGGGTGCTCGTCGAGCGTTTGGAGCGCCGGGGCCCGTGGCTGGACCAGCTCCTGGCCGCCACTGCCAAGGGGGAGGGGGCGGCCCTCGTGGAGGTCATCGGGGGTCCCGGCGACCTCCTCGGCTGGAAGGCGGTCCTTGGTGGCACTGCGCCCATGAGGCCTCCCGAAGTTGCCTTCCCTTTCTTGCGCTTCGATGTTGAGCTAGCGCGCCAGATAGCGAACGACGCCATGGCCGACATCGCTTCGGAGCGCAGCTCCCTTCATACCTACACGGTCCCCCACCTCGGGGTGGGAACGGACCTCACTGTCTTCGTCGACTCGTTCCCGGCGCCGCCGCGGATGGTCATCGCGGGAGCGGCCAGTTTCACAGCCGCCCTGACCGCGCAGGCCAAGCTCCTCGGCTTTCGCGTAACAGTGTGCGACGCCCGTGCTGTGTTCGCCTCGCCGGAGCGGTTCCCACTGGCCGACGAGGTCGTCGCCGAATGGCCGGACCGCTACCTCGGGCACGCCGGCCGTTGCCTCGGCTCGCGCGACGCCGTCTGCATCCTCACCCACGACCCCAAGTTCGACGTTCCCACCATCGTCAGTGCCTTGGCTACGAGCGCCGGCTACATAGGGGTCATGGGCTCGCGCCAAACCCAGGCCGACCGGCGCAGGCGACTGATCGAAGCGGGCGTGACCGAGGAGGAGCTGGAGCGTCTCCGGGGCCCGATCGGCTTAGACCTCGGGGCGGACACGCCGGAGGAGACGGCCGTTTCAATCGTGGCTGAGATCGTCGCCGCGCGTCGGGGCCACAGTGGAGGGCCGCTCAGGGGGGCGAGCGGCCCGATCCATTTGCCGCCATCTGGTACGCCAACCCCCTTTTCCGGCCGGTGAGAGCCGGGGCCGCCGTCCTGTGTGCCGGTGGGGGGAGCCGCTACCGTCCTTCCTCGGGCGAGCACAAGCTGCTTGCGCCGTTCCGGGGGCGGCCGCTTGTCAGCTGGGCTTTGGAACATGCGCTGGGAGCTGGCTTGGAGGCCACCGTGGTCGTGACGGGTGCGGTCGACATCGCCGGGTTGCTGCCAGCCGGGGTCACGCGCGTCGAAAACCCTTCGTGGGAGTCCGGCATCGCCAGCTCCCTCCAGTGCGCGGTGGTTGCCGCGCGGCGACTGGGGCTCGACGCGATCGTGGTCGGGCTCGGGGACCAACCCCTGGTACCCGCGCCCGCCTGGCGGGCGGTGGCGGTCTCTTGTGCCCCAATCGCGGTCGCCACCTACGGAGGCGCCCGGCGCCACCCGGTCCGGCTGGACCGCTCGGTCTGGGCCGAGCTACCGACGACGGGCGACGAGGGCGCTCGAGCTCTCATGCGCCGCCGTCCGGGACTAGTGGAGGAGGTCGCGTGTGAAGGCGACCCCTTCGATGTCGACACGGTGGCAGACCTCTCCGACGTCGAGGTTTGATGACGGTCGGCCGAAGTCACCCCGCGATGTGCTGGCAGAGCCACGACAGTGAAAGCGGGTACCTGTAGTCGATGCTCATGTGGCCACCGTCGAAGGACTCGGCGTGGACGACCCCGTCGGGTACTCCGCCATCGGCGAGCGCCGCCCGGACAGCCGCCGCGCCAAGGTCCAGGTACCACTCGTCCTCAGTGCCAGCGTCCAGCCAGAGCGCTCGCAGCGAGCCGAGGGCATCAGCGTACCTGGGGACCATGCGGACTGGGTCCCAGTCGAGCCAGCGCTGCCACACAGCCGGCCGCAGTACGCCGCTCGAGGGGTCGAAGGGCAGCTCCACCGACCCGTCCTCGCGGGCCGAAAAGCACGCCGACACGCCGAGCAACATCAGGAGGCAATGGTCTTCCCTCTTCGTGAAAGCGACCCTCGAGCGGAAGTCCGTCCACCATCGCCAGATGTCGCCGTCGTATTTGCGCAAGTGCCGCGCCGCTTTGGCGAACTCGGGGATGTAAAGGTACTCGTAGAGGGCGTCGCCGGCGTGCGAGGCGAGTGCGCCAAAGAGGTCGGGGCGCAGCATCGCGGTGACCATTGCGCCGAACCCACCGCTCGAGTGGCCCATCACCGCCCGGTGCCCGGCCGACGCGAGGGTCCGGAAGTGCGAGTCGACCCAGGGGACCACCTCGTCGCACAGGTAGGAGTGGTAGCGCCCCGTGCCTGGCGAGTCGACGAACTGGCTGCCGCCGTAGGAGGTCCAGGCGTCCACGTAGACCACGATTGCCGGCGGCGCTTCTCCGCGTGCAAAGACGGCGTCTGCCGTCTCGGGGAAGGGCTGGCGGAACGCGGATCGGTTCCGCCACATGGCGACGTGGCCCGTGTAACCCTGGAGCACGTACACGGTCGCGTACCGACGGGCTGAGCCGGCGTCGTAGCCGGGTGGTAGGTACACGACCACGGGGCGCTCGTATGGGTCCGCGAGCGGGTTGCCCCGCAACACTTCGCTTTTGATCAGGTGCTCCTCGATCCTCCCCGCCAGTTCGGCGGACCATGGCAACATCGGGCTCCCTTCTTCGCGTTGTTCCCGGGCGACAGGTGGCTGTTCCGGGGCACCAGTGTGAACGGCTTCCGGTCAACGTAGGCCCAACTTTTACGTGGCGGGTAGTCGAACGACGAGAGTAACGGTCACGGGACACGAAGGACGTCGCCAGGCTGCAACGTCCCCCCTCCTATCTCCTGCTCGAGGCGGTACTCGAGGGGCCGCGGGTCCCCGTCGCCCGAGTACCGGACCGCGATGGCCCATATCGTGTCTCCCGGACGGGCTACGTAGGTGGTAGGTAGGCACCCGCCGGCGGAGGTCTGAGCGCAGGACGGCGAGCCCGCCCTAGACGGTGACGCAGATGCCATGAGCCGCTCTGCCGCGCTCGAAGCCATGGCGCCGGCGCCGGCGACCAGGGCGAGCAGCAAGAGCCGGCGCCAGAAGTACCGGCGCCAGAAGTAAGAGTGAGCGCGCCGGTTGCCTCTTGTGGCCCGGCGACGGGCTTTGGTACCGCGAGCCTCGCCGCCGGCGTCGGTGCCTTCGGGACGGAGAGCGGTGCCGGTGGGGCGGGCCTGCCCGCGGGGGCTGGCCTCCGCAGTGAACTCGATTGCGACCATTTGTCTGCCTCCTGGTAACAGCGGTCAACGAGGTTGCAAACGTACGTTCGTAGCTTATCCGAACATGCGTTCAACCGGGCGATATTTCCGGAACATACGTTTGACCTTTGGT
>JAJYMM010000021.1 GCA_021787035.1 Actinomycetes bacterium
GGGCCAGGCCGACCACCACGAGCGCGCCACCGACCGCCACCGCCAGCAGCACCGGCGTGGGGTGGTAGTGACGGAGGTCGGGCAGCTGCCAGCCGAAGCGGTGCAAAAGCGCCAGGTTGCTGATGAGCCCCACCAGGTGCACCACCAGGTCGGCGGCTACGCCACCCACGCCGCCGAGCAACAGCCCGACCCCTCCGAGCGCCGCCAGACGGCGGCGGGTCGTGCCAAGGCTGACCTCAGGGCTCTGCGCGTCGATATGCATCGTCTCGCGATACTAATGTTCGAGGGAGATGTTGCTCGCAGAGCGGACTGGTGTGCCGATGGCCGTCGGAGGAGGATGCGCTGTCGGCCGGCGCGGTCGGGCCAAAGATCGCGAGCAGGCGCACGCTCGCTCGCAGAGGTCGGGTGACGGTGTGGTAGGGGACAACCCCAGGGGTCCTCGGTCGGTAGCGTCTTCGTCCTCGACGATTGTGACGTCACCAGGATCTGAGGGATCCGAGAGCCCAATGCCAATGTCGAAGCCGGCACTGCCCGACGACGCCTATCGGCGACTGCTGGCGCTTCGCACTGGCCTGCGGCGCTTCGAGCGTTGGAGCGAGGCGCAGGCGAGAGCGGCCGGGCTGACCCCCGCCCAGCACCAGTTGCTGCTGGCGGTGCGAGGGCACGATGATCCTCGGGGCCCCAAGGTCGGCGACGTCGCCGAGCAGCTGCTGCTTCACCATCACAGCGCCGTGGGCCTCGTGGATCGGGCCGAGGCGGCAGGGTTGCTCCGGCGGATCAGGGACGCCGAGGACCATCGGGTGGTCCGGCTGCAGCTGACGCCGAGCGGCGAGAACCGGTTGGCCGCGCTGTCGGCGCTCCATGTAGAGGAGCTACGGCGCCTGGCTCGTCGACTGCCGGACCTTTGGGAGGGCCTGCCGGACGTCGAAGGGCACTGACCGGAGGTCACCGGGTCGACCCGGTTGGTGGGTGGGCAGAAGGCCCCTTGGGTTACCCGGCGACACGCAGGCTCCGTGTGCCCATCCCCATCTCCTTGCTCGCGCGGGCTTCGCGCGGACGCCGGCCGATGTTCTAGCCTTGAAGAGAAGAACGCTCCGGAGGGTGCCAGCCCAGCCGAGGCCGAGATCTCGGCTCGATGGTCCGAGGAGCAGTCGCTGCCGGGGTGCGACCGCGTCGGAGCACCAGGATCGACAGCAAGAGTCAGGAGGCAAGATGCGCATCGACTACCGAAGCGTGTTCCCGGCGGCTATCCAGGCCATGACGGGATTGGAGCAGGCGGTGCGGAGCAGCTCCCTCGAGCCTGAGCTGCTCGAGCTGGTGAAGCTCCGTGCGTCGCAGCTGAATGGGTGCGGGTACTGCGTCGACATGCACACCAAGGACGCCAGCGCGATCGGCGTGGACCCGCAACGGCTGCATCTCACCGTCGCCTGGAGGGAAGCGCCGTGCTACTCGGCGCGAGAGCGGGCGGCGCTCGCCTGGTGCGAGGCCCTCACCCTGCTCCCAAGCTCCGACGTTCCCGACATGCTGTACGACGAGGTGCGGGCCTACCTCGACGAGAAGGAGGTGGTGGCGCTCACCCTGGCGGTGGTGGCCATCAACGGCTGGAACCGCTTTGCCGTGGGCCTTCGGTCTCCGGTCGGCAGCTACCAGCGCCCGGAAGGGCACGGTTGACGGCGATCCCTCCGCCGGCGGCTGACGTGGGCCGGCTGGTGTCGGTGAATGTGGGTCACCCGACCGAGGTGGCCTGGCGCGGCCGCACGCTACGCACGTCGATCTGGAAGTCGCCCGTCGTCGGCCCGGTCAGGGCCCGGGGCGTGAACCTCCTCGGCGACGCCCAAGCTGACCGCAAGGCCCATGGCGGCCCCGACAAGGCCCTTTACGCCTATGCAGCAGCGGACCTCGAGTGGTGGAACGGACAGCTTGGCCTGGGGCTTGGCCCGGGGGGCGTGGGCGAGAACCTCACGATCGCGGATCTTGATCTCTCCGAGGCGGTCGTGGGCGAGCTCTGGCAGGTGGGGAGCGTGGTCCTGCAGGTCACCCAGCCGCGCATCCCCTGCTACAAGCTCGGGATCCGCGTGGGAGACGACCGGTTTCCCGAACGCTTCGCCGAGGCTCGTCGTCACGGCGTCTATCTGCGGATCCTCGCCGAAGGCGAGCTCCAAGCCGGTGACGAGGTCCAGGTCGCCGAGCGTCCTGCCCACGGGTTGCGGGTGGTCGACGTCGCCCACATCTTCTACGACCAGCACCAGCGCGCCCATGAGCTGCTCTGTGTGCCCGAGCTCGCCCGGTCATGGCACCGCTGGGCACGTCGGATCCTGAAGGTGGGTTCGCACGAGGACACCTAGGACGCGCGCCGGCGTCGTGCACCTCGTCGGTATCACCAGGCCATCGCTGGATCTCAGCGGGGAGGCGGCGCCAGCGTCGCAGCTGGCGAGCTCGCCGGTACTTTGGGGTGGTCCTCGTCGACCGACCGACCGAGCGGCGCATCTCCGGGGAGCACTCGGGAGGAGCCGGGACGCGTGCAACGCGGCGACGACCGTCCAGAGCGCGAGCGTGACAGCGGCGGCCGCTTTGCCGACGTCGGTCATAGCCAGGAGCGCGACCATCTTGCCGGTGCCGAGCGCACCGAGGGCGAACACGGCGGTGGAGAACGTTGGCGGCCAGGGGGCAGCCCTCTCGCTCCGGCGATTGCGGGCGAGCAAGTGCACGCTTGCCGCCAGGATCGGCACAGCAAGGAGCGCGGCGAACGACCAGGTGATGATCGCCGCGCCGTGAGCGAGCGTGACGACATCCGTCGACCACAGGCGGCCTGCAGACAGGACCCAGGCGGCGGCTACCGCGACCAGCCCGCCGCAGCCCGCCGTGATCCACCACACTGCCCGCTGGCCCTGGCCAAGACCTCGACATGCGAGAGCCAGTGCGGCGTGTGCGGCCACTGCCGAGCAGCCCGCCATGCCGATGCCGGCCACCAAGAGGGCCGCCCAGCGCAGTACCTCCGTCAGGAGGCCGACCGCCTGCCCGGCACGCACCCCGGCGGCGATGCCGGCGCCGAGGAGGGTGGCGGGCGCGAGGAACCACCTCCGGTCATCGGCTGCCGTGCCACCTCGGCGTGCCACCGACACGGCGAAGCGGGCGACGAACACCGCGGTGCTCAGCCAGGCCAGGATCACAAAGGCGGCACCGAGCACCGTGGCCGGTCCTGGCTGCCTGCTGGGGCCCGTGGCGACGACCGCAAGGTCGAGGGCACGGTGAGCGCCCCGGTGTGCTCGGCAGGCAGGCCGATCCTGGCCCAGGTCGACTGCGGCAGGCGAAGCTCGTCGCGATGGCGGGTCAAGTCCGGTCCGGCGATCCATCCCGCCTTTGCCACTGCCTGCCACAGCAAAGGGCGCCCGGCGCTCGGGAGGCCGCAGGCTCCGGCCAGCTGCCCGGCGCCCGCTGTCGCCATCACGGTCCCATAGGAGAGCCCGAGGCGTAGGGCCTGGGATGGGGGCTGTTGCGGTGGCTCGCCCCAGTGGGCCGCGAGCGAGCTCACCGGCTGCCGCTCGTCACGGTCGTCGCCATGCCGTTCGGTCCGGTGCCCTCGAGCTCGAAGCGGAGGTAGCCCCCGATCGGAGACTGCCCGGGCAAGAACGCCTCCTCGCGCAGTCGCCGTGTGGTCGAGCTCGACGCCCGGTACCCGCTGCCGCCCGTGACCCGCAGCTCGAGGTCGACCACCGGCTGGGCCATCCTCGCCACCTCGAGACCGTGCGCCACTACCGGAGTCGGCGGGCCCAGGTCCCCGACGAGGCAGCGGTGGCGCGCTCGGAGCGCATCGAGATCCCCGCAGAGACGGTCCTGCGCACTGCTGAAGGCAGCGAAGCTGCGCTCGAGCCCGGCCGCGCGTCTACGAGCGCCACGCCGTCGAACCGCAGGCTCGACGAGCACGTGGCGCCGAGGGCGAGGAGCTCGAGCGGTGGCCCGGCGTGCACGCCGGGGTGTCCGACGCGATGGCGAGGACTGCTCAGGTGCCGCCGGGGCTTGCCGCGCCCAGCACGCTGAGAAAGCACTCGGCAAAGAGGTTGGGCGCCCAGTGCACGGTCGCGTCGACGACGTGGCACCGTCGATCTAGGCAGGACTGTACGCCGGGATTGGCCAGGCCGACCAGGTGTTGCATCGTCGGTGCCAAAGCGGCAGAGCCGATCCACTCGGCCCGACGCGGGCGCGGCACCCCGTCTCGCAGGGCGGCACGGCGACATCGGATGTCTCGGCGAGACGGAGGAGGCGGTCGATGGGCGTGGCCATGACTTCACGGGCCCGCACCACCGCCGGATCGCCGGGGCGTCGTAGAGGCAGAGGCACTTGCCCATGTCCTTTCGCGCGTAGGTGCGGAGGAACGCGACCTCGGGAGCTTGCGCGTAGAGCGGCGACTTCTCCTTCTTGCAGGCCAGGTAGGTGCCCATGTCGAGGCCTACGGGAAAGTCCCACTCGAGGAGGCGGCTGGCCGCGCCGGCGGCCCGCGCCCGGACCTGGTCCACCGTCGCCCTCACCAGGCGCATGGGCGCAGGCTCGTTCCGGGCCACGCCGAGGTCGGCGATGCAAGCGGCGAGCTGGACCCGGTTGATGTCCTTCGCGACGAAGAAGATCCTGGCGAAGTCCTCGCTCACCTGCACCTCGAGCAGCCGACCACCGGCCCTGCTCGCGGCGCGCCCGAGCGTGCAGGGCCCTTTGCCGTCCTGATGAAGGCGGTCAGTGGGACACTGCCACCGCGGCCAGCACCACGATGGCGAGGCTGTCGGCGGCCATCAGGAGGCGAAGCGAGGTCGCCAGCCGCCGTCCCCGGCGGATGGAAGTTCGGGCGGCGTGGTCGTCCGGTGACGCGAGTGCCCGGCGCCGCAGGTTTCCCATGATCCGGGCCTGCGCCATCCCCGCAGACGTGGCGAGCACAAGGAGCCCCGCGAGCGCCACCGCGGTGTCGATCGTGGCCGACCAGGTGGCCGGCGGCCAGGCCATCGCCAAGCCCATGCAGATGGCGACGAGCAGGGACCCGGTACCGACGATCGCGTAACGGCGACCGACGGCGCGAAAGAAGGCCACCTGGGCGGGAGCTTCCAGCACCTTACGGGCGGCCTGTGCGACCACCGCCAAGCACACGAGGCTGCCGATCCATACCGACGCCGAGAGGATCTCCAGCGCAACGACCGGAACGCTCGCCGTCATCGTCGGCGTCTCCCCGACATGCGCTCTTCACCTCGTCCTGTCAGTGCTCAAGCGGTACGGCCTCTTTCCTCTAGCATAGACTGGATATATAGTCGGGCAGAGGCATCCGAACGAAGAGGAGCGCACCATGACGACAACTGAGACCGACTCCGGCGCCTTGGAGGCGATGCTGGCCCACCACGCGGCGCTCGCCGACGGGGTCGCGCGACGCGTCGGCGCCCTCCGCGCCGCCGTCGAGCGCCAGGACCACCAGGGGGCGTCCGCGGCCGAGCTCGTGGCCTACTTGGCGAAGGAGGTCCTGCCGCACGCCATGGCCGAGGAGCACACCCTCTACCGAGCCGCCGCGGCCAAGGCCGACCTCGCCGAGACGGTGGCCGGGATGGTCGACGAGCACCGTAAGCTCGTCTCGCTGGCTGAGCGGTTGGCAAAGGCCGGCGACGGGGCCGCAGCGGCGGCCGAGGCCGAGGCGATCGGCGCGCTCTTCGCCGCGCACGTGGCCAAGGAGAACGAGCTCGTCCTTCCCCCTCTGGCAGCCGACGGGGCAGTGGACCTGGCCGGGCTGCTCGTCCAGATGCACCGGCTCACCGAGACCGCGCAGAACGAGACCTCGCTGGCCGAGGACCTGGCGAGCTCCGACGCCGAGGCCACCTTGGTCCGCCTCCTGCTCGGCGCCGCCGGCCAGCTCGCAGATGCCGGGCAGGGCGACGCCGCCTGCAAGCTGGCGGCCGAGGCCTGGGCGACCGTGCGGGTCGGCCGACCCGATCTCGCCGTGCGGGTCACCGCCGCGCTGCACCGCCTGGTGCGCTCGGTGACGTCGGAGCCTGTGATGCTGTCGACGGGACGGAAGGAGCCGGGCGGGACGGAGGCTGCCCTGCTCGACGTGCGAACGCTCGCCCCTGCGCAGCGCCATGAGAAGATCTTCGCAACCTACGGCGCCCTGGGGCCGGGGACGGGGTTCATCTTGGTGAACGATCACGACCCCAAGCCACTTCGCTACCAGTTCGAAGCGGAGCACGAGGGTCGGTTCACCTGGGAGGTGCTCGAAGCGGGACCGACCGTGTGGCGGGTGCGGATCGGCAGACCGGCCGACGCAACTTCGGGGGCCGGCGACCAACACGGCACCGGCCTGCCGACAGGCGCGGAGCCCGAGTCCGAGCTCGACGTCCGGCGCTTCCCTCATGGCCAGCGCCACGACGTGATCTTCACGACCTTTGCCGCCCTGGCCGAGGGCGCCGGGTTCGTCCTCGTGAACGACCACGATCCCAAGCCGCTCCGCTACCAGTTCGAGGCGCAGCACGCTGGTCTGTACAGCTGGGACTACCTCGAGACCGGCCCAGAGCGGTGGCGGGTGCGGATCGGTCGGCTCGCCGGCCAGCGCGCATGAGCGCCGTCCGAGCCGAACTGGCCGAACTGGCCGGCCGCGAGTACGCGTACGGGTTTTCGGCCGAGCTCGACACCGACTTCGCACCGCGTGGCCTCTCCGAGGACGTCATCCGGTTGATCTCGGCCAAGCGGGGAGAGCCGGACTGGCTTTTGGAGTGGCGTCTCGGCGCCTACCGCCACTGGCGCACGCTGGCCGAGCCGACGTGGCCGAACGTCACCTACCCGCCGATCGACTACGAGGACATCATCTACTACGCCGCGCCCAAGAAGAAGGCCGCGCTCTCCAGCCTCGACGAGGTGGATCCCGAGCTGCGGACCATGTTCGACAAGCTCGGCATCTCCCTAGCAGAGCAGGAGCGCCTGTCAGGCGTGGCTGTCGACGCGGTCGTCGACTCGGTGTCGGTGGCGACGACCTTCCAGGCCAAGCTCGCCGAGGCCGGCGTCATCTTCTGCTCCTTCTCCCAAGCGGTGCGGGATCATCCTGACCTGGTGCGGGCCTACCTCGGCTCGGTCGTGCCCTTCCGGGACAACTTCTTCGCAGCGCTCAACTCGGCGGTGTTCACCGACGGCTCGTTCTGCTACGTGCCCGAGGGCGTGGCTTGCCCGATGGAGCTGTCCACCTACTTCCGGATCAACGCAGCAGGGACCGGACAGTTCGAGCGCACCCTCATCGTCGCAGAGCGCGGCGCCTCGGTGAGCTACCTCGAGGGCTGCACCGCCCCCATGCGCGACGAGCACCAGCTGCACGCCGCGGTGGTGGAGCTCGTCGCCATGGACGATGCCACCATCAAGTACTCGACGGTGCAGAACTGGTACCCCGGCGACGCCGAGGGCAAGGGAGGCGTCTACAACTTCGTCACCAAACGCGGCCGGGCCCTAGGCGCGCGATCCAAGATCTCGTGGACCCAGGTGGAGACGGGATCCGCGATCACCTGGAAGTACCCCGGGGTCGTTCTCCAAGGCGACGGCTCGGTCGGCGAGTTCTACTCGGTGGCCGTGTCGGCGGGCCACCAGCAGGCCGACACCGGCACCAAGATGATCCACATCGGCAAGGACACGAAAAGCACGATCGTGTCCAAGGCCATCTCGACCGGGCACGGGCAGAACACCTACCGGGGGCTGGTGAAGATGCTGCGCTCGGCGACCGGTGCCCGCAACCACACTCGTTGCGACTCGCTGCTCATCGGAGGCGACTGCGGGGCACACACCTTCCCCTATATCGAGGTGAAGCACCCCACCGCCGTGGTCGAGCACGAGGCGACGACCTCCAAGGTCTCCGACGACCAGCTCTTCTACGCACGCCAGCGTGGCATCGCCGAGGAGGAGGCGACCTCCATGATCGTGAACGGCTTCTGCCGGGAGGTGT
>JAJYMM010000072.1 GCA_021787035.1 Actinomycetes bacterium
CGGGCCGTTTCCCAGTAATGGCAGCGGTAGCTCGTGCCCGACGAAGAATAACGAATTCTCATTGTCGACGTTAGGTGGCGCGGATAAAGGTGACATATGGATGCAGGCGGGGGTCGATGGTGCGACAGTTCATAGTTTTTTCTACACCCCAAACAATTTTTGTGGTGAGGGGAGCCCAGGAACTTCGGGGGACCCCAATGACGGCCAGATGTATATTGGGGGGAGCGCGATATTGAACTCTCAACTGTTTTTGACCGCTGACACGTCGTTGTTCGCCAAGCTTCCCGGGGCCTCGACGACTTGGAGTACATCGGTGGTGGCCGTGCAGTGACTGTTGCTTTTGGGTGGCTGGGGGCCCCCGAGGCTTTTGGTTTTGGGTGGTACCGGACGCCGACGTTGGTTGCGGACTACTTGCACGACACTGGTTTCTCGAGACGTTTTGAAGGGGGCGCGGGGCTCCATGTCGGTGGGGCACTAGGGGAGCGTGGTGCGCCGGGCACAGGCACTCCGGGGATTGTGGGGTCGGTACCTGGGTTCGGCTGCGCAGCCTGCAAGGGTAGCCCCATGGTATGAGAGCGTGGTTGCGGTGGCGGCCTCCTTCAGTGCAAGCAACCGCCGGGTGATGGTTCCGGGTAGGGAGGAGCCAAAACGCAGGGCGTGCGTGCAGGGGCTGGTACTTTGCGGGAGGGGCAGGAAGAACCTGGCAGCGAGGGCCCGAAGAAGCGGAAATGCGGGGGGTGGGCCTGTAGTTGCTTAAGATCCCCTGACGGCAGGACGATTATCGGAATGTGAACTCGCATGAAGGGGAACGCATGCGCATACGCATTGGCGAGCCCCGCCAGTAGGAAGGCATGCTATATGGAGGGCCTAACGGTCGGCGTGTTGGCGCCGTACCTGGCTGGGAGCTATTTCGGAGGTCTGATTTCTGCCATCGCGCGCGTTGTGTGGGCGGCGGGCGGGCGCATTGTGTCGGTGCAGACGGCTCGGCCGGGCATGGAACTGCAGGAAGGCTTGGCGACGAGGGCGCCGGCACGCGTTGGCTGGGATGTGATCGCGGGCTTCGTGGTGATCGCCGACGCCACGGAGCCCGGCTACGTGTCCGAGTTGGAGCGGGCCGGCAAGCCCGTGGTAACGATTGCCCATGACGAGGCGGGGCTTTCTAGCCCGCAGGTCATGGTTGACAACCAGGGGGGAATTGAGCGTGCAGTGGAGCACCTTCTTTGGCACGGGCACACGCGGGTGGCCTTTGTCGGGTGCATGGAGAGCTTCGACGTGCGGCAGCGCTATGGATCCTATCGGCGCACGCTCGCTAGCAACGGGGTCGACGTTGAGCCGGGGCTCTTCTACGAGACGGCAGACAACGTTGAGTCGGGGGGTCTTGAGGCTGGCCGGCGCATGCTGGAAGCCGGTTTGCCTTCGACCGCGGCCGTCGTTGGGACGGACCTAAACGCCCTCGGGGTAATTGAGGCCTTGAAGGCGGCCGGTCTTTGCCTCCCCGAGGACCAAGCTGTTACCGGCTTTGACAACGGGCTCGGCAGCTCGTTGATGGTGCCGGCGCTTTCGACGGCGTCTCAGGATTTCCACCGCGTCGGCGGTACCGCGGCCGAGCTCCTTCTGCGCCGGCTGGCGGGGGAGGAGGTGCCCGGGGGCCTCTATTTGGTGGACGCCCCGTTTGTCGTGCGCGAGAGCTGTGGATGTGCAAAAGGTACGCGTGGGCACGGGCCCTGCGCGAGGGACGGCGCCGTTGACGGCCATGCGCCGTCGGAGGCGCTCCATGACGATCTCGCCGGTGTGCCCTGGGCAATGGGGAGGTCGAGCGTGTTGTCGGTGGCGGAACTGGCGGATTCGGTCGGCCGGGTGATAGCTGGCGCCGGCCAGGGCGAAGTTTGTGCCTCTGACATGGAGGCCCTGCGCCTGTGTTCCGAGCAGCTGTACGCCTCGAGGCCGGGCGAGGCGACTGGGGACCTGGTGCTGGCGTTCGCCGAGCAAGTTGCGGCGCAGGTGGGCGAGGGTGCGACGGTTGGCGAGGAGGTAAATAAGAGGCTGGAGGATTGCCGGTCGGCGGTCCGCCTTGGGATCACGAGGGCGGCCCTCATCGAACGCACCCAGTCGTACTACGCCATGCGCCGAGCAGTCCGGGACGAGTACCTGATCGTGATGGACCTGGTGGGAGGCCACAGGGAGGGCGACCCCCGAGGGCTCGGCTGGGTCCGCCGGACCGAGGCGCACGCGGCGGTGCTCGGCCTTTGGGAGGGAGGTCTGGGTGCGAGTTATGACCTCTTGCCCGGGGGAGGCAAGGCCAGGGGCGGCAACGCAACCACGCCCCTCCCGTGTGGCCGGCCGGCTCGCTGGCTTGAGATGGCGAGCACGTTCAGGGCGGATGGCGGGCGCCTAGAGGTGGAAGGGACCCGTTGCGACGAGGAGTCGTTCCCTCCGGAGGAACTGCTCGAGGCGATGGAAGAGGGTTGTGTGGCAGCGGTTATCCCGATCTCGAGCGACCACGTCGACTGGGGCCTGCTGGCCATTGTCACGCCGGCCGAGCCCGCCTATATCGGCCAGGACATGTACTTCACCTGGGCGGCCCTCTTTGCCGAGGTCCTCGACCGCCAGGCACTGACTTCCTCGCTGCTCTTGAGCGAGGAGCGCTACGCCCTTGCAGCGCGCGCGGCGAACGACGGCCTCTGGGACTGGGACCTCGCGCGTGGCTCGGTCTATTACTCGGACCGCTGGAAAGAGATGCTCGGCTTCGCCGACGGCGCGATCGGCGACGGCCCCGAGGAGTGGCTGGGCCGCGTCCACCACGAGGACCGCCAACGGCTCTTGGACGAACTTTCGAGCTTGCGGGTTGGCCGTTTCGAGAAGGTTGCGCTGGAGCACCGCGTCCGGGTAGCGGGGGGGAGCTACATCTGGGCACTTTGCCGTGCGCTCGCCGTGCCCGGCGGCGGCTCGCCGGCGGTGCGCCTGGTGGGTTCGCTCACCGACGTTACCGAACGCCACGTCCTGGAAGAACAGCTGCGGCGCCAAGCGCTATATGACGGTTTGACGGAACTGCCAAACCGTGTGCTCTTTATGGACCGGCTCTCTCAGGCGCTTGCCAATGCCAAGCGCCACTCGAGCGCCAGTTTTGCCGTGCTCTGGCTCGATCTCGACAATTTCAAGGACTTGAACGACAAAAAGGGCCACCTTGCCGGCGACGAACTACTTGTCCAGGTCGCCCAGCGGGTGAGGGCGGGGTTGCGCAGCGCCGATACCGCGGCGCGCTTTGGTGGGGACGAGTTCGCGGTCCTCCTCGGCGACGTGTCCGAAAGCGTCCTCGGCGACGTAAGCCGGCGGCTCCTAGACGAACTGAAGGCGCCCTACCTGGTCGAGGGTGAGGAGTTCTCCGTGTCGGCGAGCGTGGGTGTCGTCATGTGCGCGGGGGGCTACGACCGCCCTGAGGACATCATCCGGGACGCCGACGCTGCGATGTACCGAGCGAAGTCCGCCGGCGGCGGCGCCATCGTGACGTGCGCACCACAAATGGCCGCGCAGGTGTCCTGAGGCTGCTCCGCCCCTGTAGCCGCGGTCGGAGGGGTTGTCCCCTGGGCCCGTCTTGTTTCCCGTGAAGTCGCTGGTAGGGACCGGTCACGTGCCGTCGGGGCGAGCTCTGCGAGGTCGTTGCCGGACGGGTGGCGAGGGCGAGGCAGCTACGATGGCAGCCGTGTTGAGGTTCCTGACCGCCGGTGAGTCGCACGGCAAAGGGCTAGTGGTGATCGTCGAAGGGTTGCCCGCCGGCCTCGAGGTGACGGCGGAGGACATCTCTTCGGAGCTCGCGCGCCGGCGCCTCGGTTACGGCAGGGGCCCGCGGATGCGCTTTGAAGCTGACGAGCTGACGCTCTTGGGGGGCATAAGGCACGGCCGGACCCTCGGGTCGCCAGTCGCCATCGAGGTGGGCAACTCCGAATGGCCCAAGTGGACCGAGGAGATGTCGCCCGCTCCGGGCCAGACGGCCAAGCCGCTGACACAACCGAGGCCTGGGCATGCGGACCTCGCCGGCATGCAGAAGTACGGCCTCGTCGAGGCGCGTGACGTCTTGGAGCGCGCGAGCGCGAGGGAGACGGCCGCACGCGTTGGGGCGGGCGCGCTCTGCAAGGTGTTCCTGAGGCGGCTCGGCATCGAGATCGTGAGCCACGTGGTCCAGCTCGGGCCGGTAGTGGCCAAAGCGGGGCACCGGCCGGGCCCTGGTGACCTGGAGGCGGTAGACCTTTCTCCCGTTCGGTGCTTTGACCCCGACACGGAAGCGGAAATGGTAGAGGCGATCAAGGCGGCGGCCAAGGACGGCGATTCGCTCGGCGGGGCGGCCGAGGTGATCGCCTACGGGGTCCCGGTGGGCCTCGGCAGCCACGTCCACTGGGACCGCAAGATCGACGGCCTGCTGGCCCAGGCGCTCATGAGCATCCACGCGGTGAAGGCAGTCGAGATCGGCGATGGCGTCGAGGTCGCGGGCCTACGTGGTTCGGTGGCGCACGACCCGATCGTCTGGGACGCCGGCGCCGGCACTTACCGGCGGGAGTCAAACCACGCCGGCGGGTCGGAGGGTGGGATCACCAACGGCGAGCCTGTCGTGGCGCGCTGCTACATGAAGCCCCTCTCGACGCTCAACCGGCCTGTGCTCAAAACGGTGGATGTGGTGACTAAGGAGGAGTCGGTGTCGTTCAAGGAGCGCACCGACCATACCGCCGTGCCGGCGATGGGCGTCGTGGCCGAAACGATGATGGCGTGGGTACTGGCCTCCGAGGCGCTCCGGAAGTTCGGTGGGGACTCGATGGCCGAAGTTGTCCGCAACAAGGATGCCTACCTGACAGCGGTAACGGGATAGTGGTCCGGCGCCGGCGATCGTAGGCCGGCCCGCTGGGTGCGCCGGCCCGCTGCGTGCCGGCCGCTCCGCTGGGTGCCGGCCCCTCCACTGCGTGCGCCGGCGCCGGCGATCGCAGGCCGGCCCGCTGGGTGCCGGCCGCTCCGCTGGGTGCCGGCCCCTCCACTGCGTGCGCCGGCGCCGGCGATCGCAGGCCGGCCCGCTGGGTGCGCCGGCGGCGTTGGGCACGGATTGCTTACGCTATCGGTAATCAATCAGGGCCCAACGGTCGGCTGGTGTAAGCAATCCGTCGCGACGGGCCGTCCTGAGGCGGCGCTGGGCCCGGATTTGTTACACGTCGTGAGGGACCGGTGCCGTACGCCCGGCGCGGGCATCGCCGGCCATGCGCCCGCCGTCACACGTCGCAAGTAGAGTCGCCATCTCGGAGACGGTCGGATGGCGGTCTTTGTCTCGGGTGGCCCCCAGGTGAGCTACTCCCCCCTTTACCAGGGATAACGCGTTGGATGGGCACTGCGGGGAGGTAACATGGCGACGATGGACGAGGGCGAGAAGAGCCGTTTCCTGGAGACGGTGCGCAGGGTCCCCGGCTTCCGTGAAGACTTGCGACGGGAAATTTTGACCGGAGGGCTCTTCGAGGTGCCTGAGCGCCTTGAGCGGCTGGCGGCGACCGTGGAAGACCAGGGTCGCCAGATCGACGGGGTTGCTGGTGCGGTGAAGGTCTTGTCGGCCACGATGGGCGACTTCGCTGAGCAGATTACGACGACCATGCACGAGCTGATGACCCTGGTGCGCGAGGGGTCCACTGAGCTACGGGGTCAGCTTGCCGACCAGGGGGGTCAGCTTGCCGACCAGGGGCGTCAGCTTGCCGACCATGGGCGTCAGCTTGCCGACCATGGGCGTCAGCTTGCCGACCATGGGCGTCAGCTTGCCGAGCTGCGCCGTCAGCTTGCCGATCAAGGGCGCGAGACCGCCGGGCTTCGTGGCGAGGTCGCGAGGCTCGTGGCGCGCTTCGACCAGCTGGCAGCAGATGTCCGGGAGATCAAGCGCCGGCTGGGCTTTTGACCAGCTTGGCCCCCGGTCGTCCGAAAAGGAGCGTCGTGCTCGTCGGCATGATGGGCGCCGGCAAGAGCGCCGTTGGCGAAGTCCTTGCTGGCAAGCTTGGCTGGGGCTTCGTCGACTCCGACGTCGTCGTTGAGGAGCGCGAAGGTATGCCCGTGCCGGCACTGTTCATGGCTCGTGGCGAGCAGTCTTTCCGGGATGCCGAGTCGGCCGCGATCGATTCGATCGTGGCGCTGCCTGGCCCAGTCGTGGTGAGCGTTGGAGGCGGTGCCGTGTTGCGCGCCAGCAACCGCGACGCGCTGCGCCGTCTGGGTACCGTTGTCTGGCTGCGGGCGCAGCCGGCGACACTTGCTGCGCGCGTTGGAAGTGCGGAGGGACGCCCCGTTCTTGGACGGGAAGCCGGCGCGCTCGAGGCGACGGTGGTGAGGCTCGTTGCCGAGAGGCGCTCGTTGTATGAGGAAGCGGCCGACTTCGTAGTCGATGTCGACGAGCTTTCTCCTGATGAGGTGGCGGCCGTGATCGCCTCGGAGGTCGCCGGCCCGGTCCGTCAAGGCTTCGGTCAAAGCTAAGGTCGCACTCGTGATCAGGCAGGTGGGCGTCGACCTCGGGGAAAGTTCCTACCGCGTGCTGGTCGGGCCGGGTGCCCGCCACGATTTGGCTTCATTGCTGTTAGGCGGGGCCAAGAAGGCGGCGGTGGTCACCCAAGCCGGCGTGGGCGTCGAGGTCGAGACGGGGGTCGAGCAGAGGACGTTCCTTATCGGCGACGGCGAGGGGGCCAAGTCGCTCGGGGCCGTTGAGGAGCTTTGCCGCGGGTTCGCCGAGTTCCGTCTCACTCGGGCGGACGTGGTTGTCGGGGTTGGCGGTGGGGTCGTGACCGACGTGGCCGGTTTCGCCGCCGCTGTCTACCACCGGGGGGTGAGCGTCGCCCATGTGGCAACGACACTGCTCGGCCAGGTCGACGCAGCGATCGGCGGCAAGACGGGGGTCAACCTCCCCGAGGGCAAAAACCTTGTCGGCGCGTTCTGGCAACCCGTAGGGGTGGTATGCGACACGGAGGTGCTTTCCACGCTGCCTCCTCGGGAGTACAAGAGCGGGCTCGGCGAGATGGCCAAGTACGCCTTCTTGGGGGTAAGGGGGCTGGCGGAGCTGCCCCTCGAGGAGGCGGTCGCACGCTGTGTCGAGTGCAAGGCCGCCTTCGTGTCGGCAGACCCTCACGAGGCGGCTGGCCTCCCAGGGCACCCTGGCCTCCCAGAGCGCTCGGGCCCAGAGCGCTCGGGCCCAGAGCGCTCGGGCCCAGAGCACCCGGGCCTCCCAGAGCACGCCCGGCCGGCGCTCGACCGGGCGCTCCTCAACTACGGCCACACGCTTGCCCACGCCTTGGAGACGACCGGGCACTACGACCTGCGCCACGGCGAGGCGGTCGCCGTCGGGCTGGTGTTCGCGGCGCGCCTCGCCCGGCGGCTCGGCCGCGTGGGCGACGAACGAGTTGCCGAGCACGAATCCGTCGTCTCGTCCTACGAGCTGCCGGCACGCTTGCCGAAGGGCGTGGACCCCGGCGAGCTCATCGATGTGATGGGGAGGGACAAGAAGGCAACTGGTGGTGGGCTCACATTCGTGCTCGACGGCCCAGATGGCCTCGAAGTAGTGCGCGGGGTCAGCCAGGACGAAGTGCTGGCCACTTTGTCTGAGATGCAATAGCCTCGAGGCGAGGCGCGGCCGCTAACCACGCCGGCATTTGCGCCGATCAATAGATGAGATGGGAGCTACTGGGATAAGCCCGGGATGACCGGTTTTGGGCCAGGCGGCGCCGCCGCCGCCGCCGTGTTCGGGTTGCTCGGCCTGCTGGTCGGGTCGTTCGCCAACGTCGTGATTTACCGCGTTCCTGAAGGCCGTTCTGTCGTGAGCCCCCCCTCGGCGTGCCCCAAGTGCGGAGCGCGGGTGCGCCCCTACGACAACGTCCCCGTGGTCTCTTGGGCGCTGCTCGGCGGTCACTGCCGTGACTGCCACGCCCCGATATCTCCGCGTTACCCGGCGGTAGAGGCCCTCGTAGGCGCGGTCTTCGCCGGCATCGGATGGCGTTTTGGGGTTTCTTGGACCGGTGCCGGCGAGGCCTTCTTGGCTTTGGGCCTCGTGGTCCTGGGTTTCATCGACCTCGACCACATGGTGCTCCCCCGCCGGCTCGTGTACGCAACCTTGGTCGTGGTGGGCGCCGCCTTTGTTGCAGGGAGCGCGGCTGGCGACCACTGGGGCCGTCTCGGCGTAGCGGCCTTGTGCGCGCTGGTGCCCTGGGCACTCTTTTTCGCGATCAACTATGTCGCTCCACACGCCCTCGGTTTTGGCGATGTGCGACTGGCGCTCCTCATCGGCTTCGGGCTCGGGTGGCTGGGCGCCGCCTATGCATTTTTGGGTTTCCTCGCGGCCAGCGTCCTCGGTTCGCTCGTAGGTGTGGGCCTAATAGCCGCGGGGAAGGCGGGGCGGCGGACTGCCGTACCGTTCGGGACGTTCCTGGCCCTCGGGGCGATCCTCGCGGTCCTCGCGGGTGGGCCCATAGTCAACTGGTACTCGGGCTTCACGCACTGACGGCCCCACCGACCGGCCGGCACTTTCACTATCGCCTGCCGGGCAGTCATTGGTACGAGGAGATAACCGGGGGCAGATGTGGCAGTCTGCCCGGAGGGTGCCCTCGATGACGCCGTTATTACGGCTGGGCGCTTGCGCTCAGCCGGGCGACCAGGAGCTCCAGGAGCACGAGCAGGGTATCTCGGCAGGAAGTTTGGACGCGGGCGTCCATCTCCACAATGGGGACGCGCTGGGAGAGCCCGAGCGCTTCGCGCACTTCGTCGAGCGGGTAGCGCGAGGCGTTGTCGAAGCAGTTGAGGCCGACTACGAACGGCAATGCCCTTTTTTCGAAGTAGTCGACGGCGGCGAAGCAGTCCTCGACGCGCCGGGTGTCCACGAGCACGACCGCCCCGAGGGCGCCGTTTACCAGGTCGTCCCACATGAAGGTGAAACGGCCCTGACCGGGGGCGCCGAAGAGGTACATGACGAGGGTGTCGTCGACGGTGAGCCGCCCGAAGTCCATAGCCACCGTGGTCGTCGTCTTGGCCGTATGTTCTACGGCGCGGTGGTCGTCGACCCCAGACGCCACCACCGTCATCGCTGCCTCGGTGTTGAGCGGCTCGATCTCCGAGATCGCCCCGACAAACGTCGTCTTCCCGACTCCGAAACCGCCGGCGATCACAAACTTGGCCGCCGTTACGTGGCGGTTGTGGACTTCAGAGGGAACGGACACGGTCGATCATCCTCGTGAGGGCTGACAGTTCGATTTCAACGGGGTCGGTCTGGTGGAGGCGCACGGCGCCGCCATCGAGGAGGTCACCGACGATCACGGCAACCACCTGGGTGGGTAGGTTGAGGGAAGCGGACAGCTCCGCCACCGAAACCGGCTGGGCAGCCAGAGCGAGGAGCGACGCCTGTTCCGAGGTCAGGTCCCCGGCGGGCTCTTTCGTGGTCACTTCGACCAAGGTTTCCCACCGCAGGCCCTCGCGTGAAGCGGTGGTGCGCCCGCCGGTCAATATAAACGGCCGGATGAGCGCTGGCTGGGGTGGCGTGGCCTGTGTACTCACGGGGCTTAGCCGCCAAGGACCTGCGCACGAAGTTCCGCGATCAAGGCGGGGGAAAGGAGTGCGCCTATTTTTTCGAGCAGGAGGTTCGTCTGGTAACCGACCAGTCCGATATCGCAGCCGGCGTTGGCCACAACCCCGAGGTTGCTCCCGTCTGAGATTGACGAAACGAACAGGTAACCGCCTTGCATCGCCACGATTATCTGGTGGACAGGCTGCCAGCCGAAGGCTTTCCCTGCCCCCCGGGACAGCCCGACGAGGCCTGAGATGATGGCTGAGACCCGTTCGGCACCGGCTCGGTCCAAGGTGCGCGACATGGCCATGAGAAGGCCGTCGGAAGACACGGCGACCGCGTCGCAGACGCCGGCGCTCGTCTGGACGAAGTTGTCGAGCAGCCAGTTGAAATTGCGTACGTCGTTGCTGAGGGTGCCGGTGGTCATCTTCAGTCGTCCTCCGTTGGGTTGTAGGCGGCGCTACCCGTATGGTCTTCGTCAGCGGCGCGGTCGCCGGTGCCACCGAGGGCTCTTTCGAGCTGCGCTGTCGGGTCCCAACCGGTCTCCCAGCTGGAGCTCTCCGTCAAAGGAGGGGCCTTGGCCGTGGTGGTGGCCGCGAGGTACTGCGAGAGCGCCGTCGTTATGCCAGCGGCGTCCAGGCCGTCTTCGGGCGTCGAGCGCTTGAGTGCGCCGTCGTCTTCGCTGAGCGACGCGCCCGGCACGCGACGGGTCAGCCGGCGGAGGGCGTCGGCCGTGGAGCGAGCCTGCGCTGCCGGCCCAAGCTCTTGATGTGCGACTGTTGGCGCGGCGAAATCCGGTCCGGCCAGGTGCCGTGGAGCGTGCCCCGCGAGGGGTGACAGGTTCCCGAGGTCAGGTGCAGATGGCCTGGTAGCCGCGACTGCGGCTTGGACGTCGGTGCGCTGTGGCTGGCCAACCGGGCCCCAAGCGGGCCCCTCGTCGGCTTGGCCACCTTCCCCCGCCGGGACGTTGCCGTGGCCGGCGACCTCGCCATAACCCCCGGTCTCGCCATAGCCCCGGACCTCGCTGTGACCCCGGACCTCGCCATAACCCCGGACCTGGCTATAAGTCGGGACCTGCGCGGGCGGCAGCACGGGCGCGGGGACAACCTGGTCGAGGACAGGGGCAGCCGAGGACTGGGAGGCAGCGACGACTTCGCTAGGAGAGATCTGGGCGGGTGGCCGGTCTGCGGTTTCCGCCGGCGTGTCCTGTACCAGGCTCGAGGGGACCTTGATGCGGGCGACGAGGCCACCCGACTGGGAAGGCTGGAGCGAGACTGAGATGCCATGGCGGGCGGCCAGCCTTCCGGCCACGAAGTGGCCCAGGTAGCGGCCGGGGAGCTCGCGTTCGGTGCTTTCGCCGGAGAGGCGCCGGTTGGCGGTGGCGAGGTCATCGTCCGACATGCCTATCCCGACGTCGGCGATGACGATCACGTAGCCCCCCTCCAGGTACCGCCCGTACACGTCCACCGGGGAAGCGGGCGGGGAAAAAGTGAGGGAGTTCTCGAGCAGCTCGGCGAGGATGTGAACGAGGTCTGTCGTGACGGGGCCGGAGACCACGGCCGGGTCGAAGTGGTGCAGGCGGAGGCGCTTGTAATCCTCGACCAAGGCCGACGCGGCGCGTGCGATGTCCATCGCCGGCACGGGTGCGTCCCATTGCCCTGCCGGCCCGCTGCCTGCCAGGATGAGCAGCGACTCGGCGTTGCGCCGCATGCGCGTGGCCAGGTGGTCCAGGCGGAAGAGCTTGTCCAGGGTCTCGGGGTCGGCCTCCCCGAGCTCGAGCTCGGATATGTACTCGAGCTGGCGCGTGACGAGGTTCTGGTTGCGCCTCCCGAGGTTGAGGAAGGCTTCGGACGACATCTGGCGTTGCCCAGCTTGGTCGGCAGCGAGCTCGACCGCCGCGGCCGCCAGCCTTTGGAAGGAGGTGGCCAGGCGTGCCAGGTCCTCGGACCCGCAATCGTCCAGCACGGGTAGGGCCGGCGGCGTCGCGCCCGGGTTGTCGAGGGCGGCTTGGAGGGCGGCCGGGACGGCGCCCGAGAGGAGCTCCTCGACCTGGCTGGCGAGCTCGCCGGCGGCGCCCTTGGCCGGGCGTTGGGAACGTGCCGCCCGAGCGGAGCTCGCTGTCCCGAGGACCACGGCGAGCGCCCCGAGAACGCCGAGGCCCACGAAGAGGAGGGCCTTGTCGTTCGAAGACAGGGTCTTTAGGTGGCCGAGGCTCGAGTAGGCACCGAGCGCGGCCATCGCGACGAAGGCAACCAGCGGCCCGAGAAGGGCGGCGAGCGGCTTTGTTTTCATACGGCGGAGCCTTTCGTTGTCGTGGAGTCTTAGCCGCCCAGGAGGGCATAGGAGCGCGGCTGCGGGCGGCTCCTGGCGATCGTCGTTGCGGCCCCCGCTTCGCTCGGCAAGCCAATGGCCCACGCCAGCACCGACGGGTCTTCGGTCATGTAGATGACCTGGCAGCCGTGGGCGGAGAAGGTGGTCACGAGGGATGCCACCCCCTCGGGCCCGAACCGGGAAAACGCGTCGTCCGCCGCGACCGCTTCGTCGCGCGGTAGCTGCTGCGCTTTCACCCACTCGAGTGCGACTTCCAGGGGGTCGGGCTGAGCGGCGCCGGCCTCGACAAGAGAGGCAAGCTCCCGTTGGTCTGACCCGAGGCGTGCTCTTGCAGCGACTTCGGCCTCCCTGGCCTGGCGCTCTGCCTCTTGGGTGACCGCGAGCGTGGCCGCCAAGTGGTCGCGGTAGTTGGCCACGAGACCTGGGAGCGGGATGCCCGAGGCCCATTCGGGGCGGTCGGAACTGACAGAGGCCAGGCCTTCATCCAGCGCCCTGTGGGCCGACTGGAGCGACTCGAGGGCCTCGCGGGTCGCGGCCCGAGCGCTCTGGTACATCTCGTCTGCTTGTTCCACGGCCTGGCTCTTGGCGCTCTCGGCGCTAGCCAGGGCGGCCTGGACGCTCACCGCCTGCTGGACCACGGGTTCGGGGACGCCGCGGTTAGCGCGCGAGGAGCGCGCTTGGTCGAGGGAGGCACTAGCGCTTCGGCGCTGTTCCAAGACGTGGTCGAGCTCGCCGAGCGTCGCCGCCAAAGAACGGGCCGCCTCGGCTTCGGCGCGTACGGCCGCCTGGTACCCCTCTTCGACCGATGAGAGGCGGTCCGCCAGTTCCCCGAAGCGAGCGAGGTCATGGGCCGCCGCCGAGGCTTCGTGGAGGGCTCTTTGCGCAGCGCCGGCCGTTTCGGCAAGGGAACGCTCGGCCGCGGCGACGTCACCCCTTTTCCCCTCTACGTCCGCTTCGTGCTTGCTGGCCGCGGCCATGGTCGCCCTCGCCAGCTCGCCGTCTATGTCGCTGCCCCGGATGATCCTGCACCCCCCGGCTACCTCGAGCGCCGCCAGGGCGGCGGAGCGCTGAGCGGGGTTGGCGGCCACGACAGATATAGCGGGGTGCAGGCCTTGGACCAGCAGGGCCCCGCTCATGTCGCGAAGTTCTTGGAAGCGCACCTGGCCTACTCCTTTATCCTCGTGCTTAGAGTCGGCGGCGAATACGAGAACTTGAGGGCAGCGTGGGCTGCCAGTAGGGAGGCACCGCATGGGACAGGAAGGACCGCCGGGTAGGCCCGAGCTCACGGTCGTGCGTGAGGGCACCGAGACCGGCAAGCCCGACGGCCCCGAGAAGCCCGAGCGCGACGAAGGCCCGGAACCGCTAGTGCTGCTCCTTTCGGGGCCCAACCTCAACCTTCTCGGTCAGCGCCAGCCCGAGATCTACGGGCGGGACAACCTGGCAGACCACGTGAGCCGGGCCTCGATGGCTGCCGGCCAGTACGGCTTGGCGGTCGAACACGTCCAGTCCGATTACGAGGGCGCCCTAGTGGAGGCCGTGCACGGCGCCCGAGGCCGAGCGGTGGCCGTCGTCATCAACCCCGGCGCGCTCACCCACTACGCGTGGTCCCTCCACGATGCCCTGGCGGCCTTCGAAGGACCGGTGATCGAGCTCCACCTGACCAACCCGGGCCGGCGCGAGCCTTGGCGGCACCGTTCGGTGGTCACACCGGTGGCAACGGGGGTCATCGCCGGTTTTGGCGGGGACGGGTACCGCCTGGCCATAGAGGCGGTGGCGGCGATCCTCAGGGCGAGCCGCCGGTAGGCGCCGCCCGCCGCCAAGCGCCCCGCAACCCGGGCTTAGAAAACTTTAGAAGACGACCGTCTTTCGCCCATGGACGAGCACGCGGTCGGTCAGGTGGAGCCGGACCGCTCGGGCGAGCACGACCGTCTCCAGGTCCCTCCCGATGCGGGCGAGGTCGGCGACGCCGTCCCTGTGGGTGGCGCGGGCGGTGTCCTGTTCGATTATCGGTCCCTGGTCGAGCTCGGCCGTGGCGTAGTGCGCTGTCGCCCCGATCAGCTTCACGCCACGGGCATGGGCCTGGTGGTAGGGCTGGCCGCCCGAGAACGCCGGGAGGAACGAGTGGTGAATGTTGATCACCTTCGAGGGGTAGGCGTCGATCACCTGCGGCGAGAGGATCTGCATGTAACGGGCGAGCACCACGAGCTCCACGCCGGCGCCCGAAAGGAGCTCCAGGAGCTGCCCCTCCTGGGCCAGGCGGGTGTCTTTGGTCACGGGCAAGTGGTGGTAGGGGAGGCCGAAGCTGGTAGCCAGGCCGGCGTGGTCTGAGTGGTTGGAGGCGACCAGCACCGGCTGGCCGGGGAGCTCGTGGGCGTACCAGCGGCCGAGGAGGTCTACCAGGCAGTGGGGTTGGCGGGACACGAGCACGGCGACACGGCGGGGTTCGTCGGAATAGCGCACGGCCCAGGTCATGTCGAGGGGCACGGCTACTTGAGCGAAGGCCTCCTCCAGTTCGGGCCGGGAGAGCCCGAAGCCGTCGAGGCGGAACTCGACTCGCTGGAAGAACATGGCCTCCTCCTCGTCGGTGTGCTGGTCGGCAGCGGTCACGTCGCCCCCGTGGCGGTAGATGAACTCGGCGACGGCGGCAACGAGGCCGGGCCGGTCGGGGGCGGAGAGGAGGAGCCGCGCGGTTGGCCCGCGGCGCTCGGTGGTCTCGTCCATGGCGCTCTAGCCTGCCACCTAGCTTTAGAGGAGGAGGCACGAGGACGGCCGAGGAGATGTTGTGGCCCTCTTTTGAGCGCGGGAGCGTGGGCCTAGGAAGGCTGCCGGCGCAGGACTTCAGCGTCCGGCTGGGCGCCTTGCGTGAAGCGTTCGGCCCCGCTGGCTGCGATGCCCTGGTGGTGTCGAGCTTGGCGAACGTGCGTTACTTGACCGGCTTTTCCGGTTCCGCGGGGCTGGTGCTGGTGAGGGACGACGGCGCCGTCCTCGTCACTGATGGGCGCTATGGGACCTCGGCGCGCGCCCAGCTGGCAACGGCTGGCCTTGCCGGAGCGGGCGTGCGGGTCGAGGCCGTGCCGGCGGCGGAACAGCCCGGGCTCCTCGCGGAGCTGGCAGCAGGGTGCCGGTCAGTCGGCCTCGAAGCAGAGCACGTGAGCTGGGCGCAGAAACGGGCCTGGTCGGAGGGCTGGGCGAAGGGGGCGGAGCTGGTCGCCACCGCGGGGGTCGTCGAGCGCCTCCGGGAGCGCAAGGCGCCAGAAGAGCTGGCCCGGCTCGCGGCCGCCGCCGCCGTCGCCGACGAGGCCTTCCGCCGCGTGCTGGCCATGTTGGAGGCAGGTTCGGCAGGCCGAGGGGGGCCGAGCGAGGTCGACGTGGCGGTCGCGCTCGAAGCCGAGATGCGCCACCTCGGGGCGGAGGCGCCGGCGTTCGACACGATCGTCGCGTCGGGGCCGGGAGGGGCGGAGCCCCATCACCGTCCCGGAAGCCGCCAGGTGGTCCGGGGTGACATGGTGACGATCGACTTCGGAGCGCGGGTGGACGGTTACTGCTCCGACGCGACCCGTACCGTGGTCGTCGGCGCAGGCGCGCCCTCGCTGGCGGAACTGGGGAGGATCTATTCGGTAGTGCTCGCAGCACAGGACGCCGGCCTGGCAGCCGTCCGGGAAGGGGCGCTGGCTTCCGAGGTTGACCGGGCCTGCCGCGAGGTCGTGGGCGCCGCGGGCATGGGCGAGCTTTTCGTGCACGGGACCGGGCACGGCGTGGGCCTCCTCGTCCACGAGGCACCGGCGCTGTCGGCCAGCTCCGGTGACATCTTGATGGCAGGGCAGGTCGTGACCGTCGAGCCGGGCGTTTACCTGCCCGGCGTCGGCGGCGCGCGCGTCGAAGACACCGTCGTTGTTTGCGAGGCGGGCTGCGAACTGCTCACCCTTGCACCGAAGACAGTGGTCCCAGCCAGCAGGTAGATTGGGTAAATGGCTGCAGTGTCAACCAACGACTTGAAAAACGGGATGACCCTCAACCTCCCCGAAGGCCTCTTCTCGGTGGTCGAGTTCCAGCACGTGAAACCGGGCAAGGGTGGTGCCTTCGTCCGGACCAAGCTGAAAAACGTCCGAAGCGGTGCCGTGATCGACCGTACCTACCGGGCGGACGAGAAGCTCGACCAGGCGATCATCGAAAAGCGCGAGATGCAGTTCCTCTACGCCGACGGCCCCAACTACGTCTTCATGGACAATTCTGACTACGAACAGCTCAACGCCCCACGTGACGGCCTCGGGAGCGCAGCCAACTTCCTGAAGGAAGGCGATTCGGCGCTCCTTCAGTTCTTTTCTGGCGAGATCATCGGGATCGACCTCCCGGCGGCCGTCGAATTGACAGTCGCCCAGACGGACCCGGGCCTGCAGGGAGACCGTGTCTCTGGTGCCCGCAAGCCGGCAGTGCTCGAGACTGGCCTGACGGTGCAGGTGCCGCTTTTCGTCAACCCCGGCGACAGGGTGAAGGTCGACACCCGGAGCGGCGAGTACCTCACTCGCGCCGGCGGTTAGGCCGGTCCTGACGGCTTCCGCTCGGAACGGTCCCGTGTTGGCCCTCGGTAGCCGGCGTAGCGCCCGGGAGCGGGCGCTCTCGCTGCTTTACGAGGCCGACCTGAAAGACGAGCCCGTCAGCATGGTCCTGGCCGAACTGCCGGTGCCACCGCAGCGCTACGCTACGGAGATCGTGGCTGGGGTCGAGGAGCACGCCGGCCAGATAGACGCCCTGATCGCTCGCCACGCCATCGACTGGTCGCTCGAGCGCATGCCCGTCGTGGACCGGGCCATCTTGCGCATGGCGACCTTCGAGCTCGGCTGGAGGCCCGACGTGCCGACGAGCGTCGTCATTTCAGAGGCCGTGGAGCTTGCCAAGGCGTACTCGACGGGGGAGTCGAGCGGCTTTGTCAATGGGATGCTCGCTGCTATTTCCCGCGAGCTGCGCCAGGAGGAGTATAAGCTCGGCACTCGACCGTGAAGCCGGTCCGGTGAGGCCGGCACGGGAGAGAGGAGAGGTGATTGGGCAAGCGTGAGCGTGCCCTCTTGTACCCCCCGGGTTCGATGTTCCGGGAGCGGGCGGTCGTTATGGACGCCGGCGACATCCAGCGGGCGACGTGGCGGATAGCGCACGAGATCCTGGAGCGCAACCGCGGCACCGATGGCCTGGTACTTATGGGGCTCCAGACAGGCGGCGTGTGGTTCGCCAACGAGCTGGCGAGGGTGATCGGGGAGGCCGGTGATGTAGTGCAGATCCCTGTTGGGGTGCTGGATGTCGCTTACTACCGGGACGACTTCGGCCTCCGGCCGGTCGTCCCCTCCGCTGTGACCAACGTGCCGGTGTCCCTAGATGGGGCGCTCGTGGTGCTGTGTGACGACGTTCTCTTCACCGGGCGCACCGTGCGGGCAGCGCTCAATGCGCTCGTCGACATGGGCCGGCCGGCGGCCGTCCAGCTCGCCGTCGTGGTGGACCGGGGTCACCGCGAAGTTCCCATCCGGCCCGATTACGTGGGCAAAAACCTACCCACCCGCCACGACGAGATGGTCGACGTGAGCGCAGAGGGGGTCGTGATCGGCGACATCGTGACACGCGAGACGGTGGTGGGTGAGCCACCGACCGGTGAGCCGGCGAGGGGTGAGCCGGCGAGGGGTGAGCCGGCGACGGGTGAGCCGGCGACGGGTGAGCCGGCGACGGGTGAGCCGGCGACGGGTGGGGAAGGGCTCCTCTCATGAGCGGACGGCACCTCCTTGGCGTTCGTGACCTTGGGGCCGAAGGGATCGGCGAGGTGCTACGCCTTGCGGAGACCTTCGAGGAAGTCGGC
This sequence comes from Actinomycetes bacterium, assembly GCA_021787035.1. Taxonomy (GTDB): domain Bacteria; phylum Actinomycetota; class Acidimicrobiia; order Acidimicrobiales; family Palsa-688; genus JAJZYO01. Next base: position 17,721 of record JAJYMM010000072.1, read on the forward strand.
CGGAGGCCGATCCCGAGGGTGCCCGCGCTCAGGGGGAAGACGGTCGTTTCGGCCTTTTTCGAGGACTCCACGCGCACGCGGCTCTCCTTCGAACTGGCAGCCAAACGCCTATCGGCCGACGTCTCGACGTTCTCGTCTTCGTCGAGCTCGCTCAACAAGGGCGAGTCGCTCCGGGACACCGTCCTCACCATCGAGGCGATGGGGGTGGACGCCTTTGTCGTCCGCCACGCCTGCGCCGGAGTGCCTGCGCAGGTGGCCGGCTGGCTCTCTGGCGACGCTTCGGTCCTGAACGCCGGCGATGGCGCCCACGAGCACCCGACCCAGGCGCTGCTCGACTGTTTCACCCTCGTTAGGGAACGCCGGCGCCGGTTCGGTACGGTCGCGGCCGGTGAGGCCGTGTTCGCTGGGCTGCAGGTGGCCATCGTCGGCGACATCCGTCACAGCCGGGTGGCTCGCTCGTGCCTGTTCGCGTTCACCGCCCTTGGAGCTTCGGTGACCTTTGTGGCCCCGCCGACGCTGCTCCCGCCGTCGCTCGACGGCTGGCCGGCCGAGGTCAGCCACGACCTGGACGACGTGCTCCCGAAGTGCGACGTCGCCTACTTGCTCCGGCTCCAAAACGAGCGCATGGAAGGCCAGTACCTCCCCTCCCTGCGTGAGTACACGGCCACTTACGGCCTGACCGCCGAACGGGCTAGGCTCCTCGGGCCTTCCGCCCTCGTGATGCACCCCGGACCCATCCGCCGTGGCGTCGAGCTGGCCGCGGAGGTCGCCGACGGTCCGGCTTCGTTGGTGACTTCCCAGGTGGCGAGCGGCGTTGCCGTCCGCATGGCCGTGCTCTACCTACTACTCGGATCGGGGGCCCCGATTGGCGCGTGAACGCCAACTCCTCATCACGGGCGGGACCGTTGTCGACCAGAGCGGGTCGCGCCGCGCGGACGTCCTGGTGAAAGGGGACGCCATCGCCGCCGTCGAGGGAGGCCGGGTGCTGCGGGCGCCGGCTGGCGCTGACGTCTTGGACGCGAGCGGCTGCGTGGTGGCTCCTGGCCTCGTCGACCTCCACGCCCACCTGCGCGAGCCCGGTGCTGAGGAGGCCGAGACTATAGAGACGGGTTCGCGTGCGGCGGCGCTCGGTGGGTACACCGCCGTCGTCGCTATGCCCAACACGTCGCCGCCCGCTGACAGTGCCGCAGTCGTGCGCCAGGTGCTCCAGCTCGCCAACGGTGCATGCTGTGAAGTGCTGCCCGCTGGCACCATCACCGTTGGGCGGGAAGGCCGCGTGCTCGCCCCCATGGCCGAACTTGCGGCGCTCGGGGTGAAGATCTTCAGCGACGACGGCTCCGGCGTCCAAGACGCTGGGCTCATGCGCCGCGCGATGGAGTACGCATCGGCGCTCGGGGTTGTCATCGCCGACCACTGCGAAGACGCTTCCCTCGTGGGCAGCGGGGTCGTCAACGAGGGCGCGATCTCTTCGGCGCTCGGTCTCCCCGGCCGGCCAGCCGTCTCCGAGGAGGTCATGGTGCTCCGGGACATAGCGCTGGCTCACGTGACCGGCGCCCGGCTCCACCTGCTCCACCTCTCGGCCGCGACATCCGTGGCCGCAGTGCGCGCCGCCAAGGCGAGCGGCGTCGCCGTGAGCGCTGAGGTGACCCCGCACCACCTGGCGCTCACCGAAGACAACCTGGCCGCCTACTCGACGGCCTTCAAAGTCAACCCCCCACTAAGGACCTTCACTGACATGATGGCACTTCGCGGAGGCCTTGGCGACGGGACGCTTGACGTCGTTGCCACGGACCATGCACCGCACCCAGAAGAGGCCAAGGACACGTCTATGTGCGAAGCCGCGCCGGGAATGCTTGGCCTGGAGACGGCGCTCGCGGTCGTGTTCTCCGAGCTCAATTTCCCACTAGAACGGGTACTCGCTGCAATGTCCTGGGTGCCCGCCCGCATCGGGGGCATCGCTGGCCAAGGAGGCCCGGTGACACCGGGCTCGCCCGCCAACCTATGTGTGATCGACCTAGCCCGGCGCTGGGTCGTGCAACCCGGCAAACTCGCCAGCCGGAGCCGCAATACGCCCTTTGCGGGACGAGAGCTGCTGGGCAAGGTCCGCCACACGGTCTTCGCCGGCGAGCCAGTCGTCGTGGCCGAGGAGGCCCAGAGGTGAGCGCCGGCGGGCCGCTCAGCGCCGGCGGGGCGCTCAGCGCCGGCGGGCTAGCGGCTGAACCCCGTTGGCGTGACGGCCTCCTCGTCATGTCCGACGGCTCGGTCTTCGAGGGCGAGGTGCTCGGCGGTTCCTTGGGCGTCGGCGAGGTCGTGTTCAATACCGTTATGGCCGGGTACCAGGAGGTGCTGACGGACCCGTCTTACGCCGGCCAGGTCGTCGTGTTTACCTATCCCCACATCGGCAACTACGGGGTAGCGCCCGCAGACGACGAGAGCCGCCGGCCCTTTTGCCGGGGGGTGGTCGTACGTGAGCTGACTGAGCGCCCGAGCAACTGGCGCGCGACGCAGAGCTTTGGAGGGTGGCTCGCACGCCACCAGTTGCCGGCGATAGCGGGAGTCGACACCCGGCGCCTCACCCGGCTCATCCGCGAGGACGGGGCCATGCCGGGCGCTTTCGGGCCGGTGGATGGCGACGAGGGGAGCCTCGACGAGGCTGCCCTGCTTGGCGCCGCGCGCTCTGAGCCGCCGACGCAAGGGCGGGACCTGGTGAGGGAGGTGACCTGCGAGAAAGCGTACGCGTACGGTTCGGGCCAGCTGTCCGTCGTCGCTTACGACTTCGGCATGAAGCGCCACATCCTCTCGCAGCTGGGCGAGTTCGCCAGGGTGCTGGTGGTGCCCGCCTCGACGCCTGCAGAAGAGGTGCTTGCCATGGGCCCCGACGGCGTGTTCCTCTCCAATGGCCCGGGGGACCCTGCCGGCGTGGTGGGGGCCACGGAGACCGTACGCCAACTTCTCGGGCGAGTCCCTGTGTTCGGCGTTTGCCTCGGCCACCAGGTCCTAGCGCAGGCGATAGGAGCTTCGACCTACAAGCTCCCCTTTGGGCACCACGGCGGCAACCACCCGGTTCGCCGCATCTCGACGAGCGCGGTCGAGATCACGAGCCAAAACCACAACTACGCAGTCGCGCCGGGCACTTTCTCCGGGCAAGCAGAGGTCACCCACGTAAACTTGAACGACGGCGTTATAGAGGGCTTGCGTTGCCTGGATGTCCCGGCGTTCTCGGTCCAGTACCACCCCGAAGCGGGGCCCGGCCCCCATGACGCTCGTTACTTGTTCCAGGAGTTCTCCGACCTTATCGGCCGCTCCCAGTCACCGAAGGCGGTCGTATAAATGCCAAGGCGCGACGACATCTCTTCGGTGCTCGTGATCGGGTCGGGCCCGATCGTCATCGGGCAGGCGAGCGAGTTTGACTATTCGGGGACCCAGGCCTGCCGGGCACTTTCCGCCGAGGGCTACCGGGTCATACTCGTCAACTCCAACCCGGCGACGATCATGACCGACCCCGAAGTCGCCGACAGGACCTACATCGAGCCTCTCGTCCCGGAGATATTGGAGTCGGTAGTCGCTCGAGAGCGGCCCGACGCGCTCCTTCCCACCCTGGGGGGCCAGACCGGGCTCAACCTAGCAATGGCGCTTTCTGAGGCGGGGGTGCTCGAGCGCTACGGCGTCGAGATGATAGGCGCCAAGGCGAGCGCGATCGCGACCGCAGAGGACCGCGGTCTCTTTCGTTCCGCGATGAAAGAGATCGGTTTGGCCGTGCCCGACTCAGGGTTCGCGAACAACCTCGCGGAGGCGCTAGAGATCGGGGAAAGGATAGGTTTCCCGGTCATCGTGCGGCCGTCTTACATTCTGGGCGGTGGAGGTACGGGCATTGCCGGCAATTCCAGGGAACTCGAGCAGATCGCGTCCGCCGGTCTCGATGCGAGCCCGATCAGGGAGATCCTGATCGAGAGGTCGATCGCCGGTTGGAAAGAGTACGAGCTCGAAGTCATGCGGGACCGGGCCGACAATTGCGTAGTCATCTGCTCGATAGAGAACTTCGACCCGATGGGCGTGCACACCGGTGACTCGATAACCGTTGCGCCGGCGCAGACCCTTTCCGACGCCGAGTACCAAGAGATGCGCGACGCCGCCTTCGCCTGCATAAGGCGTATCGGTGTGGAAACCGGCGGCTCCAACATCCAGTTCGCGGTTGACCCGTCCTGTGGCGACATGGTCGTGATCGAGATGAACCCTCGGGTCTCACGCTCGTCGGCCCTCGCTTCCAAGGCGACCGGGTTCCCGATAGCCAAGATCGCGGCCCGGTTGGCGGTTGGCTACAGGCTGGACGAGATAACCAATGACATAACAGGTAAAACGCCGGCCAGTTTTGAACCGACCATCGACTACGTAGTGACAAAGGTCCCGCGGTGGGCGTTTGAGAAGTTCCCTGGCGTCCCCGACGTTCTCGGGACACGCATGCAGTCGGTCGGCGAGTCCATGGCGATAGGGCGGAGCTTTCCCGAGTCCCTCCAAAAGGCGCTCCGTTCGCTCGAGACCGGGCGGGCCGGGCTCAACTGTGACCCGGCGGAACGGCTCTACGACGAACTGCCCGACGAGGAGCTGGTGGCCAGGGCGTCGGTGGCCACACCGGACAGGCCGTTCCACCTGGAGGCGGCACTGCGGCGAGGGGTCCCAGCCGAGCGTTTGCACGCCGAAAGTGGCGTGGACCCGTGGTTCTTGGACCAGATCGGGTTGATCGGGGCGGAACGGGCGCGTTTGGCCGCACTCGGCCGGCCGGGCTCGCTTTCCCGGCGCGACTGGCGGCGGGCCAAGCGGCTCGGCTTTTCCGACGCACAGCTCGCGTACTTGTGGGGAACGAGCGAGGCTGAGGTCCGGGCGTCCCGGTTGGGCGAAGGGGTGGCTGCGACGTTCAAGACCGTGGACACGTGCGCGGCAGAGTTCGCCGCCCGTACGCCCTACCACTACTCGACATACGAGGACGAGAGCGAGGTGCGGCCCGCTTCTCGGCCGAGCGTGGTGATACTCGGGTCGGGGCCCAACCGCATAGGCCAGGGTGTCGAGTTCGACTACTGCTGCGTGCAGGCGAGCTTCGCGCTTCATGACGCCGGCTTCGACACCGTTATGGTCAACTGCAACCCCGAGACGGTCTCGACCGACTATGACACGAGCGACCGGCTTTACTTTTCACCGGTCACTGCCGAAGACACGGCAGACGTGCTCGACGTCGAGGCGGCAAGCGGAAGGCTCGCCGGGGTGATAGTGGGCCTTGGCGGGCAGACGCCGCTCAAGCTCTCCTCGGTCATCGACCCCAAACTCGTGCTCGGTACGTCGCCCGCATCGATCGACCTCGCCGAGGACAGGGAACGTTGGAATGGTCTTTGCGAGCGCCTCGGGATACCCCAGGCTCCAGGCGGGACCGCTACGAGCGCCGAGGAAGCCGTCGCGATCGCCGGGAAGGTGGGCTACCCCGTCCTCGTGCGCCCGAGCTACGTGCTCGGTGGGCGGGCGATGGAGATCGTCTACGGTGACGAGGACCTCCGGGTTGCGATGGCCGCCATGGGCGTGGCCGGGTCGCTGGGGCGCGAGGGAGGCTTGTCAGCGGAGAGGCCGGTGCTGGTGGACAAGTTCCTGGAGGACGCCATCGAAGTCGACGTCGACGCGGTGCGCGACCGGGCCGGCGAGACTCTTATCGGCGGCGTCATGGAGCACGTCGAAGAGGCCGGCGTGCATTCCGGCGACAGCGCCTGCGTAGTGCCGCCCCCGACGCTCGGCGCGGAGGTGGTCGCAGTCATAGAGAGCCACACGAGGGCCATTGCTGACGCTTTGGACGTCGTGGGACCGCTCAACGTGCAGTATGCCGTCCAGCGGGCGAACACCCACGGGCACGGCCCAGGCCAAGGCGGACCGCCAATCGGGCCGCCCCCCTTGACCACGTCGCCCGCTGGCCCAGCCTCGGCAAGTACGGTCTTCGTGATCGAGGCCAACCCGAGGGCCAGCAGGACGGTGCCGTTTGTGTCAAAGGCGACCGGCGTCCCCCTCGCTAAGGTCGCAGCCCGCGTTATGGCCGGGGCGACCTTGCGGGAACTGCGCGGAGAAGGCCTGCTCTCGGATCCCGTCTCTGGCTATGTGAGCGTGAAGGAGGCGGTGCTCCCATTCGACCGCTTCCCCGGCGCGGACAGCTTGCTCGGCCCTGAGATGCGTTCCACCGGCGAGGTCATGGGGATCGACGCCAACTTTGGGCTGGCGTTCGCAAAGAGCCAGCTCGCGGCGGGGGACAACCTCGCGAGCGCCGGCACCGTTTTCTTCTCGGTCGCGGACAGGGACAAGCCGGCGAGCCTCGATGTGGCCCGGAGGTTCGTGAACGCCGGCTTCGCCATCGCGGCCACGGAAGGCACGGCGGCATACCTGGAGCAAGCCGGCATCCCCGTGGCGACCTCCGTCGCGAAAGTGACTGCGCCCGACGGGGCCGCGGACGTGCGCCGCTACGAGGAGTCGCCTGGGCGGCGCGCCGGGGAGCCAATGGATGCCGGGGAGCCAATGGATGCCGGGGAGCCAATGGATGCCGGGGAGCCAATGGATGCGGTGGAGCTCATACGTTCGGGGAAGGTGCAGCTTGTGGTGAACACGCCCCGAGGCCGCGGCCCTCGCGCGGACGGGGCGTACATCCGCCAAGCTGCGCGCCAGTACAAGGTGCCGTTGCTCACCACGGTGGCGGCGGCCCGGGCCGCCGCGGCCGGCGTCGAAGAGCGCGCCGGGCGGCCCTTTACGGTGAAGGCGCTCCAGGAGCACCACGGCCGGCCGGGCAGGGCCGGCGCCGGCGAGCGCGGGCACCAATGAAAAGAGGGCACCAACGAAAGGCGGTGCGCAAGCCGGTTGACCTGTCGGCCCGAGTCGGCGGGCTCGCCCTGCCCAACCCCGTGATGACGGCCTCGGGGACGGCGGGGCACGGGGCTGAGCTCGGCGACTACTTCGACCTGTCGTCCCTCGGCGCGGTGGTCGTGAAGTCGCTCTCGGCAGGCCCTTGGGAGGGAAACCCGCCCCCGCGCCTGCTGCCTGCGGCCGCCGGGATGTTGAACAGCGTCGGTCTGCAGAACCCCGGTGTCGACGCGTGGGCGACGGAACACCTCCCCGCCTTGGCGAAGGCGGGGGCGAGGGTCGTGGTGAGCGTCTGGGCGCGTTCGCCTGACGGCTACGAGGAGGTCGGCCGGCGTGCTGTTGCCGCCGTCGGGGCCACGCCGGCGGGGCGTTGCATCGTGGCCGTCGAGGCCAACGTCAGCTGCCCGAACGTCGAGGATCGCGAGCGCATGTTCGCCCACTCCCCGGAAGCGGCGGGCGGGGCTATCGCAGCGCTTGTGAGGGGGTTGGAGGGGAGCGGGTTACCTCTCTGGGCAAAGCTTTCGCCCAACGTCTCCGACTTGGCCGGGATCGCCGGTGCTGTCCTGGCGGCTGGGGCCACGGGCCTGACGCTTGTCAATACTCTCCTCGGGATGGCAGTCGACCCCCTCACGGGCAAGCCGAGGCTCGGGGGTGGTGGAGGTGGCCTGTCGGGGCCGGCGCTTCACCCCGTTGCCGTCCGGGCCGTCTACGAGTGCCGGCGGGCTTTTCCCTCGGTGCCCATAGTCGGCGTCGGCGGCGTCACGACTGGCTACGACGCTGCCGAGCTTCTCGCGGCGGGGGCAGACGCCGTGCAGGTGGGAACGGCGACCTTTGCGGACCCGCAGGCCCCGCGAAGGGTGCTCGGGGAGCTCGAGCAATGGTGCGCCGTTCATGGGGTCGATCGCGTGGGCGACCTCGGCCGCCGGGGCGTCGAGCGTTGAGTACCGTTGGCGCAGTGCCTCCCCCAAGCGTGGTCTCTCATAAGTCTCCCGTACCAAGGGCGCCCCTCGTCCCAGTGGACCAGCTCGTCCCAGTGGACCAGCTCGTCCCAGTGGACCAGCTCGTCCCAGTGGACCAGCTCGTCCCAGTGGACCAGCTCGTCCCGGCGGGGCTCGCGCCTGGCCTCTCGTTCGGCGCAGCACCTTGGGAGGTGACAGCACGTGGTCGAGGCTGATGGGACAACAGGTGGCCTGCCCGACGAGCTGCGCCGGCGGCTCGTGCTGGCCTTGGACTTCGATGACTCTGTCCTGGCCATGCGTTGGGCTTTGAGGATGCGAGGGATCTTTGGCGTGACCAAGGTCGGGCTCGAGCTTTGGAGCGCGGCCGGTCCGAGCACCGTCGCCGAGCTCGTCGGCCAGGGATTCCACGTTTTTCTAGACCTGAAGCTGGCGGACATACCCAACACGACGTACCGGGCCGCAAGGGTGCTCGGCGCTCTTGGCGCCAGGTACCTGACCGTGCACGCGTCGGCCGGGGAGGCGTCGGTCATGGCAGGGGTCGAGGGCTTCGCCGAGGGTGCCGAGCAAGCCGGGCTGCCGCGTCCCGCCGTGCTTGGAGTAACCGTGCTGACGAGCGAGAAGGAACCGCCGGCCGGGCTGGTGGCCGAGCGTGCGCGCCTCTGTGCGGAGGCGGGCTGCGGGGGTATCGTCTGCGCTGCGTCCGACCTGGCCGTGGCCAAGCCCGCCGCCCCGTCGCTCCTGACCGTGGTCCCGGGCATTCGCCTTGCCGGGGGCAGCACCCATGACCAGGGCCGATCCGCTACTCCTGCGGCGGCGGTGCGTGCTGGTGCCGACCTGCTCGTGGTCGGCCGCGCTGTCACAGCGGCCGACGACCCCGAGCGTGCGGCGGAAGCAGTGGTAGCGGACCTGCTAGCAGGGCTAGGGCGGAACTGAGGACGGGTGCCGGCTTGGTGCCCGTGCATGGCCACATCGCCTCTCAGGACGCGCTAGGGTGCCCTCCATGCCTTTGCCGCCCGCTCTTTCCGCAGATCAAAGACAGGCTGCCCTCGAGAAGGCCGCTGCTGTCCGCAAGCAGCGCGCCGAGCTCAAGGACCGTCTCAAGATGGGTTCCGTGTCCCTGAAGGAACTGCTCGACCAAGGGCAGAGGGACGAGGTCATCGGCAAGATGAAGGTTCTGACCGTGCTTGAGAGCCTCCCGGGCCTCGGCAAGGTCAAGGCACGCAGGGCTCTGGACGAGGTGGGAATCTCAGATACAAGGCGCGTCCAAGGCCTCGGTGAGCAACAGCGGCGCAAGCTGCTCGAAAAGCTGGGCTGAGAGCGGTCCTGGAGGTACCCGGGCCGGCGTGCCGCTGGCGCGCGCGGCCGACGAGGGCCGGCTTTTGCCTGACTCCAGTGGGGACGGTCTCCCGGAGCGGACGAGGGGAGCGCGGGCTGGCGAGGGTTCTCACGCAAGGACTCGCCGGGGGGCGAGGAGAGCGGCGGTGGGTGCTCGCGAAGTGAGCGAGCCGCTCGTTTTTGTGGTTCTCGGCGCTGGTGGCGTCGGCAAGGGGACGCTCGTCGGACGCTTGCTTGAGCTGCGCCGGAACTTGTGGCTGTCGCGTTCGTGGACCACACGGCCACGACGTCCAAACGAGCCGACCGACGCATACGTCTTCACCGACCCCGAGACCTTCCTCGCGAAGGTCGCAGCTGGCGGTTTCGTCGAATGGACGAAGTTCGCTGCCAATGGGCAGTTCTATGGGACGCCGACCCTCGCTGCTCCTGACGGCGACGACATCGTGCTCGAAATAGAAGTGCAGGGTGCCAAGCAAGTGAAGGCGGCTTACCCCGACGCCGTCCTCGTCCTCGTCTCGCCGCCGTCCAGGGAGGTCCAGGCGCAGCGTCTTCGCGCGAGAGGGGACGACGAACGTGACGTCCTTCGCCGTCTTGAGGTCGGCGAGCAGGAGGAGCGCGAGGGGCGTGCCATGGCTACCCACGTCGTGGTGAACGACGACCTAGAAAGGGCTGCGAGGGAGCTTGCCGGTATAGTGGACACTTACCGTGGCCTGCGCGAGCGCGCTTCTGCAGGTGCGGTAACCGTGGGCGACAGCGGAAACGAAAACGAGCGATAGGAGAGCCAGCACTTGGCAGAGTTCAAGCCGACGATGATGGACCCGCCGATAGAGTCCCTGCTCGACAAGGTTGACTCCAAGTTCACCCTCGTCTCCCTCTCCGCAAGGCGAGGGCGGGAGGTCAACTCTTACTTCAACCAGCTGGGTGAGGGACTTGGCTCTATCGTCCCGCCGCAGGTGACCTCGATCTCCCGCAAGCCGCTGTCCATCGCGCTCGAAGAGATCGCCGCCGGCAAGATCACTTACCACCGAGTGGACGAGAAGGCCGCGGAGGAAGCGCCAGCGGTCTAGGGGGACCGCTCGGCCTGGTCGGGTGGCTCGACTAGCCGGGGCCCCCTACTCGGGGCGTTGTAGCCTTCGAGCATGACCGGCCCCGCTGCAGACGCGAACGTTGCGCTCAGCGGCAAGACCGTCGTGCTCGGCGTCTGCGGGGGGATAGCGGCCTACAAGGCGGTCGAAGTGTGCCGGCGGCTCTCAGACGCCGGTGCCCTGGTCCTTCCGGTCCTGACGCGAGCGGCAACGCGCTTCGTCGGGCCCCTTACCTTTAGCGCCCTTGCCAGCGAGCCGGCCCGAGTGGCGCTGTTCCCTGGCGATGCTGGTGCCGGGGTAGGCGCGGGCGACCCGGTGCCGCACATAGCCCTCGCCAGGAGGGCGGACCTCGTCGTCATCGCCCCGGCGACGGCTCGGCTGATCGGGAGCTACGCGTGTGGCATCTCTTCCGACCTGCTCACGGCGACGCTCCTTGCCACGAGGGCGCCCGTGCTGCTCTGCCCAGCCATGCACGCCGAGATGTGGGAGCACTCAGCCGTCCAAGACAACGTCGCGCTACTGCGCCGGCGGGGCGCCTCGGTGCTCGAGCCCGACGAAGGGCGCCTGGCCGGTGGCGACATGGGCAAGGGCCGTCTCCCTGCGCCAGAGGCCATCGTCGCTGCGGCGGAGGGCCTGCTCGGGGCCTCACGGCGCGGCCCGCTCGCCGGCGCGAGGGCGGTCGTCAGCGCCGGCGGTACCCGCGAGCCGATCGACCCGGTGCGCTACATAGGCAACAGGAGCTCCGGCAAGCAGGGGTACGAGGTCGCTGCCGAGCTGCTCCGACGGGGAGCGCAAGTAACCCTGGTCAGCTCGGCCTCGCTGGCGGCGCCTCCTGGGGCGACGCTCGTCGAGGTCGAGACTGCTGGCGAGATGGCGGAGGCGGTCCTCGGTGCGGCGAGCGACGCCGACGTGGTGGTGATGGCAGCGGCAGTTGCCGATTACCGGCCCGCGGCGGCTGCCGGGCGGAAGCTGAAGAAGTCGGCGGGCCCACTTTCAGTCGAGCTCGTGCCGACCATGGACATCCTCTCCGAGCTCGGGTCGCGCAGGCGACCGGGACAGGTGCTCGTCGGCTTTGCGGCCGAGACGGCGCGCGGCGCCGAGCTCGCGGAGCTGGGCCGGGCAAAGCTGGAGGCGAAGGGTTCCGACCTGATCGTGGCCAACGAGGTGGGACGGCCAGGCGCCGGCTTCGGTTCTGAGTACTCGAGCGCCTTCATCGTGTCGCGTGAGCGGTCCGTCGAGGTCGGCCTGGTGGCCAAGCGCTCCCTCGCAAGGAACCTGGCCGACGCCATAGAGGGGGCCCTCGCCGCCAACCGGCCACCGCAGCTGCAAAACTCTAAGACGGCGCTCATCACTACCGAGCCGACGACAAGCCTTAAAAAGGAGCCTGCAACTTGAGACGCTGGGTTTTCACCTCCGAATCGGTGACCGAGGGCCACCCCGACAAGATGGCCGACCAGATATCAGACGCCATCCTGGACGCCATCTTGGGCCAGGACCCCTTTGCGCGCGTCGCCTGCGAGGCGCTCCTCACGACCGGGTTGGTAGTCGTGGCCGGGGAGATCACGACCGAGGCGTACGTCGAGATCCCCCAGATCGTGAGGGAGGTTGTCTCATCGATCGGTTACACCAGCTCGGACGTGGGCTTCGACGGGCTCACCTGCGGGGTGTCGGTGTCTATCGGGCAGCAGTCCGAGGACATAGCGATGGGGGTGGACAACGCCTACGAGGTGCGCCAAGGCGTGTCGGGTGAAGACGCCCTCTTCGGTCAGGGCGCCGGCGACCAGGGGATGATGTTCGGTTACGCGTGCGACGAGACCGAAGACTTGATGCCCGTGCCGATCTGGCTCGCCCACCGTCTCGCCCAGCGCTTGGCCCAGGTGCGCAAGGTTGGCCTGATGCCCTACCTCCGCCCCGACGGCAAGACGCAGGTGACCTTCGAGTACGAAGACGGCCGGCCCGTCCGTCTCCAGACGGTGCTTGTCTCCACCCAGCACCGGGCCGACGTCGACTTGGAGACCCTTCTCAAGCCCGACCTGCGCGACCACGTTGTCACGCCGATAGTCCCTCCCGAGTACGCAGACGATGGCTACCTGATCATGTCCAACCCGACTGGCCGTTTCGAGCACGGCGGCCCGAGCGCGGACACGGGTCTCACCGGGAGGAAGATAATCGTCGATACCTACGGGGGGGCGGCCCGCCACGGCGGGGGCGCGTTCTCGGGCAAAGACCCCTCCAAGGTCGACCGCTCCGGCGCTTACGCGGCCCGGTGGGTGGCCAAGCACATAGTTGCCTCCGGGGCAGCCACGCGTTGCGAGGTGCAAGTTGCCTACGCGATCGGCGTCGCCCGGCCTGTGTCGCTCATGATCGACCTCTTCGGCACCGAGCGGGTCGACCCGGCTCGGATCGAAAAGGCGGTAGACGAGGTCTTCGATCTCCGTCCTGCGGCCATAATTAGGGATCTCGACCTGCGCCGCCCCATATACCGGCGCACGGCGGCGTACGGGCACTTCGGCCGTCCCGACAAGGAGCTCACCTGGGAGGTGACCAGCCGGTTGGCCGAGTTCAAGCAGGCGGTTGGGCTCTAGGGGAAAAAGAGCCCCCGGGGGCCCAGCCCGCTCGTTGCCGGTTGTTGGTTTTGGGCGCGCCTCCACCTAGCCAGGCTTCACAGGAGCCGGTCCTGGTCGCCAGGGTCTTGCCCGACGTAGCCGGCTTCGACAAGGAGCTCGACTACTCGGTCCCCGCGCAAATGGCAGGGGAACTGCGCCCGGGCTCGGTCGTCCGCGTCCCCTTGCGGGGACGAAAGGTTCGCGGCTGGGTGCTCGCGTTCCCGGTAGAGGCACCACCTGGCCTGGGGCTCCGGCCGCTCGCCAAGGTGAGCGGTTGGGGCCCGGAGCCGGCACTCATCGACCTCGCGTCTTGGGCGGCATGGTGGTGGGCGGGCCGCAGGCGCTCGCTCCTCGTCACCGCCTCGGCCCAGGTCGCGGTGAGAGCGCTACCGGCGCCGGCTCTTGGCCACAACCCGGCTGGAGGCCGAGCCTTAGCGCCGGCCACAGCCGACGGTGCAGGCAGGACCGTTACGGGACCAGGGGAGCGTAGCGGTCGTCGAACTGGGGCCGACCTGTTTGCTCAGGCTTGGCGTGCGGGTGGCGCGGGGGCACAGGTACTAAGGCTCCCGCCCGCGGCGAGCGCGATGGAGCTCGTCTTGGCGGCGGCGGAGCGCGGGCCAGTGCTGGTGCTCGTCCCGACCACAGCGCGTGCTGAGTCCGGCGCCGCTCTCCTGCGGGCCAGGGGGGTGGGCGTCGCGCTGCTGCCGCAGGAGTGGGCACAGGCGCGCGCCGGGGCGCGGGTCGTGATCGGCTCGCGTGGGGCAGCGTGGGGGCCGTGCCCGGGGATGGTTTCGGTCGTTGTGCTGGATGCCCACGACGAGGCCTACGTCCAGGGGCAATCGCCGGCGTGGGGAGCCGCGGCGGTCGCGGCCGAGCGCGCCTTACGTTCAGGTGCCCCATGTCTCTGGGTCACCCCCTGTCCCACTCTCGAACTTTTGGCCGCGGCAAGCCACACGCACCTCCCGAGCCGCGACGAGGAACGCGCGGGCTGGGCTGCCCTCCAGGTCGTCGACCGGCGCCGGGAGGACCCTCGTTCCGGCCTCTTTTCCAGGCAGCTCGTCGCGCTTCTTCGCGGGGGCGGTCGCGTGGCATGCGTGCTCAACCGCAAGGGCCGGGCACAGTTGGTCGGCTGCGGGGCATGCGGGGAGCTCGCCACGTGCGAGCGCTGTGGCTCCGCCGTGGCGATGACCGGCGGCACGGACGCGACGGGGGAGCTCCTAGAGTGCCGCCATTGCGGGGAGGTGCGGCCCGTCGTCTGCGCCAGGTGTGGTTCCACGGCTCTCCGGGCGCTCCGCCTCGGGGTCGCTGGCGTGCGAGGCCAGCTGGAAGCGCTCGCTGGGCGCCCTGTCGGCGAGGTGTCGGCGGGCAGCGGCCCTTTGCCCGACGCGCCTGTAGTGGTCGGGACCGAGACCATCCTTTACCGGGAAGCCGAGCTGCAAAGCGCCGGCGGCGCCGCTGCCATCGCCTTCTTGGACTTCGACCAGGAACTGCTCGCGCCGCGCTACCGCGCCGGCGAAGAGGCCCTTGCGCTCTTGGCCCGTGCTTCCCGCCTCGTCGGGGGGCGAGCGGGGCGCGTGCTCGTCCAGACCCGAACTCCGTCTCACCCGGTCCTAAAAGCAGCGCTCCTAGCCGACCCAGGCCGCCTCGCAGAGGCCGAGGGGCCGGTCCGGCGCCAGCTGCGGCTCCCCCCGTTCTCTGCGCTCGCGCTCCTCTCTGGTCCAGGCGCGGCCGAGATGGCCGAGTCCCTGGGGGCCGGCGTGGAACGGAGCCAACTGGGAGAGGACCGTTTTGTCGTGCGAGCACCCGACCACGCGTCGCTCGCCGCAGCTCTCGCCGCGGCCCGCCGGCCGTCCGGGCGGGTCCGCGTGGAGGTGGGGCCGCTGCGGTTTTAGGAGCTAGCGGGCGGCGGGGTGCGGGAGCACGGAGCCGGTCGCTTCCCTCGCCTCTAGGTAGGCGGCGATGAGGGCGAAGACGTCCGGGCCCACCAAAGCCTCCAGTTCCCGGCGCATCTCGCGCCAGAGGGGGGTGGTAGCTGAAAACGGCTCCCGAGCCTCGGTGCACCACCAGGCGAACTCTTCGCCACCCGCTCCCCAGTGCTGCCTTTCCCACTGGCCGACGGTCGAGGTGACGGAGCCGTCGTCGCCGGTGACGTCTTCACGACGGAGCGGTAGCTGCCAGCAGACATCGGGTTTCAGCTCCATCGGTTCTTGGCCCCTTTCTAAGGCGGCTCGATGGAGGGCGCAGCCCGGTCCTCCCGGGAAGCCAGGCCTATTGAGGAAAATGCAGGCGCCTTTTACGAGACGGGTCACTGCCACTTGGCCCGACGCGCGGCGGGTCACGCCTCCACGGCGCCCTGGGCCGGCGAACTGCCACTGCTCGGCTGTGAGCGTCGCCGCGGCGGCTTTGACGCGGGCGAGGTCCTCCGCGTCTGTGAAATGGGCGCCGTAACTGCAGCACCCCTCGGCCAGGTCCGGTGCTGGCGCGGTCAGTACCCCCTGGCAACCGTGCCCGTAAATGCACTGCCAATTGGAGAGCAAGAAAGTGACGTCGAAGCGCCAGGTGCGCCTTTCGGCCGGATCTTCGAAGCTGACCCACTCGTGGGCGTCAAGTGGCACAAGGCGCCAGCGTTTCGTGGGCTTTTCGGCTTTCCCTGCCTGGATCTCCTTGTTGGGAGCCGTTTTCTTGGTCACGCGGTCGCCTCTACTGAGGAGCCTTTAGGGAACCGAGCTCGATCAACAGTTCCCCGGCCGCGAGCAACCCGCGCCAGAGCTGAGCGAGCGAGAGGGTCTCGTTGGGGGCGTGGAAGCGGTCGCCCGGGAGGGCTATGCCGAAGGAAATGACGGGCACCCCTAGTACCCGTCCGAGCGCTTCCTCTGGGCCGCTGCCCCCGATCCGCTCAAGAAGTGGCTCCTTTCCCCACACTTTCTGCACGGCACGTGAGAGGCAGCGCAAGGCGGGGCTGTCGGCAGGGGTGACCATGGGCGCCACCCCGCCGAACTTCGTGAGCGTGACTTCGACCCCTTCTGGCGCCTGGTCCTGCGCCCAGCGCCGGAACGCCTCGGCGACCTTGTCGGGCTCCTGGTCCGGCACGAGGCGCATCGCAACTTTGAAATTGGCGGTCGCCGGGACGATCGTCTTCATGCCCGGCCCACCGTAGCCGGAGTGGATGCCGACGAGCTCGGCCGTGGGGCGGGTACTCGTGCGTTCCCGTGGCGTCCTGTCTTCCTCGCCCTCCAGGTAGGCGACACCCGCCGTGCGGCGGAACTCGGCCTCGTCAAAGGGGATCGCGTTGAGAGAGGCCGCTTCCTCGGGGGAAAGCTCGCGCACGTCGTCGTAGAAGCCCGGGACGGCGACACGGCGGCGCTCGTCGTGGAGGGCGGATGCCATGCGGGCGGCGACCAGGGCGGCGTTTGGGACCGTGCCTCCCCAGATCCCGCTGTGCAGGTCGGCCGGCGCTGTGCGGACCACCACGTCGAAGGCTACGAGGCCTCGCATACCCACTGCCGTCGTCGGGATGTCGGGGGCCTCCATCGTCGCGTCCGAGACGACAACGACGTCTGCCGCAAACCTCTCGAGGCCCGCCTCCAAGAGCGCCTCGAAGTGCGGGCTGCCCACCTCCTCTTCGCCCTCGAAGAGGACCTTCAAGTTGACAGGGAGCTCGCCGCGATCGGACAGGAGGCCACGGGCCGCCTCTATCTGCATGAGGACTTGGCCCTTGTCGTCGCTCGCGCCGCGGCCTGAGAGCACGTCGCCCGAGATGCGCGGCTCGAACGGAGGCGAGTCCCACTCCTCGATCGGGTCCCCCGGCTGCACGTCCGTGTGGCCGTACACGAGCACGGTCGGGGCACTTTCGCCGGCGCCGAGCCACTCTGCGTAGACGGCAGGGTGGCCCCCCGTTTCCAGGAGCTCCACGGCCGGGAACCCTGCCTCGCGGAGGAAACCGGCGCACATCTCCGCGGAGGCGCGCACGTCGGTGGCGTGGTCGGGGTCGGCAGAGACCGATGGGATCTTCAGCCACTCTACGAGGCTCGCGAGGATGCGGTCCTTTGAACCTTCGAGGTAGCTAGCGAGTGCGAGTTCGTCCACGGCCCGAAACTAACCCGCTTGGCCGCCAAGGGTAGGCGGCGAGCGCCTCTAGCTGGGGCAGGCCGCCGTCTTCGATGTCGTAGAGGCTCGCCCCGACCGCGCCGAACCTGTGGGCCGCGTAGAGGAAGCTCCAGATTTCGAGCGGTGACGGCAGGCCATGGCGGCCTCCTTCGGAGGCCATGTTGAAGTCTTGCCCTATCGGCGCGACCGGGCGGAGGGGCGCTAGGTAATGGATCGCTTGCTCGACGGCAATGTTGGGCTTGGTGCAGTCCCAGTAGACCATCGGTGCGAAGGCGTTGACGAAGGGCGCTTCAGCTTTGTAGGGGTAGAACTTGACCCAGTAACTGTCTGGCACCGGGACCGTCGCGATTACGGGGTGGGAACCCGCGTAATGCCGCACGAGGGACAGGTAGTAGCGGGCCCTGCGAACCGACAGGTAAGTACCCTCGGCGGCTGCCTCGATGTCAGGACTGAAGGCGTCGGCGCCGGCACGCAACGCGTCCAAAGCGCGGACTGCGTCAGCCGCGGGGTCCGACAGGGTCGGGAAGTCCCAGGCGACAACGGAGATACCCGCAGCATGCGCGGCGGGGACGAGCTGGCGTAGGAGAGGCCCGCCGTAGAAGCCGTCCTGGCTGCTTCCGGTCCGCACCCAGATCTGGTTGAGGTGGGCCAGGCGGGCGGTCGCCACGACCTGCGCGACGTCGACGTGGCCCCCCGGGAAGTCCGTTACCCAGATCCCCTTCCCAGCCACGGCGGCCAACGAGACCCGCCTTGTGGGCGCGGCCTTGACCAACGGCACGCGCGACGTGGGCACGGCCGGGCTCGGCAGGGGTGGCGGGGGAGGGCCCGGTGGGAGCGGCGGCGGGGGGCAAGGTTCCGGCTGGACCGCCGGCGCCGGGATGGGGTAAGGGGTGCTCAGCTGGGAGCCCATGGCCGTGGGAGGCGTGAGGGACGCCGGCCCGAGACGCCCCGCCACGAGATGCCCCGCCACGAGACGCCCCGCCACGAGAGGGCCGAGGCCCGGGGCGCCAAGAGACATTGCCACCGCTGCAACCCCGAGTGCCGCGCCCGCCCCGCGCCGATGTACCACTGGGGGACAATCTTGGGCCCGGCAGCTCCCAGCTGCAAGTTGCCCGCGGGCTGGCTGAAGGCCTCTCAGGCGGCTGCTTGCGCCGGTGTTGAGCGGGCTGCAACTGTGGACGGATGTTCTTGGAACGGCGGGCCCCCCTGTGAGCCGGCGCGGTCGCGCGGTCGCGCTTGCGGGTTTGCTGGGCGCGCTCGGCTGCGTGTGGGCTGGGGCGACTGGCATCGTGGGGCGCCGAGCGGCGGCGCAGAGCGGCCTTTCGGCCTCTAATTTCGTACTGGAGTGGGCAAAGGGAGCGAGCAGCGGGTGCGCAGCTCCAGGCGGGTGCAGCTCGGCGCTTCCCGACCAGGGCAACCCGATCGCCCTGTCGTCGCCAATGGTGGCCAGCCTCGACGCCACCGGCCCTTCGGTGGTCGTGGGGGACCGGGCCGGCTACCTGTACGCGTACCACCTAGCAGACGGCGGAGCGGTAGGGGGCTGGCCGGTCAACGTCGGCGCGCCTATCGACTCGACGCCCTCCGTCGCCGTCCTCTCCGCCAGCCCCTACGACTCGGTCTTCGTGGGCGCGGGCAACGCTGCGCACCCAGACGTGGGCGGGTATTACGCTTACAAGCCAGGGGGCAGCCCGCTTTGGAACTACTCCGTGCTCCATTCGGGCCCGTTCTCCAAAGTTGCCACCGGCGTGCAGGCGTCGCTCACCGTGGCCAACTTGCAAGGGACGACCGCCGTGTCCGCTGGCTCGCTCGGCCAGCTCTCCTACGCGCTCAGCGCCGCCGGAGGGAGCGCTCTTTCGGGCTGGCCGTTTTTTGACGCCGACAGCGTGTTTTCGACGGCCGCCGCAGCAGACCTCTACGGAGACGGCCAGCAGGAGCTCGTTGTGGGCGGAGCGTCTACGGCCGGGCTAGCGATAGGCCAGGCCTACTCGAACGGGGGCCACGTGCGGATCCTGAACGCCGGTGGCCAGCTCCTCTATGACTACAACACCAACCAGGAGGTCGACTCCTCGCCGGCGGTCGGGGACTTCCTCCAAGGTGGCCAGCCCGGGATCGTGGTGGGCACCGGCTCGTATTTCAAGGGGGCGAGCGACACCGACACGCTGAAGGCCTTCACGAACCGCCTCCAGCTCGTCTGGTCCGACACCCTCGACGGCCTCACGGGCTCTTCCCCGGCGCTGGCGGACGTGTTCGGCACCGGCCAGACAGACGTCGTGGAGGGCACTGACTCCGGCAGTTCCGGCGGGTCGGTATATGTGCTTGACGGGGCTACGGGTGCCACCATCTGGCAGTCGCAAAACCTCCCAGGACGCGTGATCGGGTCCGTCGTCACGGCCAACCTCTCGGGCTCGGGGGCAGAGGACCTGCTCGTGCCCACCACCCAGGGCGTCTTTGTGTTCGCATGCACGACCAGCCCCGAGACCTGCTCGGAAGTGACGGTGCTCGGCGGGAGGGAGCCTTACCTGCCGGGGTCGCCCTTCGGGTTCCAAAACGCCCCGCTCGTCACCGCCGACCGCAACGGCGCGGCCGGTATCACGATCGCCGGCTACAACGGGTACAACCATGGCGTGATCTTGCACTATGAGGTCACTGGCTCGAGCGGGACCGCCGCCGTTGGCCCCGGCACGTGGCCGATGTTCCACCATGACCAGAGCCTCTCGGGTGCAAGCGCGCCGCTCCCCGCGACAGGGACCGTCAGCCCTGCCGGCCTGTCGGCGGTCGCGGGCGACGGGCAGGTCACGCTCACCTGGCAACCCCCCGCCGGCC
>JAJYMM010000120.1 GCA_021787035.1 Actinomycetes bacterium
GCCCGTCGGACGTGGCTGGCCCATCGGACGTGGCTGGCCCATCGGACGTGGCTGGCCCATCGGACGTGGCTGGCCCATCGGACGTGGCTGGCCCATCGGACGTGGCTGTGTCGGCGCCGGAGCAGGGCGAGGTACATGGCGAGCTCGCTGGGCTGGCGGCAGGTGGTGAAGAGGCCTCCGCCCAAGGCGTAGGGGAATACGGAGAGGCCCTCTCGGTTGCCATCGTGGGCAGGCCCAACGTAGGCAAGTCCACGCTCTTCAACCGCCTCGTGGGTGACGACCGCTCGATCGTCCACGACGCGCCGGGCACGACCCGCGACGCGATCGACACCGTCGTAGAGACGCCGGACGGGCTGATCCGATTCGTGGATACGGCCGGGTTGCGCAGGCGAACCAAGGAGTCGGAGGGCGCCGAGTACTACTCGATGGTGCGAGCCCTTCAGGCGATCGACCGAGCGCAGCTAGCGCTGCTCGTCATCGACGCGTCGGAGGGTGTGACCCGCCAGGACCAACGCCTGGCGGAACGGGTCGATGCCGCCGGCAACCCGATCGTCGTCGTTTTGAACAAGTGGGACTTGATCCGCGCCGAGGCGAAGGACAAAGTGCGCGCTGATGTGGCCGAGATGCTCGGGTTCATCGCCTACGCGCCGGCGCTAGAGGTGAGCGCGAGGACCGGTCGCAACCTCCACCGGCTCTACCCGGCACTAGCCGACGCGTCCGAGGCGTACCGCCGGCGCATCCCGACCGGGGAGCTCAACCGGGCTGTTGCCCGGGCCCAGGCAGCCCACCCGGCCCCCGGCGGGGTAAAGGTCCTCTACGCCGTTCAAGGGGCCACCGACCCTCCGACGCTGACCTTGTTCGCCAACAAGACCCTCCCGGCGCCGTACCTGCGCTATCTCGAACGTTCCCTGCGTGAGGCGTTCAGCCTCGGACCGGCGCCGCTCAAGCTCAGGGTGCGGCGGCGAGCCAGCTGATGCTTCAGACCCTCCGTATAGCAAGGATCGCCACGTCGTCGACTAAAGGCGAGGCAAAGTCGCGCGCCGCCTCGAGCAGGGTCTTGCAGATGACCGTCGTGTCCTGGCCCGGGTCACGGCGGATGGACTGAGCCACTCGTTCCTCTCCAAAGAGCTGGCCGCCCGAACGGGCTTCGGTCAACCCATCGGTATAGAGCACAGCGAGGTCGCCCACTTCGAGGGGGATGTCGCGGGAGAAGTAGGTGCCTTCGGGGTCGAGCGCGAGCAGGGGGCCGGTCGCGTGGAGCGGTATCACCTCACCTTGGTGCCAGACCAGTGCCGGCGGGTGCCCCGCCGAGGCATGGCGCAAAGTGCCTGCCACGGTGTCGAAAACGAGGATGCTCACCGAGACCATGTCCTCGGGGCGGCCCATCGTGAGGAGCGTCTTGTTGATCTCCTCGAGTGCCTGGCTAGGGTCACGGTACTGGCGGAGGAAGATCCGCAGGACGTGCTTCACCTGGAAGGCGGTGATCGACGGCTCGATACCGTGACCGGCGACGTCGCCGATGAAGACTGCCAGGCGGTTGGGTCCCGTGGCGAACACATCGTAGAAGTCGCCGGCCATGACCCCGGTACCGGGCTCGTACGCCCAACCGATGTCGAAGCCGTCGTAGGCCGGCAGGTCCTCGGGAGCCAGGCGGGCGGCCCAGCGCCGTGGGGCCAGCTCCTCTTGCGCCAGGATCTCCTCGGCGCGGCGCTCGAGCCGGGAGCGCTGTTCGGACAGCCTCGCCTCAGCGAGGACGCGTGGCCCGTAGCGCACCGACGTGACGGCGGGGACGGTGACGCCGAGCAGGAGGACCTCGAACCAGGGGGACTTCGAAAACCCCGCAAGGAAGAGCCCCGCTGCGACGATCGAGTAAAGGACGGCGGCGTGAAGGTCCTTGTTGAAGGCAATGCGCGCCAGGCGTGCGGCTTCAGAAGTGTTCGAGCCGCGCGTCTCCTCTTCGATCCGGCGGGCGGCGCGCGCGAGCCGGGCGGCGGCACGTGCCCAGACGAACGCCGCAACAGCGCAGATGAGCGCCGCAGCCGTCAGCCAAGGCTGCTCCAGGACGCTCAGGTTGCTGCTCCCGCCGGCAGCGATCATCGCTGGCGCAAGGACCATGGCGAATAGGCTACTGAGGCTGGGGGCGGCGTAGCCTGATGGGCATGGAGAATGCCGGCGGTGCCTTGGTGTGACGATTGCTCGAGGTTCTGGAACCCCCATGAGCTAGCCGGCGGGTCGAGGTGCCCGAGCTGCGATCAGGTGCTTGGAAGTGAGACAGGGACCGTAGTAGGAAACGGCGCTGGCGGCCCCAGTGCCGGTGGTGGGGGTCCCCGCGCTGCTAGCGACGGTAGTCGTGGCCCCAGTGCCCCTGCCGTCGGTGCCAGTTCTCCCAGTGCCGCTGCCGCCAGCGCCAGTTCTCCCAGTGCCCCTGCCGTCGGTGCCGGGACCGCAATAGCGAGCGGTACCGGTCCCGAGCCCGAGGCTGGGGCCGTCGCGACAGCCAAACGGGCGCCGTGGCACTTCAAGTTGCTGGTCGTCGGCGTCGCCGGGTACATGGTGTACCGGGTGATCTGGTTCATCGAGTGGCTGCCCAAGCACGTTTAGTAGCCGTTGTTGGTTTCTTGGCAGGAGGCTCGTCCTGTTCAGCGGCTCGGTGCGCAGCTACCGGCCCCTCGGGTGCTGCCTGCCGTCCCTCGGGTGCTGCCTCCCATGCTAGTTACGCAGCTTCCGCCCTCGTAACGGCGCTCGCCCCCATGACGCCGCGTCCACACGTTGCCGTGGGGTACCGGAGACCTGGTAACGTCGTGTTCCGCACCACGCACGGGCGGTGGCGCAGTTTGGTAGCGCACCAGACTGGGGGTCTGGGGGTCGCGGGTTCAAGTCCCGCCCGCCCGACAAGGTATGAGCAGGTCAGGGGGTATATGTCCTTAGTGGTCACACCCCCTGCCCTAGAGTCTCATCCCGAAACCCAACATAAAACCCAACAAGGTGTGTTGGGTGTCCAGGGTGGAGGGAGGTCGAGATGGCTGGGAGCCTTCGGCAGGTGGCGGGCAAGGCGGGCACCTGGGAGCTTCGGGTCTACCTCGGGCGTGACCCAGAGGGGCGCGTGCGTCACCGGCACGCCCGCTTCCAGGGATCGCGGCGTGCTGCTGAGCGGGAGCTGGCGCGGTTGGTGGCCGACCAGGAAGCCAAGCCGGCACCTGCCGTCGAGGAGCCTAAGCGCTGGGGACCATCGACCACTGTCAACGACGCGATTTCCGCATGGCAGGCCAATGGATGGGAGGACCTTTCGCCGAGGACGGCCGACCACTACGAGAGCGTCTGGCGGGTGCACATCCGCCAGTCGATCGGCCGGCGCAAGATCGCCACCCTGGGCCCCTACGACGTGGAGCGCTTCTACCGTTCCCTGAAGGACCAGGGCCTCTCCCAGGCAACGGTGCGCCAGGTGAAGGCCGTTTTGCACCGTTCGCTTCGCCTGGCGCAGAAGTGGAGCGGCGGCACTTTGCGCAACCCGGCTGCCGACGCGGACATGCCTACATGGCGGTTGGGTGAGGGCCGGGAGCCCGTGCGCGCACCGGCCTTGGGCGAAGTCCGTGCGCTCATAGCCGCGGCCGAAGCCGAGGACATCAGGTCGGGCGTCTTCATTCGCCTGCTGGTCGCGACGGGCATGCGCCGCGGTGAAGCATGCGCATTGCGCTGGAGCGACATCGACTTCGTTGCCGGCGTGCTCACCATCGACGAGAGCGTGACCGGCCCAAGAGGCGGGGCCATCGTCAAAGCGCCGAAGACCCGAGCAAGTGTCCGCACGGTGGCCTGCGATGCGCGTACCCTGGCGGCGCTTCAGGTGCTGCAAGCTGAGCAAGAGAGCTTGGCACGCGCGTGCGGCGCGTCGCTCGAGCCGCAATCCTTTGTCTTCTCGTTCGAGCCCGGCGGCCAGGTGCCGCCCTACCCGACCTCCTTCAGTCACCTCGTGGTGCGGCTCCGGAGGAAGGCTGGGCTTGCCGCCGATATCCACCTCCACTCCCTCCGCCACTTCCATGCGACGGAGCTGGACCCTATCATCAGCGAGGCACAGAAACAGGCCCGCCTGGGCTGGTCGACGGTCCAGATGGCCCGCCACTACACCGACGGTGTCGCCACCGAAGACCGCCGTGCCGCCGAGCACATCGGCAAGTTGCTCGATTGAGAAAGACCCCTGCCCCGGAGCCTGCAAGATCAGCCTCATTCTGGCTCAGCTCTTGCTGGGTGCGCTGGGTGCGCTGGGTGCCAAACGGTGTCGGTTGTCGCCGCCCTGTTCCTGCGGGCCAGGATCGCCTGGAGGCTCGCCGGCGATGAGGCGTTCGACAGCTCGGCGGGCAATGCGCAGCCGGCCGTTGATCCTGAAGACCGGCAACGGCAGGTCGCCCCGTTCGATCGACCGGTAGACGGAGGATCGGCTTGCGCCGAGCAGGACGGCAGCCTCGTCGACTGACAAGAGCGGTCTTGCTGGCCGACCCCGTTTGCTCCTCGCCATCACGCACTCTCCCGGGCAGTAAGACGATGACCGTGGTGATGCTCACAATGGCGGAGGCTCCTTTGCCGGCGTACTCGTGCCCCGAGCCTGTTGCACCAGCCGGAATGATGGCCGAGAGTGCTGCAGGGTGGGCGGACATGATGAGGAAGCGACATAGGCCGCTCGCCGGTCGCACTGCCTATACCGCGAACGCCAATTCGGTTCGGTCTCAGTTTCACGATGTGTCCCTCCTCGGGGCTCCCCGTCCTTTGGGGCTCTCTATAAGGAAGGGGCGGGTGTGGCGATTTTTCTTGTAGGACGCGCCCAGTGAGGGAAGAGGGCCACCTGTGGACGGTCACGCGACGAAACAGGCCGGCCAGGATTGTGACGGTGTCCGAACGCGGTGGGTCAAGGGTCCCCTGCCATAGCGACGAGACACGGATGCCCGCCGAGGAGCGCAGCCCGGTGTGGAGCGCCCGACTGGCGATCGGGCTCCCGAGAACCGCGTTTCACCACATGTCGCACAACTCCATGATTGTGGCGGCGCATGTACGGCCTGCTGGGTGCCATCGCGCTACGCACGCTCATCTCCTCCCGCAAAGCCGCGCCACAAGAACGGCTCTCCGTGAGCGAGCGGTGGACGTCTCTCTACCGAGACAGTCTCACCTCGGCACACGCCCTCCTGCGGCAGCGTCGGAACGACGGAGGGGCTCTGCTGGAGGATCTGAGAGCACGCACAGGGGAGTGGCGTTTGAGCTGTCCTGGCGGGTGGTCGGGATCGGTGTAAGCGGCCCTGGCTGTAATGTCGGGCGCCCGTTCGGGCCGAGCCACGTGTCTTGAGACGACGGGTACACCTACCGGCTCGCACACCAGCTGTGCGGCCGAACGTTTCGCCAACCGCTGGCCTCTGCCCGAAGTTGTGCGCAAATCAGGAAGGACGGGCCCGACGGCGGTGGCGGCCGCCATAGCCGAGCGATTGTCAGGACTCCCAGTAGTGTCAGAAGGAGCAAGGTGCCCGCTGTCACGAAGTCTCGACGTTCCGCAGTGCCCACTTGGTCCGGCCAAAGGGGGTCCTCGTAGAGCCGGGGGTCGGGGTGACTCATAGACCAGCGGGTGCTGTGGGGGCGCGCTCAGCCGGCCGTCAACAACCGGAACGTCGGCCCGATCGAGCGCGTCGGGTCGCTCCGCCCCCGGGTGCCTGACCGGTTCGAGGTGCGATACCAGAGCGCCCATCGCTCGTCGCCATGCGCGCCGCTGGGCGTCGCTTGGACGGCGCGTACCGACCACGAAAGTGAGGAGGGAGGGGTGCCGTTCGGTCCCGAGAAGAAGTCGCCGGGCGCTCGCGGGAAGGGCATAGAGCCAAGGGGCGTGGCCTTCCATCCTCGCCCGTCGGGCACGGAGGTAGCCAAGCTGGTCGGCCGGAGCTATGCCACCTGGCCAGCACGTGAGAAGGGCCATCAAGTCGACCGTGATCTCGATCAGCGAGCAGCGAACCTTCTCAGGTAGCTCGAAGGCGGCGGCGTCCTCGGCGGCGGCGACCAGGTGCTCGGCCAAGGCCCACAAGTCGCTGTCAACATCGGCACTTACGAGTGGTTGTGCGGAGCGCCCATGCTGGGAACCAAGCGCCTGAAGCGTCTTACCCGAAACAGCGCCGAGCTCTCCACCTGACCTCGTCCCACAAAGGTTGAGCACGGCCGGCAACCGTAGCTGGCCAACATCTGGACTAGTTCACCTTGAAGGCCTACGTGACCTGCGTGTTCACAAATCCTTTCGGAATGCACCCGGCTCGCCCTCCTAAAGCCAGCCCGTCGAGCGGCCCAGTCACAGTTCCGCTGGCGACCTTGCCAACTGGCTCGCCTCCGTGGGGAGACACTCTGACTTCTGCGCCGTGGCCGCGAGCTCAACCCGCACGCTGCCCACTGCACAGGTCACCTTCTCGCCTCTCACAACCTCGAGGCCCACCCCGTCTTTCACACCAGTCCAGTCGCGCCCCCTCGCAGCCCTCTGGTGGACATCTGGCACCGAAGTTGGCGCCCCGGCGGAGCCGGGTCGCCAAGGAGCGGTGCGAAGGCAGGGCGGGCTAACGCGGGGCCTACCTGCACGAACAGAAATATCGCCACCCCCGCCCCTATGAGTAGGAGGCCCGAGAGGCGGGCCGGCAGCGCTGTGGGGTGGAGAGCTTCGGTGCTCACGATGGGCAGGCCGCTGAAACTGGGCGGTAGCGCATGGCAGTACCTGGTCGACGCCGTGGCCGGGGAGGTCGGCCAAGGGGCGGACTCGGCGCGCTACTACGCGTCTGCCGGTACGCCACCGGGGCGGTTCTTGGGCCGTGGGCTCGACGGCCTCGGGCCTTCCCCGGGCTCGGTGAAGGAGGGCGACGTGGTGTCGCCGCAGATGCTCCACCGCATGCTCGCCCAACTGGCGGACCCCATTACCGGCAAGCCTCTCGGGCGGCTCCCCTCGGTCAACGGCAGGCCGCCGGTGGCCGGCTTCGACATGACCTTCCACCCCAGCAAGTCGGTGTCGGTGATGTGGGCGATGGCGGGCGAGGCGACGCGGACAGCCATTGAGGAAGTGCTTGCCCAAGCGGCCTCTGAGGTCATCGCCTGGGGTGAGGAGCACGTCTTCCGCACCCGCACCGGCGCCCAGGGCGCCCGCCAGGAACCCGTGCGGGGCGTGGTGGCCAGCAGCTGGCTCCACTACGAGTCGAGGTCGGGTGACTGCCAGCTCCATCACCACACAGTGGTCCTCAACCGAGCCCAGGCCCAGTCCGACGGGGCCTGGCGGACGCTCGACAGCAAGGCCCTCCATCCCTGGGTAGTGGCCCTTTCGGAACGGCACACCGGCATCGTCGAGGATCTGATGACCAAACGCTTCGGCGTGGCCTGGCGAGAGACGCGGGCCATCGCCGGCCGGGTGGCCACACGTGAGGTAGACGGCGTAGCCCCCGACCTGGTGGCCGAGTTCTCCCGACGGACCAAGGCCATCGAGGAGGTGATCGCCCAGAAGGCCTCCGA
>JAJYMM010000070.1 GCA_021787035.1 Actinomycetes bacterium
GCAGGGCTGCCGGCCGAGCGCGGGACGCGCCTGTAACCGTAGGCGACCCGCGGGAAAACGGCCTCACCGGCTCGCACCCGGAAGATCTTGCCACGACGGGCGCGTTCGGACAGCTTCGCCTTTTCGTTATGCCGAGCGCGCGGTTATGCCGAGTGGGTGGTCCGTGATAAGCGCTTTACCTGGTCAGGGCGTCTGAGGGGCCTGCGGAAGTCGGCATAATCGCGACGCCGTGAGGGATACTCCTCTCGCGGGCCAAGGCGGCCCGGGAGAGGAGGCAAGAGTGAAAGATCCTTGGACAGTCGCAGTGGGGGGACCGCTTGGCCCGTACGCGGAGGGCTTTTGCGCAGAGCTCGCCCGACTGGGGTACGCGAAGTCGAGTTCTGCGAACCTGTTGAAACTGGTGGCTCACCTCAGCCGATGGATGGGAAGAGAAGGCGTCGCGGTGCCGGAGCTCGGCCCGGAGGAGGTCGGGCGTTACGTCGAGGCTCGGCGTGCGGCGGGCTACCGGCACAACCCGTCGGCTTGTGGGCTCGGGACGCTGCTCGGCTACTTGCGTGGGCTGGGGGTGCTCGTTGAGGTGGTCCCGTCGGCGCCGCCGACGGCGCAGGAGCGGTTGCTCGCGGACTACTCCCGCTACCTCGTCACCGAGCGAGGCCTCGAAGCGGGCACGGTGCGCTACTACCTGCGCTTCGCCGGCCTGTTCTTGTCGTCGGTCGGGGACAGTGGCGAGCTCGACGTGGGCGCCATCACGACTGGGGACGTAAGCGGTTTCTTGGTCGACCAGTGCGGCCGGCGCAGCGTGGGCTCGGCGAAGGCCCTCATCATGGCCCTGCGCTCGCTGCTCCGTTACCTTCACGTCGCCGGCCTCAGCGCGACCCCTCTCGTCGGGGCCGTGCCCGCTGTCGCCCCGTGGCGGGAGCGCTCGGTCCCGCAAGCCTTGGCGCCTTCCGCGGTGGGCCGGCTGCTCGAGAGCTGCGACCGTCGCAGGGCTGTCGGCCGCCGGGACTACGCGATCTTGGTCGTGCTCGCCCGCCTCGGGCTGCGCGCTGGCGAGGTGGCGGCCCTCGAGCTCGGCGACGTCGACTGGCGTAGTGGCGAGCTCCTTGTGAGGGGCAAGGGGGACCGCCGGGAGGCGCTGCCCCTCCCGGTCGACGTGGGCCAGGCGCTGGCGGGTTACCTGCGCCGTGGCCGCCCTCGTTGCGAGGACCGGCACGTCTTCTTGCGGGTGAAGGCGCCGACGACGGGGCTCGAGGGCGACGGCATCAACAAGATCGTGCATGCCGCCTGCCTCCGGGCCGGCCTCCCGGTCGTCGGTCCCCACCGGCTGCGGCGGGCCAACGCCTGCGAGACGCTCCGCCAAGGCGGCTCGCTGGCCGAAGTGGGCGAGGTCCTCCGCCAGCGGAGCGCTTATACCCAGGCCCTCTACGCGAAGGTCGACCGTGCCGCCCTGGAACGCGTGGCCCGTCCCTGGCCGGGGGCACGGCCATGAGCCCGCTCGACGGGGCGCTCGAGGACTACCTGAGGCTCCGCCGGGCACTCGGCTTCAAGCTCGAGCGCCACGGGCGGGTGCTACCTAGCTAGAGCGAGTCGCTGCGGTGCGTTCGGAGGGTGTCGAGCACCTACCGGGCGTGGGATCGACACCAGACACGGGCGGTAGTGACGGCATGCTGACGCGCTCTCACCACGCCGCGACCAATACCCGCGTCGATGCGGCCCCGACCGTGGTGGTGCCGGTGGTATTGCCGCAGGCGGTCGTCACTGTCGATGACAGCGGTAACGCCCGGATCGTGGTCGAGACCGTCGACCATCCCGAGCGGATCGACTGCCCTGACGGGCCGATCGGCCGGGACGAGCTGGGCACGGTGCTGGCGAGCATCGCCGAGCAAGTAGGCGGGCCGGTCCGGGTCGAGGTCCGCGAACCGGACGGGTCCCGCTACGCCGACATCCTCCAACCCTGCCTACCCGAGCCAGCCGGCGATCCAGAGCGACCGGAGACCTCGGCCGACGAGCCAGTGGTTGCGGGCGGGGGATTCTTGCCGGAGGAGACCGTGCTGGTCGCCGTCGTTGTTGCGACGACGCAGGCTCAGCCCGATGGCACCGCCGCCCTGACCGCCTTGCCGCTCCCAGCGCAGGCCACGGGGTGAGGTGATCCTCTTCGGGGGCGCGTCGGGGAGGATCGTCCAACGACGCGTTCCGGTCCGCCCACCGGAACCGGTCCGCCGGTGGTGGCGACGGTGACCGGACAGGCTCGGTCGGGCAACGACACCGCGATCAACCTCGAGCTCGGCCTGGTCGCGGCGCTGCGCGTGCTCGCTGTCTTGTTGCGGGCGGCGGGCACGATCGCCGCCTGGATCACCGCCGTCAGGCAGCCGGTCGGAAGCATCGGCGCCGGGCTCGGGGTGCTTGCCCACCCGACCCGGCCGGAGGTGGCGTTGCGGGCGCCGGGGCTGAGCCCGTTCGCCTATTGGGCCGCCTTGGTCGTCCTGGTGATCGCGGTCGGGATGGTCGCCTGGCTGGTGGTGCGCCTGTTGCGTTCGCAGACCTCGCGCGATGATTCTCGCCGTCGAGCCGGGGTCGCGAGCACGGCCGAGATCCGCAAGATCGCCTCCGGGCGGGCGCTGAGCCGCCGAGGTGCCACGCTACGCCCGTCGCTGCACAAGCCGTCACCGGCCGAGGTGGGGTATCTGCTGGGGCGGGCCAAAGGTCAGCGGGTGTGGGCGTCGGTGGAGGACTCGATGCTGCTGATCGGGCCGCCCCGCTCGGGCAAGGGGCTGCATGTGGTCATCAACGCGATCTTGGACGCGCCGGGTGCGGTGGTGGCGACCTCGACCCGCCCCGACAACCTCACCGTCACGCTCACCGCTCGCCAACAGGTCGGGCCGGTCGCGGTGTTCGACCCCCAGCACCTCGCGCCCGGCCTGCCGGCGGGGTTGCGGTGGTCTCCGGTGCGTGGCTGTGAGGACTCATTGACGGCGATGATCCGCGCCGCCGGCCTCGCAGCGGGCACCGGCCTCGGAGGCGACGGTGTGGAGGGCGGCGGGTTCTGGGAGGGCAAGACCGCCGCCGCGATCCAAGCGCTGCTGCACGCCGCCGCCCTGGACGGCCGCGACGCCCGCACCCTCTATCAATGGGCTCTTAATCCGACCGCCGCCGCGGATGCCGTCCACGTTCTTCAGTCCAGTCCCGGCGCGGCGGAGGGGTGGGCGGACTCGCTGGAGTCGATGATCGACTCCGATCCCCGCACCCGTGACTCGATCTGGCAAGGCGTCGGCCTGGCCTTCAACGCCCTCGCCGACCCGAGGGTCTTGGACGCGGTGACCCCACGCGACGGGGAGCACTTTGCCCGGATGCGTTCCTGGCGGAGCACGGTACGCTCTACCTGCTGGCGACCGGCGCCGGCGCGGGCGCGAGCGCAGCGTTGGTGTCGGCGCTGGTCGAGGATTTGACCGAGACCGCCCGCCGCCACGCTGCCCGTTCACCCGGCGCCCGCCTGGACCCGCCGCTGCTGCTGGCGCTGGATGAGATCGGGAACCTCGCCCCGCTCCCGTCCCTGCCGACCCTCATGGCTGACGGTGGCGGGACCGGCATCACGACGCTGACCGTGTTGCAGTCGTTGGCGACGGCCCGCCAGAAGTGGGGCGAGAACCAAGCCGCCGCGATCTGGGACGCCGCGATCGTCAAGGTCGTTCTCGGCGGCGCCGCCCACAGCCGCGATCTGCAAGACCTCTCCACCCTGATCGGAGAACGGGACGAGACCACCGACTCGACGACTACCGACGCGACCGGCGGCCGGTCACATCAACGCTCGATCAGCCGAGTCCCGATCCTGCCCCCAGACGCGCTGCGGACGATGCCGTTCGGGCTCGGCACCATCCTGCTGCGCGCCGCCCCACCGATCATCGCCGCCCTGCGTCCCTGGACCAGCCGCAAGGACGCCGATCAGCTCGCTGCCGGGCGACGCCTGATCGAGCAGTCCCTTCGGGAGTCCGCCTGACCTCGTAATCCCCGGTGACTGGTGGGGGGCGGTTGCGCACCTGCGTGGTGGAGCACCAGTCGGTGCTCGTTCATGACCCGAGTGTGGGAGGTACACCGTGCCGGCCAACGATTCACAGTCGCTCAAGACTTCGCAGTCGATCAACGGGTTCATCGCGAGTGACCCGAAGATCACGTTCAACGACGACGGGCAGGCACGTTTCTATGCCCGGATCGGACAGAACCACTTCGAGCGCAACGAGGACGGCAGCTTCAGGGAGCTGGAGCCCCGCTTCCATGACCTGACCTAGTTTGGCCGCGGCGCTGAGTTGTCGGCGGAGCGGTTCCGTAAGGGCGACAACTTCTTGGCGCAGGGTTACGTGCGTGACTACACCCACGTCGTGGACGGCCACGAGGTCACCGATCAGCAGTTCGTGACCAACCGCCTCGCGCACGACCCGAACACGACCACCTACCAGGTGGACCGTCGTCCGCGCAGCGAACGGGAGGGTCCCGCGGCGGAGCGGGACCAGGCCGGCCGCAACGGCAACACGCGTACCACTCCCGCGTCGGCGGCGACCGCCGCCGAGCCGAACGGTATCGGCGATCGGAGGTCTGGATCGTGGCCCGCGAGGCATCTGGGCAGCTGGAGTTGGACCTGTGGGGTCTCAGCCCCGCTGCCGTCGATGAGACGATCGCCGCCAATCAAGTCACCGAGCCTCCCAACAGCGAGCGGCACGCGAGCAAGGAGGAGCCTGATGAACCGCTACGCAACGATGGCCAGACAGCATTGGGAGAGGTACGCGCCGAGCCGGGTGGCGGCCCTGCCGGACCCGACCAGGTTCTTCAGCGAGCTGGGGACCGAGGTGGAGGGCCAGGTGAGCGACCTGACCGAGCGGCTCGCGATGATGACGGCGGGCGACTGTTCAGCGGAGTCATACTTGGAGACGGTCGCCAGGCTTCAGACGGCGAGGAGAACAGCGGAGGAGGTCGTGATGGCAGAGCTGGTGTGGATCAAGGACCCGGAGCTGTCGCTGCCCGAGGCCCGCGAGGAGTGGGAGCAGACCCGGCCCGCCGACGAGGACCTGATCTCCTGGGCAGAGCGCATCCAGGGCTACCCGGACTCGATGCCCTCGACCGACGAGCTGGAGGAGATGGCGCAGACCTGGGCGCTGTCGGTGGAGTTCCTTCAGGAGCTGGTGGCGACCGAGCCGCCACGGGACTACATGCAGACGAACCAGCCGGCGCTGTCGGAGGCGGCGAACATTCGCTTCTGGCGCGAGCTGCGCCGACCCCAGAGCCAGAGCTAGCCGAACCGGCAGGCCGGTTCGTTCCGGCCAGCCAAGACGATCTCGCCCCCTCCGGGGCAAAGGCGCGGTTTCAGGCCAACGTGGCGGCGATCCGCCTCGCCCGCACCCTCAGGGAGCAGGTCCGAGCAGCAAGCTCGGATGAGCAGCGGGTGCTGGCCCGCTAGTCGTCGTGGGGTGCGATCCCCGACGTGTTCGACCAGGCCAAGGACAACTGGACCGACGAGCGAGCCGAGCTACGCGGCCTACTCAACGACGTCGAGTGGGATGCAGCGGCGCGCACGACGATCAACGCCCACTACACCGACCCGCTAATCGCCCGCCAGATGTGGCGGGCGCTGGGCGCTCTTGGCTTCACGCGCGGATCGGTGCTAGAGCCGGGATCAGGAGTGGGCACGTTCATCGGCCTCGCCCCGCTGGGCGCACAGATGACGGGGGTCGAGCTTGACCCGACCACCGCCTCCATATCCGCCGCCCTCTGTACCCGCACGCCACCATTCGCGCAGAGTCGTTCGCGGACACCCGGCTGCCGGAGGGGAGCTTCGATGCCGCGATCGGGAACGTGCCGTTCGGGAACGTGACCTTGCACGACCCGGTGCATAACGGCACCCGCCAGTCGATGCACAACCACTTCGTCCTGAAGTCGTTGGCTTTGACGCGGCCGGGCGGGATGGTGGCGGTGCTGACGTCGCATTTCACGATGGACGCCCAGAACCCCGGCGCCCGCCGTGAGATCAACGACCTCGCCGATCTCGTCGGCGCCGTCCGCCTGCCGACCGGGGCGCGCCGTCGCGCCGCCGGCAGCGACGTGGTGACCGACTTGTTGATCTTCCGCCGCCGCGAACCCGACCGCCCGCCGGCTGATGGCACGTGGGAGACGGTGGTGCCGATCACGATCGACGGCACCCCAATGAAGATCAACACCTACTTCGACAACCACCCGGACAACATGCTCGGCCAGGTCTGCATCACCCGCGGGATGCACGGTGCCGACATTTAGCCCGTCTTGGTGGAAGCGGAGGCTCACGGCTGGGTTGTGCTCACCGGGCCCAAGTACTGGAAGCTTCGCTGCAACTGCGCCGGCAAGCACCAAAGGTGGGTACACCTGACGCCCTCAGACCCGAACTGTGCGAAGAACCTGGCAAGTTGGTTGAAGCGGCAGTCATGCTGGTGACGATGGAGGGACCATGAAGTGGCACATCGTTTTGGAGATCCGGTTCCACGGCGACCCCGACAGCGTGGAGGCCGCCCTGGACTCCATCATGGAGCAGTTGGTAGACGCCGACGTGGAGGCACCGGCGATCGGGGCTTCCCTCCTAGAGGGAGCCGCCGAGGTCGAGTTCCTTGTCGAAGCCGGGTCCCTTGAGGAGGCGCACCAACGCGAGGCACATCGCTGAGGAGGTGGTCGAGCTCCCCCTGGAGAGTGAACTGATAGGGGAAAGCACCAGACGAGCCGAGCTCGTCCCAGCCTGACGACGGGCGGTACTTCTACTCGTTCTCAGGCCGTTTGAAGTAGTAGCTCTTTGTGCCGCTAGCCTCCGGGCAGGACGGTCACTAGCTCCCAACCGCGCTCCCCGCAGATGCGTTCGGCGGCTACAACTCTGGCGCCCGGCGATGGTTGTCTCTATCGCAGAGACGGCGCTTGCGACGTGTTCCGCGAGGCTTGGGGCTTCGCGGTCGAAGATGGCGCTACTTGGGTCCTCAGACGCCACGACGCTGACCGCGTGGTCGCCTCCGGCCAAGGGGCCCATCGAAGCAGCGACAGTCCTATCCGAGACGGCTTAGCCAGACCTGACGAGCTCGTTGTGCATCCGCGGCGAGCCGTAGCGGCCCCTGCCATTCTCCCGAAAAGATACCTGTCGATACTTTGCCGGCTGGCAAGGCGGCATTCAGGGGGGCCTCGCCCGCTCACAGACCGCGTGGCAGGCACCTTCCGCCTCCCCAAGCTCCACGGCTCGATGTCGTGGCACTGGGCACCCGACGACACGACCGGAGTGAAGCTGCAACGCTGGAGGTCACCTGGGGGTGTGGGGGCTGACGTGCCACCAGGTGCACCACTCGCGGGATGGGGGCCAGCTCAGAGGCCTCCCCGTCGCCTGCTCAGACTGGCCATGGTGGACCTGGCTGCGGCCATGCCGGCGATGACCTGTGCCGGGCCCGAGGGGGGAAAGATCCGGGGGCTACGACGAGTAGAGGAGGCTATGCCTAGTTGG
>JAJYMM010000176.1 GCA_021787035.1 Actinomycetes bacterium
AATTACCGCACAGCCACAACCTCGCAGAGCACTTCTACCACCACAGCGCGTGATCACAGAACCTGGGAAGCACGTCCTGTCCCGCCTATGGCCCCAAGACCCGAGGGTGGCCCCCAGAGCCCCAGAGCTCCAGAGCCCCAGGTCAGCTTATCGTGGCTTGGGCGGTCCGGCCCAAGAACCGTCCCGTCGCGTCGAAGGCGTCTGCGTCGAAGTGGCTGGCGCCTTTAGCCACAAAGTCGATAACCGTCTCGAACCCTATTTTCGGCACCGTGATGAGAGGCTTCAGCGACGTAGCCGACAGCCCTCCATTTACCCTCCAGGCCGCCACCTCGGTGGCGCCGTTCCAGCTCACCCAGGCCTTCAGCCGCCCGGTCGCCCCGGCAGGCCTCACGACGAGGGCCATCTCGCTTCCGGGAGGGTCGCCCTTCCAGTCAAAAAGGAAGCTCCTGTAACTGGCAGCGCCATCGGGGAACCGGCCGTCCAGTATGAGCCTCGCGCCGAGCACCCCCTCGGGCGAGGGCGCGTAGACGCTGAAGTAGGGTTGGAAGCCCCAGCCGACGACGTGGCCGCCGCTGGCAAGGAGCTGGCAATTGCCCTGGCTCGGGGTGTTCATCTCGCCGTCTGTATGCAGGTAGCGGTGCCTGAGCGCGGCTGACATGGAGGACATGTCCAGGCTTACTACCTTGCCCGAGGCCCACTTTTCGGGACAGGGAGGCGACGCGTCGTCGAAGACGCTCAGCCCCGAGCCGTCTGCGAGAGAGCGGGCATCATGTTGGAAAAAGGACCGGCTGCCCGGACCCATCGAAAAATCGCTCCGTTTGCCGCCGAAGCGCCAGCGGATGCGCTTGGTCTGCCGGTCGACGAGGTACACCGCGGAAGTGTTCCTCGACGAGACGAGGAGGTCCCTCTCAGGGCCCGGCCAAAGGTCTATCGAGTTGATGTGGAAGTAGTCGTAATAGCCGCCCCGTGGCTGGACGTAGGAGAGACCTAGGCCGACCTCGGGGTAACTCGCCCAGTCGAAGATGAGGTCGTTGGTAGCCACGTCAACCTCCTGGGCGTGGCCGATGAACGCCGCCATGTCCTGGTACTGGAGGGAGCTGTCGTCATACGCGGTGTGCAGCGCCGTACCCTCGGGCGTAAGTATGAACTCATGGAGGTCACAGGGGTAGCCGGTCCGCAGCACCTGGCCGACCTGCTTGTAGGTGTTGTCGGCCAGGACGTAATGGCCCACCCCATGGGCGTAGACCACGGATCCTTGGAACCACGTGAGAGTCGGTTTGCCCTTGTAGGTCTGCACCCTGAAGTTGAAGGGGACCTCGTTCTCCCGTGGGA
This sequence comes from Actinomycetes bacterium, assembly GCA_021787035.1. Lineage (GTDB taxonomy): Bacteria > Actinomycetota > Acidimicrobiia > Acidimicrobiales > Palsa-688 > JAJZYO01. Next base: position 1,333 of record JAJYMM010000176.1, read on the forward strand.
GCGGCTTGAACCACACGAGCTCGCCCGAGGTGTCCAAGATCATAAGCCCGGGGGTGGCGCCAGCGGGGAAAGGGCCGTGGAGGAGCTCGCGGCCGGGGTTGGCCGCTAGCGGGTTCTTCGGCGCGCAAAAGATGTACCCCGGCTTTGGGCCGAGGGCGAGGAGCTCCGGCGTCGCGCTCAGCGAGACGCTGACCGGGGTGAGGTCGGGCCGGCTCACGTACCTCGAGAAGCTGGGGGGTGGCAGCGGCTCTGCCTTAACGGAAGGGCCCGCAGGCTGGTCAGCGCCACCGACCGCCAGGCGACCTACGGAGAAGGCACGACCGGCCAGCTGGGCGCCAAGCCCGAGGCCGGCACCAGCCTTCAGCCCACCCACCAAGAACGAACGTCGATTGATCGGGCCGTGCTCCACCTTTGGTGCCCCTCCCAGCTAGGTGATGATCCCTCGTCCAAGCAATAGGCGCCAGTCTTCAGCGCCAGTGAGTTTTTGCCGGCGCACCTGCCACCAGGCATCCTTCTTATGGCGTACCCGGGCCCAAGCACTAAGGTCCAAAGCTGCAACATACTAAGGTCCGAAGGCCTATCGGGCGAGGCGCGACGAGGGCTCCTTTGCCCGGGCCACCACCCGGGATAGGTAAATGGCCTGCCCTCCGACCTGGGCGCCGAAGGCGACCCCGGGCGGGGGCTTGCCGGGGTCCCCCTTGCCGCAGCAGACGACGACTTTCACCTGGGCAGGCGCCCTCGCGGCAAAAGAAGGGTCGAAGAAATAAAGCGCCTGTCGGTTCACCTCAACACGGCGGCCATGGCGAACTGCGTTGTCGGCTATCGCCGCTGCCTCAGGCATGGCTTGGTTCGCGGCGATGTCCACGTAGACAGTCCGCACGCCCGGCGACAGGACGGCAGCCCTAACCGTTTCCCAGGAGAGGCGGCCAAGAAGCGAGGGCGTACCTCCCATCGGAGAAGGAGACGCCGCGAAACCAACTGTCACCGCTGCCGATACGACAAGCGCGACCGCGGGCACAACACTGCGTCCGAACTGACGAGCACGAGCCCCCAACCCTGGCGCGAAGGCGAGTGCCATCGACACCCAGGCGGGCACGGCGAGCGCTGCCATCCACACCACGATGTAGGGGTAAAGGTCGCCGTCGGCAAGGTGCACGGACCAAGCAGCCGCAAGCAGGCTGACCACGCAAGCACCAGCCAGTGCCGCGGCCTTCCGGCGGCGGCGCGCAAGGGCGAAGGCTCCTGCGGCCAGGGTGCCGACCAGGTACAAGAGGTACCACGGGCGGCGCAAGACCGGGAGCGCAGCCAGCCACGTGAGCTTGGCGTCGACGTTTCCCCCGTGGGGTCCCCGCTCCAGCGGGAACGTGCCAAACAGCGTGGAGACAACCCGTAAGGACTCATGCCAAGAGCGGTGAGAAGAGTGCGTGGCGAAAAAACGGAGAACCAGCCCCAGGTTGCCCGGGTCGCTCGTTAGCTGCTGCACGATAGGAGGCAGCCATGCCAATACAGCAACGGCCACGAGCGCTCCCGCACGCTCGTGCCACCGACCGGTCCTCAGCTTCGCGAAACCTCCAAAGGACCCGAGGACGACTGCAAACAAACAAAGACCTGCCACCACGACGCCAGTACCGATGTCGGTCTGCACGAGGAACGATGCACAAAGCACTGACGCAAACGCCGCGGGCCATGGGTCGTCGTTGGTGACAGCGTCTACTACCACCAATACGAGCAGGGCGGCGGGAAGGGTTATGGCGTAGGGTGCCCACACCGTCCCAAAGCGCCCAGGCCCGAAATCCCACTCGTAGGCCACGACCGCAATTGCTGCAAACCACGGGACCAGCCGGCCAGGCTGCAATCTCGAAGCGAACAAGACGATCGCGACCGCAAAAGCCCCTTGGAGGGCAAAGGAGCCGATCACGAGCGCGTCCGGCGCCCCCTCCCCTACCCACCGAACGATACCCAGCCATAGCAGCCACAGTGGCCCCGGGTGGTGCCACCCGTAGCGGTCGTAAACACCAAGCAGGTTGCGGCCGAGCAGGCTGTCGCGGGCCTCCAGGTCGATCACAGCCTGATCGCCCCAGAGCCAGATGCCCCCCCGGGCAGCCAGCGCGCGCGTTACGCCCGCTGCAAAGGGGAGCGCGGTCAAAATGAGCGGCAGTGCCTTAGAGGCAATGGCGCGATCCTCCCAGCCCGTCTTCCAGGCGGCTCGGACAGAACCCAGTGACAGCGGGCGACCGGGAGGTGTACTCCGGGCCTCACCAGGGCGAGGGACCGGAGGGGCGGCGCTAATCGGCCATCGCCTTGGAGATGGCGCGCCGCCCGCACCTCGTCCCAGGCGTAGGGCGGCAGGTGTTACTGCCAATCGGCGTGGCCAGTGACAGCCGGAGCAGCGTCACCGAATGGGCAGGAAAGGTCCATGTAAAGCTGCCCGCGCCCACCCTCTTCATGATGGCAGTCGTCGAAACCTCTCGGGGGTGCAATGCAGTGTTAGAAGCCGCTGCGCCCGGCCCGTCTAGCACCCAAGCCCTCACCGACCTCGAGTGGCGGAATCCGTCGAGCAGCAACTTGGCAGTCACGCCTCGCACAGGGTCAGCGTTTAGGACCACAACCGAAAGTTCGTGGGCTCGCGAGACCCCTGCCAGGGCCCAAAGGACCGGGACGTCGCGCGCCCCACCGTCCATATTTGGGCCCGCGCGCACAAAGGCCCGGAGTCGTTCGGAACCCGCCAGGTGCGCCATCAGGCCGATCACCTGGCCGGTTGGCTCCGGCAAAAACCTTTCACCTTGATGGACGACCATGGCGCTCGCTGCGCTGAGGCCACTGCCGACCATATAGGCGTCGACGCGGCGCATTGCCTTCAGGCCCAGTCTTTTCACACTTAGAGCGGTCACTGCTTGGACGGGTTGGGAGAGCGACGAGTCGAGGAGGTACTTCTCAGCAACGGGGATGCCGTGGTCTGCCCACTCCACCAACTGAGCGCCGATCAGCAGGCCCTCGTCCAGCGACATGTTGAAGGTGGGGTCAGCGGCAGGTACCGGCGCTGCCAGCTGGCCGTACTCAGTTACGAAAATCGGTACGTTTTTACCCGAGTAGCGACGGATGCTGCTTTGGAGCCCAGCCAACGCCGCGCCTTCGCGGACCGGGTAGCTCATGAGCCGCTCCTCGTACTGCGTCAAGGGCGCCAGCACGTCAGGGGGCCTTGCGTAATCGTGCAACTGGACGCAGTCGTAGGGGTACCTCCGGCCCATCAGCTGCAAGAATGAGACGTTTGCCCCCTCGCTCTCACAGACGCTTATGTGGGGGTTCATCGCCTTCATGGCGCGGTAAAACTCGAGAAAGCCTCCGTGGGGACCGGACTCGTAGCTAGCAGTAACCTTGGCGCCTTTGGGCGGTACCTGCCCGTGAACGCCGTCACCGAAGGTGATCGCACCCGTCGCCTGGTCTACGGCAAAGACGCGGGCCCCAGGGGGCGCGTCCGACAGTTGGGCGACCTCGGACCAACGCCGCCCGGACACGTACACTCTGGCGCTTTCAGGCACAACGGGTGGGAAGTAGACATAAAAGGTCTGATTGGGGGCTCCCGTCGAATAGGAGGCGGCCGGCAGATCGTTGGCGAAAGTGCCCACGGCTTCGTCCGAAAAGGCCGTCGTACCCCCGAAGACATACAGGCAAGTGGTCAGTTCACGCGGCGGGCAGCGCCTGGTGCCAGGTCCGAGGTGGACTAGTCGGCCTGAGCGCCAACCAAACTGGCCTCGGAAGTACTGCTCGTTGCCGACTTCCCAATAGGGGACCTCATAGGGCCCCGGGTGGCCGTCCCTGGCCCGGAGCCCAGCCCAATAGCTAGCTCGCGCTTGGTCAGGGGAAGGGTGCTCGGTGTCTGGAGCGGTCATATAGGCGACGAAATCGGCCGCTTGCTGCGCCGTGCCCGTAGCAAAGTTGACCGTTATTGTGCCGGTGGTGCCGGTTGAACCGAGCAGCCGCCCAAACTCGTCGGGCCCTACTGCCGAGGGCGCCGGGCCGCTCAGGACACAACAGGAGGAGGAGAGATCGGCAGCCTGCATGCCGTAGGGCTCGTTTGGCAGACGCCGGCGCGCTGGCCCGATGGCCCGGAGCCAGTCGAAGCTGTCTGAGCTCGTCCCGCCCGGGTAACGCAGGATCGTGACCCCCATGCTCCGGACCGCCGAGAGGAAGCCTGGGTAGAAGGTACCCGACACCGGGTTGAAGGCACCTTCGGCGCCGTAGGCCCAAAAGAGGTTCGCGCCAAAGAGGTACCTGCTGATCCTGCCGAGGTACCGGTGCGTCACGACCAATTCAGTGGTGGAGGCGGCTGGAGAAAGGGGCGGCCGCGAACTTTCGGCGACCGTGGCGTAGGTCGGGAACATGCTCATCGCCACCAACAAGACCATGACCGCCCCTACGGCTACCTGCTTTGGCCACGGCCAGGCTCCGGGTCGGGGCGAGCGGACAGCCTCCCGCCGGAGCTCGGTCGTCGTCAGGATATACGTCACGCACCATCGCCCCTTGTCCCGGTCACGGAACGCCTGTCACTTCGCTCGGTCGTCGTGCAATGGCTGAGGGACATGCACCCCGCGGCTTAGGCGAAGCCGAGCCGTACGTCCGAGCGACTGCGTTGACGGGGGGCATTTGCCTGTCGCGGCCGAAGGGGAGCCCGCCAGTTGGCGAGGCTCCCATTCGGTGCGCCCCCCTAAGCGCCTATTGCCAATGTGGCTTACTTCTTCGCAGTCTTCTTGGCAACGGGCTTGGCCTTGGTCTTGGCAGGTGCCTTGGCGACCCACTTGAACCCCTTGCCTGCCTTTTCGCAAGCCAACGTGGTCTTCCCGCTCTTGGCGGTCTTGCCTAGCTCGGCCTTGGTGCAAGCCGAACCGGCACTCGGGCTAGCCACCTTCTTGCCGGGCGTGGTCGTCTTGGCGGAGGTGGTCTTCTTAGCCGAGGTGGTCTTTTTAGCCGACGTGGTCTTCTTCGCAGCGGCAACATGCACCGCCGGCGACGCGAAGGCCGTAGCCGTGGAGAGCCCAAATGTCCCACCGGCTAGGCCCAGGGCAAGGGCCGCCGTCGCCAAACGCTTTGCAAGAGAGATGTTCATCTACACAAGTCCTTCCGTTGTTGAATTGCGCCGTCTTTGCAAACCTTTCCTACTAGAGGAACGGTTATCAGCGTGCGCCATGCTGAGAGAGCGCTGAGGCCACCTCTCCTGCGGGCAGGACTTTCACGCCTTGACCTGGTGATATCGGCGCAAGTCGCCCTGAAAGAACGCTGAGAAGGGGGAGCCTCACCACGAAGCGAGCACCGGGACGGGCATCATCTACGCGCACCTCGCCGCCGTGCGCGGCGACGATCTCACGGACGATCGCGAGCCCGAGGCCGGCTCCGCCACCCTCATGCGAGCGCGCCGTGTCGAGGCGGACGAAGCGTTCGAACACCCGCTCGCGGTCGTCCTCGGGGATCCCTGGCCCGTCGTCGGCGACGCCCAGTTCACACCAACCACCCTGCTCGCTCACGCTGAAGCTCACACGCGCCCTGGCGTAGCGGAGAGCGTTGTCGGAAAGGTTGCGGACGACCCTTGCGAGCTTCGCCTCGTCACCAAGGACGCGGGCAGCGCCGACACCCCGGAGTGAGATCTCTATCCGGCCATCGCGCTCAAAACGTCCCGCTTCTGCCAGCACGAGCTCGTCCAAGTCCACCTCCGACAGGCGGAGCTGCTGCATCCCCTCGTCGAAGCGGGCGAGGGTAAGCAGGTCCTCGACGAGCAAGCCCATCCTGTCGACCTCGGCGACCGAGCCAGCAAGCATGCTCGGCCCCGCCCCTCCGGGGTGCTCGGCCGCCACTTCCAGCTGCGCCTTCAGTGCGGCTATGGGGTTGCGTAGCTCGTGTGAGACGTCGGCGACGAACTGGCGCTGGCGCACGCTCGACGCCTCGAGGCGCGCCAGCATCTCGTTCATGGTCCGCGCCAGCCGGCCGACCTCGTCCAAGGCCGCCGGCTCAGGGACCCTCCGACGCAGGTCGGTGGCAGAAAGCTCTGCCACCTCCGAGCGGATCGCCTCTACGGGCCGGAGGGCCCAGCCCGTGAACACCCAGACAAGCAGCCCCGCGAAGAG
>JAJYMM010000182.1 GCA_021787035.1 Actinomycetes bacterium
AGCTCTGCCGCTCTTTCCAGAGCGGCAGAGCTTCTTCCACCTCAGCGCTGCCTTTCTTCGAACCCCTTGTCGGGGTAGAGCCTATGCCTCTCGACGCCTGTTATCGAGCAGCGCTCCGCTTCCCTAGGTGGCTGGTGTCTTGTAGGGTGTTCGGGCGGCTGACTTTCCCCTGGGCGGCGGATGAGCTGGAACTCGCGACCCGAGCTGTTCGGATCTCCGAACTGGCGAAGTATGGACAGCGACGGGTTCAATGGCGCTAGGAACGTCGAGGGTAGGCGCTCGTGCCAACGAGGTCGCAAACGAGATCCTCGATCGCGTCCTCGAAGCCATGGGGAGGGCGTACCTACATCCTCAGTAGGGTATCGGCTGCCGGTCATGATGTTCGCGTGCTTGCCAACAATCCCGAGGAACCTAACCCTTGACCGGCAGACGGAATACCTGCAGAACAACGCGTTGGCACAGAATCCCATTGCCGAGGCAGTCTTGGCCGTGGCTGGCGAGGTGCGGCTCCCGGGATGGTATCTGGGGGCCGGCGCGGGTGCCCAGACGGTCTGGAATCTGCAGCACGGTTTCGCGGCGGCCGATGGCATTAAGGATTACGACCTGGTGTATTTCGACCCTGATGATCTCACCGCCGAGTCGGAGCAACGGATTGAACAGCAGGTGGCGGCACGGCTTCGGGGGATCGGGACGGTGGTGGACGGCCACACTGAGGCTCGGGTCCATCTTTGGTATGAGGCGCGCTTCGGGCGCCGTCTCGACCCCCCGCTCGACCGAGGAGGCGATCTCTACCTGGCCGACGACGGCGTCGAGGGTGGGGGTCCGTCGGGGCAGCCTCGGCTTCGTCGTGTGCGCCCCGTTCGGCTTATCCGACCTGCTTGCCATGGTGGCCCGCCCGAACAAGGAAAAGCTATCCCAGCAGATCTACGCGGAGAAGGTGGCCCGTTGGCAGACGAACTGGCCGAAGCTGCGAGTCATCCCGTGGTGACGGGTGCGGGGGCTGGCGACGCGTGACGGAGTCGACCCGATGGCCTTGCGTATTCGCCCCCAACTTTCCATCAGCTTGGCTCAGCCCTGGCTGCGGACAATGAAGGTGCCAACCATGCCCTCCTGGGCGTGGCCGGGTACCGGGCAGAGGTACTGGTAGGTGCCGGGGGCGCTGGCGGTGAAGCTAAGCCTGCCCTCGTGCATGCCAGCCAACGTCGACTCGCCGAGGAACCACAGCGCTGCCCCGGAAAACACCGGCTGAGCGGTCATCATCGGCATCCACGACGACGCCGCCCCCGGGGCGGTGACGACCAAGCCGTGGGCCATGTCGGAGTCCGCGTTCACGAACTCGATCGACACCTCGGCACCCTTGGGCACGACGACGGTCGGGTTGGTCATGCCAGCGATGCGGAAGTTCTCAGCAGGCATGGAGGGGCTGGCCAGCACCGTCAGGTGGACCGTCGTGGAGCTAAAGGTGAGGCGGTTGGCCGTCCGGTCTGCAGTGGCGCCCGCCGGGACGGCGTCGCCGAGCACGCTCGCCTCAGATGGGCTCACCCGCGGCCCCGGCGCGTCCGCGAACAGCTGGCCCATGACCGTGCCGGGATCCGTGCCTCCCCCCATCACGAAGCCGGGCAGTGACTCGCCGCGCATCCACTGGGGCGCGGAGGCGCCGCCCATCATCCAGGCGTACCCGGATTCGCCAATCATCCAGCCGTAGTCAGAGCCGCCCATCATGGAGCCGAGGTCGTAGCGGCCAATGACCGATTGGTAGTAGTCGTACGCCGATGACGAGGCGCCGTCCGTCGGTGACGGAGAGCCGCCGAGCGAGACGGCGAGCCCCGTCCCGAGCCCCGCTGCTGCCAGCACCCCAGCGAGGGCAATCACGGCGACTCGACGTCTCCGGGGTCGTGGGAGGGTGTGATCGGTGGCGGCCGGCGTAGCGGGGATGGTCATGGCGACGGCACCTCTGGGTACTGCGGCGCTGGTAGCCGAGGGGGGGTCAGGGGCGCCAGCTGCACCCCCTGTGGGACCGGCCGGCGCAGCTCTGCGACCTTCCACCACCAGCTGATGCGTCGCTCGAGGTAGTAGTCGAGGCTGTAGCGTGCCGGTCCGGCGTAGTAGCTGAGGGCCAGGAGGCCGGCGAAGACGACGGCGTAGATGATGGCGGTGCCGATGTCCGAGGCGCCTGAGGTGTACGGGCCGCCGAAGCCCTCAGCCGTCGACCAGATGAGCAGGCTGAAGACGATGGCTCCGATGTAGGTGAGCTTTCGGGCGAAACCTAGGATGAGCGCCAGGGCGATGAGCGACTCGACGGTCGCCACCAGCGCCCAGAAAAACGTGGCAGCGGGGTGCTGAAGGCGGATCCAGAAGTCGAACCAGGGCCTGAGCCAGCTGGGCTGGCCCTTGGCGATCCCCATGATGGTCGACATGTAGCTGTCCTTGAACCCCGGCAGCCACTTGAGGATGGCGTCAATCAGCCAGATCACCCCGAAGGTGACCCGCAGGGCGTCCTTCGGCCACGCCGGCGTGCACCTGCGCTCGGCGGTAGCTGGTGTGTCTGCCATAACTGGTCCCTCCTTTCGAGGCCTCTGTTGTCGTTCACCTCCAGGGTGGACCTTCGATACGGGTGGGGGGTAGGGCCATCAGTCCCAACCCGATAGTGACCAATGGCCCTACCCCGCAGGGGTATGCGAGCGTATCGTCGAATCACAGGTCCGGGAAGATCCCGAACCCCCAAGGAGGTGATTTCGATGATGTGGTACTTGGGTGGCGGGGTGCAGTGGTGGGGCTGGCTGCTCATGTCCGTTGGCATGGTCGTCTTCTGGGGCCTTGTGATCTGGGCGATCTGGTACTTCGTGACGAGCCTTATCCGAAGCTCGCACCCTACGCAGCGACCTCGCGAGGCCAAGCACATCCTCGACGAGCGTCTGGCGCGCGGTGAGATCGATCCCGAGGAGTACCGGCGCCTGCGCGACCTGATGCGAAGCGACGAGGTGCGCGCCGACAACGGGCAGACGCCGGTCGGAACCGGAGGCCAGCGATGACCACCGTCGCTACCGCCTATCTCGCCGAAGAGTGCAGCCCACCGATGGCAGCGCACGGCACGTCACAACGGTCCACCCGCGGCTACGCCTCGGGCAAGGAGGACTACCTGGCCCGTCTGCGGAAGATCGAAGGGCAGGTGCGCGGGCTGCAGAAGATGATCGAGGACGACCGGTGGTGCCCAGAGGTCGTCACCCAGGTGGCCTCGGCCATCCGAGCGCTGCAGGAGGTGGCCGTCGGTCTGCTGAACGACCACCTGCAGCACTGCGTGATGGCAGCAGCGAGGCGCTCTGATGCCGACGGCCAGGTCCGGCTCGACGAAGTGGCCGCCACGATCCGCCAGGTGGTCCGGCTATGAAGGCGCGGACCGTTCCCGACCGAGAGACAGCGCCAAGCCGCGGCGGGCCCCGGGTGCGGGTGGCATCTCACTTGCCTCGCCCGAGCGTGAACATCACCCCGGTCGAGCGCGCCGGGCGCATCGTGCTCGGTATCGGTGCGATAGTGGCGGGAGCGGTTTTGCTCGCCACGGCAGCGTCGGCACTCGCTGTCGTGCTCGAGGTGCTGCTCGTGGCTGCAGGGCTCGACCTGGCGGTGACCGGGAGCCTCGGGCACTGCCCCCTCTACGCCCGACTCGGCCGCGTGCCGGGGTCGCTTCGGAGGCCGACGTGACCGGCCGCGACCTCGAGAGAGGCTTCGAGCGCGACCACCGCATCCGCGAACCCGACCACGCGGAGCGCGCCGGCAGCGGCAGACATCACTGGATGATGATCGCCTGCTGCATCCCGATGATCATCATCGTTCTGGCCCTGGTGGCCACCGGCACCATCAACATCGGGTTTGTGGCCTTTGCCGTGGCCTGTGTCGGGATGATGGCGCTCATGATGCGGGCGATGGACCACGGCTCCAGCCGCCAGTGACCCTCCCGCTCAGGCCGGCAACCGAAGGGACAACGAAGCAGTGGTGACGTCGACCAAGCGACCAACCCGAACAAGAAGAATGAAGGAGTTACCGTGATGAACCCGAGCGATATCGCCGTCGTCTCAGCCGACGTGGTCGTGGCCTGCGGGCTCGGCTGGTGGTTCTTCGGCCCGAAGAAGACCGCCGAGGCGGTCGCTACCGGGGGTGTGCAGGAGGTCCGGGTTACCGTGCGCGGCGGGTACTCACCCAATCGCATCCGGGTCCGGGCCGGCACCCCGGTACGCATCACCTTCGACCGCCAGGAGTCCGGCGACTGCACCTCGAGGGTCGTCTTCCCCGACTTCGGGGTCAGTGCGGACCTCCCGGCCTTCGCCCAGACGCCCGTCGTGCTCACCCCCGAATCCCCGGGCGAGTACGGCTTCGCTTGCGGCATGAACATGATCCACGGCGTCCTGGTCGTCGAAGGAGCCGCCACCAAGCCCGGTGAAGAGAACGAGCACGTGGGCGACCAGATGACAGCTGGCGAGAGCGCTGGTGATGTCGCCGTCGCTGAGCGCGTCGGAGGCGACGACTTGCAGCAGGCCAGCGTGGTGGTCGAAGGCGGATACCACCCCTCCCGGGTGCTGGCCCAGGCCGGCGTGCCGCTACGGATCGCCTTCGAGCGCCGCGAGAAGGGGGCATGCTCCGAGCGGGTGGTCTTCGCCGACGCCGGGGTCGAGGCGACACTCGCCCCCCATGAGACGACCATCGTCGAGTTGCCCGCACTCGGCGTGGGCAGCCATGACTTTCACTGCGGCATGGACATGCTGCACGGCACCGTCGAGGTCGAAGAGCTGCTGGCCTCGCCCGTTTCGGCTTCTCCCCCGTGGCCCCAAACGGGGCCTGTCCCCAGCCCGAGCGAGGACAGTGCAGCGAACGGACAAACGGAGGGTCCGATCGGGGTCTTCAAACGGTCGACCACGGCATCGCCCCCCGTCGTGGTCCCCCCCGTGGTCGACGACTGCTGCGCGGTGCCGAAGCCCACCTCGGGCGAGGACGAGGAAGCGGCGGAGCGACGCGCCCAAATCAGGGACCTCACCCGCCGAGTGGTGCTCGGCTCGGTTCTCACCGTTCCGGTGCTCTTCGGGGTGATGGCGAAGGACTTCTTCCACCCCGCTTGGCTGCCCGCCATCCTCACCAACCCGTGGTTTGGCCTCGGGTTGATCGCCCCGGTGTTTCTCTACACCGGCTGGCCGATCCACAAAAGCGGCTGGCTCGGCCTCGCTCATCGCAGCGCGGACATGAACTCGCTCGTCACGCTGGGCGCGTGCGCGGCGTTCCTCTACAGCCTCGTGGTTACCATCGCCCCCTCTTTCGCCCCGGCCAAGGTGCGCGGCGTGTACTACGAGGAGGTCGGCTTCATCCTGACCTTGATCCTTCTGGGCCGGCTCCTGGAGACCCGGGCCAAGGCCGGCACCGGCGAGGCGATCAGATCCTTGCTCGGACTGCGTGCCAAGACGGCCACGGTCGTGCGCGACGGGATCGAGACCCAGCTGCCGATCGAGGCCGTCCTCGCCGGCGACGTGGTGCTCGTGCGCCCGGGCGAGAAGGTGCCCGTTGACGGGGAGGTGGTCGAGGGCCACTCGGCGATCGACGAGTCGATGATCACCGGCGAGCCCCTCCCGGTGGAGAAGCGCCCCGGCGACGAGGTGGTGGGCGCCACCGTGAACGGGACCGGGTCGCTTCGCATCCGAGCCACCAAGGTGGGCTCGGCCAGCGTGCTTGACCAGATCGTCGAGATGGTGCGGCGGGCCCAGGCCTCCCGGGCCCCGATCCAGCGCCTGGCCGACAAGGTCTCGTCGGTCTTCGTGCCCGCCGTGGTCTACGTCGCCCTCGGGGCCTTCACCCTGTGGTACGTGGCCGGCCCAGCTCCGGCCTTCACCTACGCGCTCATCACCGCAGTGGCGGTGCTCATCATCGCCTGCCCGTGCGCGCTTGGGCTCGCCACGCCGTTGGCCGTCATGGTGGGCACCGGCAGGGGGGCTCAAGCGGGAATCCTGTTCAGAAACGCGGAGGCGATCGAGACCTCCCGGCGCCTTGACACCGTCGTGCTGGACAAGACCGGCACCATCACCGCCGGGCACCCCGCCCTCACCGACGTCGTCGTCCGAGAGGGCCTCGACAGCGAAGAGATCCTGCGCCTAGTGGCGGCCGCTGAGGCCGACTCCGAGCACCCCTTGGCCCAAGCCGTCGTCGCCGGGGCCGCCGCCCGGGGTGTCGAGGTGCCGCGGGCTGAGAGCTTCGAGTCCACGACCGGCCAGGGCGTGTCCGCCAGGGTCGAGGGACACGAGGTTCTGGTCGGCAACGTCCGGCTCCTGGAGAGCGCCGGTGTGGATGCCGCCGAGCTTCCTGGCCGGGCCAGCTCGCTCTCGGCCCAAGGCAAGACCGCCATGCTCGTTGCCATCGACGGGCGCGCGGCGGGCGTGGTGGCCGTCGCCGACCCGGTCAAGGACGACTCCGCCGCCGCCGTTGGTGCGCTCAAGGCGCTCGGGCTCGAGGTGGTCATGATCACCGGCGACGCCCGGTCGACCGCAGAGGCAGTCGCGGCGAAGGTCGGGATCGAGAGAGTCCTCGCCGAGGTGCGCCCCGAGGACAAGGCGGCCGAGGTCGCCCGCCTGCAAGCGGAGGGCCGCCGGGTCGGGATGGTGGGCGACGGCATCAACGACGCGCCCGCCCTCGCGCAGGCCGACGTCGGCCTCGCCATCGGCACCGGTACCGACGTGGCCATCGAGGCTGCCGATGTCACGCTCATGTCCGGCTCGCTCGCTGGCGTGGCGACCGCCATCGGCATCTCGCGCGCGACGATGCGCAACATCCGCCAGAACCTCGCTCTCGCCTTCGGCTACAACACCTTGGGCATCCCCATCGCGGCAGGGCTGCTCTACCCGTTCTTCGGGATCGTCCTCTCGCCGATGATCGCGGCGGCCGCCATGGCGCTCTCCTCGCTGTCGGTCGTCACCAACGCCAACCGGCTGCGCCACGCCCGAATCGGGCCCGCACCCACGCCGACCGCGGGCGGCACCGGTCGGCCAGCGCCGAAGCTCACCGCCGTCGGTACGTGATCGAAGGCACCATGACCACACCCATCTCAGACACCCAAGTTCCCTCGAAGAGCAGGCACTCGTCGTCGCGCGCCCAGGCTGGTCGGCGGAGCGCTGTACCAGCCGTGGGCCAGACGGGCCGCCGCGGGCCGTCTGGATCCGGATGCTCCTCTCCGAGCTCCAACGGATATCCTCGCATCTGTTGTGGCTGGCGACCAGCGGCATGGACCTCGGGGCGACCTCGATGATGATCTACGGCTTCCGAGAACGCGACATGGTGCTCGCCCTCTTCGAGAAGACCCCCGGGGCGGATGAACCACAACGGCATCCGCCCCGGGGGCACCGCGGCGGAGCTCCCCGACGGCTGGGAGGACGACGTGGCCGTCATCTGCG
>JAJYMM010000101.1 GCA_021787035.1 Actinomycetes bacterium
ATGGACGAGCCTGCGCCGGTGCTGGACGAGCCTGTGCCGGTGCTGGACGAGCCTGTGCCGGTGCTGGGCTCGGCTGCTGCGCGCTTTGCTGGGTGGCAGGAGCCGGCGCTTGGCGAGCCTGAGGGGCCGCCTTGGCCGTTCCTGGTTGAGCCTGCCGAGCCTGAGGTTGCGCCTGTCCCGCCTGCCGGCCCTCCCGGTTGCGGTTTGCCGCCCCCCCGCGCCGGCGCTGGCCGCTGCGAGTCGCCACGAGAACTAAAGACTAGCCGGTGCCGCTGGCCCGAGCCGAGGCGGCGGCCGGCACGGCATGGACCGCTACCGCCACGGGCCCCGAGGAAGGTTACTTGGCGCTCGACTTCACCGACCTAGGCCTAAGCCGGGCCTAAGCCACGAGCTCGAAACCCTCTGCCGCAGCCGCAGCACTGAGGGCCTCGTCGAAGCCGGCAAAGTACCGGCAAGACTCATCGGCGGAGCGCGCAGCCACAGCGCAGGACAGTTGCACGGCGTCGTGGGCACGGAGGCCGTGCGAGGCGCAAAATTGCGAAGCTCGCTCAAGGACACCGGTTGTCAGCGCCACAGCAGAAAAGCGCGGCAGCTCGTCGCCGGCGCCGTACCAGTCCGCCTCGAACTCTGACATGAGCACCGAAGTGTCTTGCGCGGTGAGCTCACCCATGCGGTGCTTGCACCACAGGGCAGCGGGGACCTCGACGCGCGCGAGGTGCGAGACCACCAGCACCTCAAGCTGGCGGACCACCTCATGGCCGACCTCGTCGGCGTAAAGCTTCACCAAGGCCGAGGAGTCGGCGAAGGTCTTCACCTGGAGTTGGCTACGAGCTCGGCAAGCGACGTGCCCCGGCCTGCAGCGGCACGCGCTTGGGCGACCTTGTCGGGGCTCGGGCGCGGCCGGGGTGTGCCAGTCGGGACGGGACCGGTCGGGACGAGAAGGCCTGCGTTCGCGAGCCGCTCGCGCACTTGCTCCCACTCGGTGCCGGCTGCGTCGGGGTTGGTCGCGGCGTCTAGCACCGCTGTGACGTAGGCGTTGATGCTCCGGCCCTGCTGTACGGCTGCTCGTCTCACGCGCCTGTACAGCTCGTCTTCGGCCCGCCAGGTCATCTGTGCCATGCATGCATGGTAGCATTCGTGAATGCGCTGCACCGTCGGGGCGCGGCGGCATCTCTTGGATGCACCACTCGCGCTGCGTCTCGCCGACGGCTTGCAGGCACCAAAGGAGTCCACATGAGGACGCGTTGGCCCGGTGACGGAGCCGGTCGATCGGCCGTCTCTCCGGGAGGCTCTGAGTGGCGCGACACCGCGCGGAGTGGTTCGGGCTAGGTTCGCATTGGAGGTGACGACGGCTTACTGGCGGCGAAAGACCGACGAGGTGCGGAGCCATGTGGAGCCTCTGGGTGACGCCACCGGGCGACGTCCGCGCCTTCGTGCTGGTCGCGCTTCAAAGGTCCGCTTAGCGGCGGTGTGCTTGGGCTTGGCGCTGTGCGGTAGCGGCGTGGCCGTCGTCACTAGCGCTGTGCCGGCGTACGGAGATGTCGCCACGTCCACATATTCGATCGAGGCACCAGCGAGCGGTGTGAGCGATGTGGTGGCTTCGCCTGGGGTTGTGGTGGCTGGGGCGGTCACTAGCTTCAATGTCAAGTTTAGGGTTACGGTGGCCCTATCAGGGTCGAGCTCCGGGACCTGGGTTAGCGTGACCCCCTCGAGCCCTCTCGGCTCATCGCCCGTGAGCGTGAGGCTGGTAGACGAAGCTGCCCCGACTTGCTCGCAGGCAGGGGCCGGCGCCGGGGCCGTAGGTGCAGCGGCCGTCACGGTGGACTTGGGGAGCGCCTGCTCGCTGGCGGCGGGCGACGACCTGGAGGTGGGCTTCATTGCCAAGAGCCCGCGGGTCGGGCCCAGCTTCTATTTCAGCGTTACGACCTCGGCCAACCGGGCACCGGCCACCTCCAGCCCCGTCACTACCAGTTCGTCGCCGCCAGCTTTCTCTGCGACCTCGCAGTCTCTGGGTGCCCACGCCTCCTATGCGGTGACCGACGCCTCCTGGTCTGCCTTTACCCTCAGCCAGAGCTTTACGGTCTTGCTCTTGAACGCCAGCGCAACGGTGGGGTCGGCGATCAGTTGGGACGGCGCCACGGCTGGGTACTCGGCCATAGTGACATCACCGGGTGGGGCGACTGCTCCAGACGTTGTGCAATCCGTGAACGTGGGCGTGCCGCCGGGGTTGTCCTCTGCCACCATCGTCCTGGCAAGCCCGGTAGCAGCCGGTGACTCGCTAAGCATCACGGCGCAGGGGACCAACCCGGCCACGACGAGCAGCGACCAGGTGTCGGTCGTGCCCGAGACGTTCATACTGGGCGGCTACAGCGTCGTCGGGCCTACGGAGACGACGAACGCTTTGCTCTTCGGCACCTCGGTGTCTGGCGTTACCGTCACCGAATCGCCACCTGTTGGAGGGGCCGAGGCGACCTACGCCGTGGGCTTCCAGGCAACCGACGGCGTTAGCGGTGGCCCAGGCGCGTCCATCTGCTTGGGAGAGATGGCCGGTCCCACGAATTTCTCCACCGAGACGGCCGAGCTCGTCACCGACACGACGGCTGGTTGGCACTTCGCAGCCGCCGGGACGAGCTACCCCGCTGGCAACCCGCCGGCCAATCCTGGTTGTGACGCGTTCGACAATGGCGCAGTGATCGCCGTCCCACTCGGCTACGACATCAGGGCAGGTGACACGCTCTCCGTGGTGCTGGTGAACGTCACCAACCCGCCAGCGGGCACCATCAGGGACTTCGCCGTCTCCACCAGCTCGGACACCGTGGGAGCGCGGGCCGCTCCTTACGCCATAGCGCTCAGCGCGAGCCCTGGGGTGCTCGTGAGCGTCAACCCTGCAACAACGGGGTCCCTCGCTACCTACACGATCTCGGGCATCGTGGCGAGTGCGGCGATGGAGGGCGGGTCTGCGACGATAACGATCGAAGGTCCAGCGGGCACCGTCTTCCCGAACGACCCTGCCTACTACGGCATCGAGGACCTCACCACCGCTTCAGGGTCCGGCACGGTGACGGCCCCCGTATCGGGGGGTGGCACAAGTACGGCCACGATCGTGGTCCCCGCAGGCATCCACGCTTCTGACCATCTCGTGATAACCGTCCAAGACGCCGTAAACCCAGCGAGTGCGAGCACTGGCTACTCGGTCAGCCTGCTCGGCGCGCTGGCTGGCCAACCAGGGTCCGCGCCGTTCCCCCACGCCAACTTGACCTACCCCAACGGCGCGATCGTTGGCTTCTCGGGCACCGATTACGTCCTCGCGGGCGGCCACGCTTTCGGGGTGCCGACCCCGTCGGCCCTAGCGTCCCTAGAGACGGTCGACCACGCCGAGCCGCAGACAGCCCCCGGAGGCGCGGCCCCGCCGGACGGGCCGCCCCGGTCGGGGACGCTCGTGTCCACCCGGTCTGTCACCGGCGACCCCACCGTCTATGTGGCGGGCGCCGACGGTGAGCTCCATGGCTTTGCCACGCCTTCCCAGCTCTTCTCGGAGGGCTACGACACGGCTCTGGTCGTGACAGTCCCGAGCCTTGGGGGTGTGGTGGTCGGTACGCCGGCCGGACAGCTCGGGAGTGCTGCCGACGCTCTCTCGACGAGCTCTGACGGGGCCCTCGTCGTGAGCGACGGTGCGTGGTACGTGCTGGCCGGTGGCCGTGCGTTCCCGGTGGCCCGCACTTTCCTCGCGACGTTGCGCCGCCAGGACAGGGCCAAAGCACTTCCTGGCGTTGTCAAGCCCGCCGAGGAGGTAGCGCGAGTGGCCCCCGGGGTGCTGTTGAGTGCCCCCGGCCGGGTCTACGTGAGCTACGAAGGCGAACTGTGGACCTTCAAGTCCCCCTCTCAGCTGGCCTCAGACGGCTACGGCGGGACCGCGGCCGTACCGGTCGCTGGCCACGCCGGCGTAGCAGTGGTCGCCTCCTACGGTGGCTCGTAGTGCGGGCAATGTGGAGCTGAGCACATAAACCGTGCTCAGCTGCCCAAGAGTGCTGGACGTGCAGGCGGTCATTGAGACGTCCGTGCAGGTCATGCGCTCTGCTGCTCCGGCGCTTGGGGGAGGGATGCCGTAAGGGCACCACGCTCTTTGGCCAGCACGCTCTTTGGGCAGCACGCTCTTTGGCCACCGCCACTCCGACGCCGGCAGCCCGAGCGTGCTCGAGGTCAGCAACCTCATCGGTTCACGCCGTAGAAGCGAAGGGGTTGACCACGACGAGGCCTCTGAAATGCTGGCCTTGTTGCAGTTCCTCCGACACGATGATGCTTGCCCCGAGCCTTAGCGCTGAGGTGACGACCATGGCGTCCCAGAACTGGAGCTGGTGGCGCTCCTCAAGCTCGGAAGCGGCGGTGATGTCATCGACCGTAGGCCGGTGGACGGGCCAGGCCTTGTACGCGGCGACGATTGCTCGGGCGTCTCGCCTGGCTAGGGGCTTGACAAGTTTTCGCGTCGCTACCACGTAGAACTCCTGTAGGACCTGGGTGCTGACCGACCCAGAACGCGAACGCCACAGGTCCTCAACCACCGCTCGTGACTTGTCGTGCTTGGTGCCTGCGTCGGCGTCGTACGCATAGACCAAGACGTTGCTGTCGACGAAGGTGAGCTCATCGCTCATGGACGGACTCGCGCTTTGGAAACAGGCCGCCTCCCATATGGAAGCCCCGCTCAAGCTGGTCGAGCACAGTGGGGAGTGCCTGGCGGTATGCGCTGTCTTCGTCCACCAGGCGCTCGATCTCTTGAGCAACCAGCCTGGTGACCGACGTGGACCTCTCGGCCGCGAGGACTTTAGCCTTGCGGATCGTCTCGGCATCCAGTTGCACCGTCAGGTTGCGTTTCACGCCCTAAAAGAGTGCCACATCGAGAATGTGGACCACGCAAAACACGTGGGAGGCCCATCGGCCAGTAAGCCGTGAGCCGTGAGCCGTGAGCCGTGAGCCGTGAGCCGTGAGCCGTGAGCCGTGAGCCGTGAGCCGCTGGCGAGAGGCCTCTTACCAGGGTGTCGACAACGCCAAGGCAGGCCCTCGGGTAGTTTGACGCTCCTTGAGGGGGAACAGCGCTGCTACGGCTGGCTTGTACGAGAAGGCCCCCGGCACACGCTGGACGACGGGACGACGTCGGTACGTCGGTCTCGCTGGCCAGCACGTACGGAGGTGACGGCGGCGGTGCTGGTTCGCGGCTATAGGGGCCTCACGAAGCGCTGGGGAGCCAGTCTACGAAGGGACAATTGGTGGGCGTCGAGGCCCAGTCGTTAGCGTCGTCGAGCAGGGTGCCAGCCGCGGAAGTAGCGGGCGTCCGCGGGCGGCGCGCGGCGTCCTGGCATCTCGACGCCGTGGCTGTGGTCGGGCTTGTCTTGCTAGGCGTGGCTGCGCCGGCCCTGCTCGCCCTTTGGACCCACAGCCTCGGGATCCCCCGCAACGACGACTGGGCTTTCCGCCGTGTCCTGCTCGGCTTCGTGCGTACAGGCAACTACTCGCTCGTCGGGTGGGGCTCCATGACCCTCGTTGGCCAGGTCCTCTGGTCGGCGCCGTTCGTCCTGGTGCTCGGCGCGCGGCCTTGGGTGCCATCGTTGTCCGTGGCAGTTCTCGCCGCCGCCGGACTGGTGGGTAGCTACCTGCTCGCTCGCGGGCAGCTCAGCCGCGCCAAGGCTGGTGGAGCCGTCCTCCTCCTCGTGGCCTTGCCGGGCTTCGCCCTGAGCACTGCCGACTTCATGACCGACGTGCCGTCACTGTCTGCAGAGATGGTGTGCCTCCTGCTCGGGGCGCTGGCCCTCCGCAGCTCGGGGCGGGCCCAGCTGCTGTGGCTCGCTTCGTCCATGGCAGCCGGCGTCTTCGGCTTTTCGATAAGGGAGTTCGACCTCGCCGCCCCGGTGGCTGTGCTCGTCTCCCTGGCTTGGTCGGAGTGGCAGCGAGCCAAGGCATGTGCCCTCTTCGCGGCGGCGCTCGCCGTCGCGTGCGGCACCGTCTACCTCTGGAGCGCCGGCCTGCCCGGGGCCCAGCCGAAGTTGCTCGGCCTCCCGACGGCCATCTCTTGGGAGACCCTTGGAGGGGCGTACTTCACCTTGAGCTTTATGGTGTCCCCCGTCGTGCCGGGCGCCATCGTGCGTTGGGGGGTGCTGGGACGTGGACAGCCTGGCGGGCGCCTGGCAGCTGTTCTGGCAGCGACGGCGGTGCTGGCGGTCGGAGGGCTGCTCGTAACTGGGCGCCACCCGCTCTTCATAGGCAATTACCTCGACAGGCAGGGCCCGGGCGGCGACCGCGTCCTCGCCGGCACCAGGCCGGAGCTCTTCCCTGGGCTGGTGTGGACCGGCTTCAAGGTGCTCGCCTTGGCGTCGGGGGCGGCACTCGCGGCCGTGCTCGCGAAGACGGCCTGGGGGGCGGCGCGACGTTGGCGGAGGTGGCTACGACCTCACCCCCAACGACCTCAACCTCAACTAGAAGGTGATAGCCGGATGGGCGAGCGCCGGTTGGTCCTGCTGTTCACTGGGGCGAGCGCGGCGCTCTTGACCGGTTACGACCTCTTTGCCCGGGCCCCGTTTTGGGATCGTTATCTCTGGCCAGTCGCCTTTGGGGTAGCAGTGCTCGCGTTGGGAGCTCCGACAGAGACGCTCTTGGCGGGGACCGCAGGTCGCCTTCGGCGCCAATTGCGTGCTGCTCACGTCGCTCGTCGCCCTCGCGCCGGGCTGCCCTTGCAGGCGCTTGCGCGCCACCTGGGGCGCTGGGGGTGGAGGGCCGCCACCTTCCTGGCAGCTTTGGTCGTTGGCGCGACAACCGTCGCGCTCACGCTCAACTCCGACTCCTACGACGCAGCCCGCTGGTCTGCCGGCCGTCAGCTAGCCGAAGCTGGCTACCCGGTTGGGGCGATCGACGCGGGGATCGAGTGGGTCGGCAGCCACACGGCGGCGCTGGCCAGGCCCGGACGGGTTGTCGCCGGCGCCCCGGCGTACGAACAGTGGTACGTCCAGATGTTCCGAGGTGCCAGCGAATGTGCCGTTGTGTCCGCTTCGCCCCTTTTATCGCCTTCTATCCACCTAATGGCGACTCTTAGCTACGATGAGATCGCCTTTGCCCGGCCGGAGCGCCTTTACCTCTACACTGTGGATAACCGGGGGTGTAAGGCCTTCGACGGTCTCCGGCGCAATAAACGCCCTGATCAACCGTAGAGTCCAAATCGTGGACAGCTGGTGGCGGAACGCCCTTGATTAGGTTGCGGTGCCTCTCAGCGTTTATTGCGTCGACATTAAGTGACGCGGTAGCCTGCAGAGCGTCTCACTAAGTGTCCTGCTTCCGGAGCGGGGCGCGTGGCACGGCGCCAGCGGGTCCAAGTGGGTCGTAGGGGCGGGTTTTTTGGTTC
>JAJYMM010000100.1 GCA_021787035.1 Actinomycetes bacterium
CGGTTGACGCGATGAAGTTGCGTTCCTCGATCACCCTGTTCGCGCGGGCAGCGCCGGGCGAAGACTCCTTCGCCCGCGTGCTCGACCGGTGGTGGGGAGGCACCCCTGATCCCGCCACGGAGGCGCTGCTCGCCGGCGAGTGATGGCTGCGTGCCGACCGGCGACAGTCCCAGCAGGGGGGCGATGGCCGGCTCGCCCAGCAACCGGCTCGCAGAGCAAAAGGAGTCTCTCGGCCCGCGTAGGCAACGCGAGCACCCCGCGGTAGGTTGCCCTGATGATCGTCGTGGTCGGTGCCGGCGTGGCGGGCCTCACCGCCGCCCTCCACCTGGCGCGCTCAGGTGCCGAGGTGACCGTGGTCGAAGCCTCGGATGATGTCGGTGGCCGCGTGCGCACTGACATCGTGGATGGCTTCCAGCTTGACCGCGGCTTCCAGGTGCTCAATACGGCCTACCCCGAAGTAGCACGCGTGCTCGATTTTTCCCGCCTCCAGCTGAACGACTTCCAGGCGGGGGCCGCCGTCTACCTGGACGGGCGGCTCCGAACGGTGTCCAACCCCCTCCGCCAGCCCGCAGGGCTCGCCTCCACCGCGCTCGCGCCTGTTGGCTCGCTTGTCGACAAGGCCTTGCTCGGGGCCTTTTCAAGCGCCTGCGCTCTGGCGCCGCCCAGGTGGCTGGCACGCCAGCCAGAGGGCACCGCAAGGGAGGTCCTCGCCTCGGCGGGGCTCTCTGGGCCAATAGTCGAGCGCTTCCTCCGGCCATTGCTCAGCGGAGTCCTCTTCGACGAGGACCTCGAGGGCTCGGGCCGCTATATGCGCATGGTGTGGCGCTGCCTCGTCCTTGGGCGCACCTCGCTTCCTGCCAACGGCATGGGCGCGGTGCCCAGCACGCTCGCCGAGATAGTCGGCCGCGAAAACATCCTTCTCGGGGAGGCAGTCGCACGAGTGCGACCCGACGGGGTGACGCTCGCCGGCGGCCGGCACTTGCCGGCCAGGGCGGTGGTGGTCGCGACCGGGCCGAGCGCCGCCAGGCAGCTCGTTCCCGGTCTCGCCGAAATCCCCATGAGGGCTGTCACGACCTTCTATCATGTCGCCCCGGAGCCGCCTCTCACGCGGCCCGTGCTTGTCTTGGACGGCGACCAACTGGCGGTGCTCAGCTCCGTAGTCCTGACCGAGGTCGCCCCTTCCTACGGGCCAGGGCCTGGAAGCGGCGCACTCGTGTCGACATCGGTCCTCGGGCTCGCGACTGGCACCTCCACAGAACGCCTCGTGCGTGCCCGGCTCGGCGACCTCTACCGCTGCCGCACGTCGTCATGGGGACACCTTGCCACTTACGCCATCCCAGAGGCCGTGCCTGTACTGGGGCCTGGCCAAGGCTTCCGCCAGCCCGTGCGCCTGGCCGGCGGGCTCTACATATGCGGCGACCACCGCGACACACCCTCACTGCAAGGGGCCATGGTCTCCGGCCGGCGCGCCGCCGAGGCCGTCGTCTCCGACCTCGCTGCGAAGTGACGAAAGCAGCGAAGCCGTACACCCGTGCTCTCGGCCTCTTACGTTCCCCAAACCATCAGCAAACATCTCGCTGTTGGAGGGAGTAAGCCTTACCTGGTACGCCAGGCTTGGCTTTGTGGGCGGTTGAACATCCAACCGTGCCGCTGTCATGGGCAGATGCACCAAGCATTGGGCCACCGCCTTCTTGGGGCGGAGTGAGGCTCTGTGTGAAGGTCGACTGAGCCGGCGGCGGCGAACGGCTTCCCGAACGGCTTCCCGAACCGTGCGAGGGCAGAGCGCGCCCGGGCTGTCGAGGCGATGTCGCCCGAGGCTGTCAGGGCCGCCGACCGGGCGAGGTGTCGCACCTACCTGCTCCGCGAACGCCGGCGGGCGCTCTTCGAGAGGCCCCTCTGGCGCTCTCCGTCAAGGGGACGGGAGGAACCCGGGCTCGACCTGTGAGCACTTGGCAACGCTCCGCTCCATTTGGGGGCAACGATGGAAGCTGCCCTCGTCCGAAGGTGGCGACCACCCTCGGGAAGTTCACAGCACCTTGAGGCACAGCCAAGCCCCGCTGTCGCTCGGGCTACTTCGGCGAGCATCGGGCGGCCGTAGACCGACACGGCGTGGTCGGAGCTGCCGTGAGGGCGCTTCGCCATGCAGGGCACGCGAAACGCGACGCGCAGTTTCCTGATGGGATAACCTTCCATCAAAGGATTACAGGGAGATAGTAGTGCAGCGCAAGGCCAAGACCGCAGGGCCCGCGGACCTGCTCAGCCCGTTGGAGGCTGAGGTCATGGCCGTCGTGTGGCGCCACCCCCGCCTCTCCGTCGAGGACGCGACCGCCCTCGTCAACGCGAAGCGGGCCCGCAAGCTGTCCGAGCGCACGGTGGCCACCATCCTGCGCCGCCTCGACGCCAAAGGATACGCGGCCCACGAAGTCGAAGGCCGCGCCTTCCTCTACACGGCGGTCGTGCCCGAGGACCAGTTCGTTGCCTGGCACGGGCGCCGGGCCATGGGCGAGCTCCTGGGCCGCTACGGCCCCGAAGTGGCGTTCGCCGGGCTGGTCGAGGCCTCCGGGGCGGACAAGGCGGCCCTTGACCTGCTCGAAGAGCTCCTCCGGCGCTACCGCGAAGACGCTGGCAAGGGTGCGACGTAGCTTCTGGGCGTTGGTGCTCCTCGCCCTCGTCGCCGAGGCCGGCCTGTCGGCCCTCGCCTCCCGTGCGCTTTGGGCCCAGGTCCCCTGCCACATAAGAGGCTGGGAGCTGGCGGTGCCGGCCATGGCGGCCTGCTTGAAGCCGGTCCCCTTGGTCGGCAGGCACGCCTTGGGCGCCGCCATTGTGATGGGCGGGGCAGGTTTGGCGACCCTGGTCCTCGCGGCCGTCGAGCTCTCCAGGCAGCTGTGGCGCTTGGGGCAGGTCCGGCGGTTGATGGCGACCTTCCCTCGTGCGAGCGCCGAGCCACCGAGGCCCACGGGCGCCCCCCTGCGCGCCCTTGTGGTGCTAGGGACCGAGGAGGCCTGCTGCTTCACGATCGGCCTCTTCCGCCCCGTCGTCGTCGTCTCTACGGGCCTCCTCCAGCTCCTCGGCCCCGACGAGGTCGCCGCGGCGCTCTGCCACGAGGCGGCCCACGCCCGCCGTCTTGGCCCCCTCCGCCAGCTCACCGCTTCTGTCGCCGCCTCCGCCGTGTTCTTCGTGCCGGTGCTCGGGGACCTGGCCCAGGCGGCCCAGCTACAAGAGGAGCTGGGCGCCGACGAGGCCGCAGCCGCCCGCTACGGCAAAGCGGCCCTCCTTTCTGCTCTACGAGTGCTCCTCGCTGCCCCCCAGGTGGCTGGCGACGCTCGTGCCCCCCTCAGCTCCATGGCCCGCCCGGCCATGCTCCAAAAGCGCCTCGAGGCCCTCGGTGGCGACTACCCACGCATAGCCCTACACGGCCCGAGGCTCGTTGCCAGCGTCGCCGGCGTCGCCCTCCTGGCACTCGTCGGCTCCGCCGTCCCGAGCCAGGTGACTGCGCCGGTCCCCCTACAAGCTCACCCGGTAACGGTCGCCGCGCACGCTCACAGGTAGCCGCTGGACGCTCCAACGCCTCTTGACACGGCGCCCCCTAACGACTATCATCTCGTAGTGGGACACCAACTGGTAGCAACCCGACTTCCCATGTCGTTCTTCCCATCGAAAGGAGTAGCTTCGACATCCCCAATCACCCGCTTCGCAACCCCGGATCACCCGCCAGATCATCCTTGGCCCAGGTCGGCACTGTCGTATCTGCGGCTAAACCACAATGTAACGGTCCAGTTCGGTACGAATGAATGGGCACTTCCGAATCAAAGGAGCCGCAATGATGTTAACACGCAGTTCTCCATGTCGTTCGGACCGTATCCGAAGCCGCGTATATTACAAACTGCTTGTTGTGTGCGCCAGCACCAGTTCCTTAGTAATTGGTATGGCCGGGCCGGGTGCGGGCGCAAGTACAGTGGCGGTGGGCGTAGGCACGCCACTCACCCTGGCTTCTGTTCCGCTGCCGCCAAGTCAAGGGTCCCCACTGTCGGCATGGGATTTGTGGGCAGCGATAGAACGAAGCGACGTAAGCCAGATCGTAAACAGTGGAGCACTCCTGGATACCACCGTAGGTATGTGTACGGTCAACTCGGACGCCGTCACACAGGTAACGTCCACAGGCGGCCCGAATCCTTATCCCGCTGGTGTCGTGACGGACACTGTAGGTGGCTCGCTAACGTGCTCCGCCGTAGCAGGATCCACCTCGCGAGGAGTCTCCCCGGCTACAACATTGGCCTGCCCAGTACAAGCCTTCGGCACCTACGCTCCCATAACTGACGGGTACGCCTGCGTGGGAGTGTATTCCAATAACGAGAGCGATCGTGTCGCGAGTTACGTGAACACTTCGAGCAGTACGCTCTCAGGGAAAGTTGACCTTGGCGCGGTAGGCGTACTCAATCCCTGTGGCATAGGAAGCCTCGTCGCCTCTGGTTCCGGTACCATGCCGGCCCACTCCGGGAGCACATACCACGCCATATACGCTGTGTCTGGCACCGTCGGCGCTTCCAACCAGTGGAGTTCGACGTACCTTAACGGTGGGACTGAGGACTGGGGCACAGTCTGCGGCGTGTATTGAGCCTTAACCTCAGTGGCGGAGTCGTCGTGCTTCGGCTGCCCGCCGTTTGCCCTAATTGGACGGCGGGCAACACTGCCAACGGCGTTAGCGACGAGTTGGTGGCGGCCCCCGCGCCGACGTGCTGTGCATCACCTCGCCCGATCGGACGAGCGAAACTTTAGCGTCTACAACATAGAAAGGACCACAGTGCAACAAGCGCTTCTTCGTCGCTCGATCAAGCTCCTATCAACTGTGCCTCTTTCTGCGGGGTTAATGGCTGGTCTCGGTGCCATCCCGGCATTTGCCAGTAGCACTTCCGGATGGGTTCCCGGCTATGTACTGGATAATATAGCTTACTGCAACGAAGCAACCACAAGCTCTGGGCCAGTGGTCGACGGCTATACAGAGAGCAGTTATCTCGCAGAGTGTTCTGACGACGATCCCGTGCCCGCTGGAGATTTGGGCATAACTATATTTGAATATTTCAATGGTAACGTCTGTGGCGACGCCCAAGAATACGCCGATGTCAAGACGGCCTTTTTTGGGCTCGGTGGTGAACTCTGCGGGAACCCAGGTACCGGCTCATACGACGCGATTTCGTTCGGTGAAACTAAATATGGAGGCAACTATGTCACTGGAGATGCCACGGCCGGTGCAGCGAACTACAACGCCGTGCCGGCAGTCACGGGGAGCAACGGCTGGACGACGGGCCCAGGAGGCGTCAGCATGGGCATCATCCCGCCATCGGCATTTGCAGGTGGGGCAATCTCTATGGCCTCTGTGCCGAAGTACATCTCGGTGATAAGTCACGGGACGGTTGTCGGTTATGTGTTGAGCACCACCGTGCTGCCCCGTCAAGGCACGCCTCTGAGTGCCGCCACCCAGGATCCTCCCGTCTATGACGCGTCATTGTCGCAAGTGGTCGGTCATCTCGTTTCAGGGGAAGGCTTCGTGCCAGTCGCCGGCTCGACGCTACCGGCGACGGACTCTAGCGGGAACTCAACGTCCGTAACCGTGCTCCAAGCGCCCCCTCCTTAGAATGAGAGGATGGTAATGCGGCTGTTATGGATGTCCTCGTTGCAACCAAGGAGATGTCCCCGTGACTTCGACAGGATCCCCGATCCTCCACCCGTGCTCACCGACCGCAAAGTGGGAACGCGCCTACATTTGAAACAGGCTCTACTTGGCAAGCGGACCCGGCACAGGCGTTGGCAGTGGGCAGCCGTCTCGGCAATTGTGCCGATGCTAATTGGAGGAGCTGCTGCATCAGCCGCGTACCGTACCGAGGGACAACTTCCAGTCTCGGCCAGTGGGGTACTGGACTTCCGCCGGACTCCCGATTACGTCACCGTTTGGAGCCATGGCAGGATCGTGGGCTTTGTCCCTCAAGCGGACCTTTACGCCACGCCGGGTAGACGTGTGCCTTCTGCGTGGACGGGACCACTCACGGTCTACGGTCCCAATTTGCGAACCATCGTGGGGCACCTCTATTCCGGTATCGGCTTCGTCCCCTTAGGAACTTCGCCACAATCCGAACCGTGTGCGCCCGTGACAGCGGTCGTCGGCACCGCCACCGGGCACGCGGAATACTCTGTTGCTTGCCGCGGTCGGTGACACAGTACCGAAGGCCATGGCCACCATGTCGTTAGCCGCTTAATCTGCCACGAAGTCGCGAACCCAGCTCCCTGGCGATGATGACGCCTGCACAGCACGCGCCAGAATCCGTTCAGGGCTTGCTCCGAGCTGGATCCGGGTCGGTTGCACAAAAGGCCGCGGCAAGCTCCACCGCTGCGGCGCCTACGCACTCCCGGTGAAGGGCATCTACATCTACCCCCTGGGTGCGCAACTTTCGTCGTCGATTGAGGGCGCCCCTGGGTCGAGTAGACCCCCTAAGGAACTCGATGCCCTGTGACAGGGCTAGGTTTAAACTGAATACGTACTTCTGCGCAGATCGGCAGCGCCCGTTTCCCCTCCACTATCCGCATCAGTGCTCAGATACCGGCAGAGTATCCGCATGACCGCTCAGATAGAGGACCCGCCACCGGACGAGTGGTTCGCCTCGGCGACCGATCTGCTAAAGGCGCTGGCCGTCGAGTCCCGGCTGCGGATCCTGTGGGCGCTGCTCCACGGCGAGCACTCCGTGAACGAGCTTGCCGATCATGTCGGCGCGAGCCCCTCCTCCGTGTCCCAACACCTCCGCCAGCTCCTCCGGCTCGACCTGGTCACAACTCGTCGGCAAGGCAACTTCATCTTCTACTCCTGTGACCACGTGCACGTCCGGGGACTGGTCGCCGAGGCGCTCCCACGCCCAGCATGTCGCGGGAGGCAATGACCTCGAGCACGGCGGCCCGGACGACAAGGCGAGCGCATGAGCGGCCGCGACGACGCCGTCGTTCACGAGGGCGCAGATCCTCATCGCCATGATGACCACGACCACGACCACGGCGATGTGGAGAAGTCCAACTTTGACTCATGGCCGTCGGGCGTCAGGGCTCCTCTGTGCCCTGACCGGAAAATAGGAAGATAAGAACGGTGAAGCGAGCGCGGAGCTTTGGCCGCACCAGGCGGGTTGCGGGGCGGAGCCCCGCTCGGGGCGTGAGCCCCGATGGTGTTGGGGGTCAGGCTGCTTCGAGCGTGACGGTGTGGCCGAGGGCTTGGAGTTGTCGCGCGTATAGTGGAGTGCCCTGGGTTTGGTGGAGGCCCCCGCGCTTGGGAACTTACCTAGCTGCTCCTTTATAGCAGAAGCGCGTAGGCGCGCGCGACCAACTTTCCC
>JAJYMM010000242.1 GCA_021787035.1 Actinomycetes bacterium
CCAGCACGAGCCAGCCCAGCACGAGCCAGCCCAGCACGAGCCAGCCCAGCACGAGCCAGCCCAGCACGAGCCAGCCCAGCACGAGCCAGCCCAGCACGAGCCAGCCCAGCACGAGCCAGCCCAGCACGAGCCAGCCCAGCACGAGCCAGCCCAGCACGAGCCAGCCCAGCACGAGCCAGCCCAGCACGAGCCAGCCCAGCACAGGGGCGCGGCGCCTGAGGCGAGCTCTCCCACCGAAAGGGCGCGTTCGGTTGGAGATGCGCCGGCGAGGTCAAAGGCGGTCCCCCGTTCCATCGGGCGCTCTCAATTGGCGCATTCAGCCGGCGACAACCGACAGCACGCAAGGCTCGCCGCGCCTCCGCCATCGAGTCCTCCCACCTCAGCTACAGGCGCGGCCGTGGGCCCCGGCATCAAAGATGTCGGCCACGAGGCGCCGAGTTTGGTGCATCGTGACGTAGTGGCGGAGGCGCTGGGCTTGGGAGGCATCGGGGCGGTTGCCGCTGCCGGTGTCGTCTGGCGTATACAGCGGTCTCGCCGGGAGCAGGGTCACTCTCGCCGGAAGGGTTGGCTTCCAGCCAAGAGCAGGGCGCCTGTCCAGGCCGCCGAGCGCAGGGCACGCGCCGTCGCTTCCGGAGAAGCCATGCGGTGGGTGGACCTCGGCCTTCGTTACCTGGGTGCTCTGGTCGAACAGGCCGCGCGCGACGCAGCCACAGGCGGCACCTTTTCTATATTGCCGGGTTACGGCTCCGTCCCCCAAGGCGAACAGGCAGGCAGGTCGGCGCAGGGCTTACCCGGCGCCTCCAACGAGGACGGCGCAGCGCCCGTCGGAGCTCTCGCGGCAGACGATGGGAGCGGCGGGGACACCGGGCAAGATTGCGCCGGCCGTGGGCCCGATGCGTTCGAGCGCTGGTGGAGCGGCACTGCCGCCGCATCGCCGGCCCGCGGGCAGCACCGGAACGGGAACGTGCCGCCAGCAACAGGCACTTCGGTTAACAACGACGCTTGTATCCCGTCGCTCGTGATGATGCGCGTCGGCGCGACGGGCATGGAGGTAGTGCTGTCGCCCGCTCCCAAAGGGCGCTTTGGATGGTTCTCGCTGAAAGACGACGGCACTGCCCACGTCTTGGACTCCGAAATTGGCCTTGAGGATCTGGAGGCCCTGGCGAGCGAGCGCTGGCCGGCTTGGCCGGCGCTGGTCGCCCTCGGGGAGGCGGAGGGAAGCACGGTGCTTCTCAATTTGGAGCACGCCGGCTCGCTCGCCGTCGAGGGCCCCCCTGAACGGGTGAGCGCAACCCTTGGCGCCATCGTCCTCCAGCTCGCTACCCAGCCATGGGCCGACGAGATGCTAGGAGGGCTCTATACCGTCGGGGACACCCCCCTACGTGGGCAGCTGGCCGAAAGGGTGCAGCACGTCGATGGGGCCAATGCCATGGATTTGGCCGAAAGGCTCGACGGCATCGCCAGCGCCCGTCAGGAACTTGCCGGCGCGGCATTGCTCTCGACCATGCGCGCGGTGGCATGCGAGGCGCTGCCCAACGTGGCCGTCGCATTCAGCGGCACGCCTGCGAATGCCCTCCGCTGCCTGACCGAAGCCGCCGTCCCGGAGCGCAGCGGTGTCGCCCTCGTGGCGGCCGGCCCGGTAGCGGGCGCAGCCTGGCGGTTGTCGCTCGAGGGCGCGCGAGCGGCGGTCCTTCACGGCCCTGGGGGAGAGGTGGCTGATGTTGCTATGGCGGTTGGCCCCGACGGCGGGCTGGCTCGAGGCACGGTGCCGGGCCAGACCTCCCTCACTGGTGAGCAGGCAGGAGAGGGCGGCGACGAGGTTTGCACGCGGGGGCGGGAGTTGGAAGGGCGCGTGGCGCAGGAGATCGAGGGTGTTGAGTTGGCGCCGAGCTGGGGGCGCCAAGCAGGCACAGGCGAGGTACGGGTCGAACTGATGAGCGCTTTTGACTCCGAGGAGGTCGTTTTGCTTAGCGAGGCAGTAGGTGGCGCGAAGGGTGAGGAACTGATCGACATCACGGCTGGGCCGAGCGGGAACGGCCCGCGGGCCGAGATCCCCAGGCGAGACGTGGAGGTCCGCCTTCTCGGGCCGGTGGACGTGGCCGGTGGCGATCTCGGCGCGGTGGACAGGTCGCGCGTCATGGCTGCCCTGGGGGTCCTGGCGTACTTGGCTGCCCACCCTCGGCCGGTGCCCGCGGAAGAGCTGGCCGGTGCGTTGTGGCCGCTGGACGCCACGAAGGACAACTACGGCGGTCCCCAGCGCAAGACCGTCATGAACGCCATCTCGCGCGCTAGGGCTGCGCTCGGGTACGGGGTCAATGGGAAAGAACGGCTGGTTCTCACGCCACAGGGGTACTGCCTATCAGACGAAGTTGGCTCGGACTGGGAGCGCTTCCAGCGCCACGTTTCCACTGCTCGCATGCTGGGTGGCGCAGAAGCCATCGTGCACCTGCGCAGCGCGCTCGAGCTTGTGCGGGGGGAGCCGTTCGGAGGAGCGTTGGCCAGCCAGTTCTTCGAGTGGGTGGCGAGCGAGCACCTCGACATGACGTTATCGGCCCATGCAGTAGACGTCGCCCAAGACCTCGGAGAGCTTGCCCTGGCAGCGGGCGACTTCGCCGCTGTCTATTGGGCTGTGGACAAAGGCCTCGCGCTGGAACCCACAAGAGAAGAGCTGTTCCGCCTCTGGATGCACGCCCTCGGACGCGAAGGCCGACCGGCGAAGGTCGACGACGTGTACCGCCGGCTCAAGCTGGTGCTCCGCCAGCGTGTGCACCCTCTGCACGAGCCGCAGCGGGAGAGCTGGGAGGTGTGGCGGAGCTATACGGCGGTCGAGAGCGTCGCCGGCGGCCGGCCGGGCGAGTGGTAGACGCGGCCAGCACAAACGGCTGGTGCTGGATGAGCAGTTCCAAGGCTGGACGGACGTGGCAACACGCGGCCACGCGGTAAAAGAGCCAAAAAGAGCGGTGCGGCCGGTTGGTAGCACGCCGGCCCATGTCCTCCCGTACCCCTTGCTGCCGGGCCTATGGCCGCGCACCGCGCGCGAATCCGCCACTTTTCGAGCGAGAGGTGCCGGGGTCCTTACCGTGGCGCGACGGTGAGCAGCTTTCCCGACAGCAGGAAGGCGCGGCACTCGGCGGGAGGGAGCGGCCTGGCGAAGAGGTAGCCCTGGCCGTACTCGCAGCTCAGGCTCCTGAGGTGCTCAGCTTGGGCCAGGGACTCGATACCCTCCGCGATGGTTTCGAGCTGGAGCGTTGCCCCGAGCCGCACGATAGCCTCGGCCAGCGCTTGGGGAGGGGCCTGCTCATCGAGGTCAGTCGTGAAGCTCCGGTCCACTTTCACGAGGTCGACCGGCAGGTGCTTCAGGTAGCCGAGGGAGGAGTAACCAGTGCCGAAGTCGTCGATCGCCACCCGGACGCCGAGTCCCCGAAGTGTCATGAGCCGGTCGAGGACGCCATTGGCGCGCTGCATGATCACGCTCTCGGTTATCTCGAGGACGAGGGCTTCGGGAGCAAGGCCCGCCCGGTCGAGTGCCCAGCGGACGTCCTCCACGAAGCGGGGCTCGTCGAGCTGCCGTGCGGAGACGTTCACGCTCATGAAGAGGGGTGCAAGCACCGGGCTCTCTGCCGCCCACGCTGCCATCTGGTGGGTCGCCTCTTGCAGCACCCACCGGCCGAGCTCGACGATCAGGCCGGACTCTTCGGCGAGGGGGATGAACGACAATGGGGGGATGGCCCCGCGTGTAGGGTGTTGCCAGCGCAAGAGGGCCTCCACGCCGATCACCTCTTCGCCGTCGAGCCGGACGATCGGCTGGTAGTGGAGGGCCAGCTGGTCGCCAGCCTCCAGCGCCGCAGCGAGCTCCCTCGTCAGCCCCAGGCGCTCCTGGACCTCATGGCGCATGCCTTCTTCGAAGGTCACCGCCCGCCCCTTTCCTTGCTGCTTGGCCACGTACATCGCGAGGTCCGCGTCGCGTACCAGATCCTCGGCAGCCGCGCCCGGTGTGGCGAGCGCGATCCCGATGCTGGCCTGCACGGTTTGGTTCCCCTGCGCCATCGTGACCGGGGCTGATAGGGCGTCCTGGATCCGCTGAGCGACGGCCTGGGGCTCGCCCGGAGCGAGAGGGGAGTCGAGCAGGACGGCGAACTCGTCGCCTCCAAGGCGCGAGACCGTGTCACCGCGCCGGACGACGCCAGAAAGCCGGTTCGCCACCTCGATGAGCAGCAGATCGCCGTTAGCGTGCCCGAGGAGATCGTTCACTGACTTGAAGTTGTCGAGGTCCACCCAGAGCACGGCGAGGTCAGCGCCCGCTCTGTCGTTTCGTGCTAGCGCGTGGTCCACGCGGTTGTTGAAGAGTGTCCGGTTGGCGAGGCCCGTGAGCGCGTCGTGGAGCGCCTGGTGGCGCAGCTCTTCCTCCAACTGCTTCTGCTCGGTCACGTCCCGTCCGTTCAGCACTATGCCCTGGATATCGGTGTGGTCAAGGAGGTCTGTCGCTTGCAGTTCAAAGCGGCGGTAGGCGCCGTTCCCGCCCCGCAACCGGAGCTCCGCATGCTTGTGTCCGCCTTTTTGGCAGAGGAGCCGGAAGAGCCGGCGGTCGTCCGGGTGGACGAGATCGGTCATGTCCCGGCCCACGAGGGCGTCCTCCTCGCAGCCGAGCAGCGCCGCCGCTGATGGCGTCTCGAAGCGGGCCGAACCGTCGGTCCCGACGACGGCCACGAGGTCGCTCGCGTGGCGGAGCAGGGACGCGAAGCGTTGTCGGCTGGCCGCCACCGCCGCGACTTCGGCGGCGGTGCGCAGCTGCCGTCGACGGCTTGACTCGTAGCCGGCCAGCACGAGCAGGACGACGGCGCCCGCTATGACCACCGAGGCGATGATCCCCGAAGTGGCGTTCCCGCTCGCTGCGGCTGCTTGGGCGGCCAACTTCGGCGCGTCTGCGCTCATGAGGCCGATCATGGGATTGACGGCAGAGGTGACGGCCCCGGAGTCGAGCGATGTGGCCGCACGGAGCTGGTGGGCCCGTACGAGCTGCATCTCCCTCGCCATCAGCTGTTCTACGTGGTTGTTCATGGCAACGAAGGGTCGCCCGAGGGTCGTTTCCCTGGCGAGCTGTGCCACCAAGCCGTGAGCCGCGCCCTCGAGGCCCCCCAGCTGTTTGAAGTCAGCCGGCTCGACCACAGCCCCGTGGGCGTACGCCTGGCCCGTGTAGCGGTACGCGTAGATGTAGGTGAGCGCTCCGTTGAGCGTGAGCTCGGTTCGAAGGGCCCGTGTAGCTCGGTCCTTGAAGGCAATCGAGCTTGCCGCTGACGCCGAAATGGCCCCGGCAAGGATCAGGACGACCAAAACCCTGAGGAGGACCCTCCGGGTGATCGTCGCCAGGCGCCGGGCGCCGGCTGGAGAGGTTGTGTTGCCTGATTGCGGGGTCATCTCATGGCGTGTCTCGGAACCGCCGAGGTTCGACTTGAGGCGGACGGAAGAATGGGCCTGGTAAACAGGCTCTACGGAAAGGGCGCCAGCCGGTGTGGGCACCAACCTCGCCCCTGTGGGCGCCAACCTCGCCCGTGTGGGCGCCAACCTCGAGGGTCGAAGGAAGCTCCGTTGGAGGCGTTGGGGGCACCACCGGCAGAGGGGCCAGCCTCCTCGGTCCTCGGTCCTCGGTCCTCGGTCCTCGGTCCTCGGTCCTCGGTCCTCGGTCCTCGGTCCTCGTCGCCGGGTCTTGGGTGCCGGCTCCTCAGTGCCGGGCCGTCGGTCCTCGGTCCTCGGTCCTCGGCGCCGGGTGCCGGGTGCCGGGTGGTGCCGGCCGCCGGGGGTTGGTCGGTCGCCGGGTGGTGCCGGCCGCCGTAATGTGCCGGACCGCCCGCGAGAGGCGACGAGCCGGCCACCAGGTGCTGTTGGCGTCACCCTCAGTGGTTTGCAGCGCCAAACAAGCCCAGGACTAGGGCCTCTGGCTCAGCTCGCGACCCCCTGCCACCTGGCCGCCGAAGGCCAGGGAGCAAAGCACGCCGAGGCCCAGCGCCTCTGCTCGGTTCGCGACTTTGAGTGATCGATGACGTCTACCGCCCGCTCAAGCTGGTGCTCTGCCAGCGTGTTTACCCTCTGCCCGAGCGGCAGCGGGAGAGCCGGGGGGTGTGGCGGAGCCATACGGCGGTCGAAAGCATCGCCGGCGGCGCGCCGGCAGATGGCGCACCGGCAGATTGGTAGGGGCCTTGACGAGGGGGAGCTTCGCCGGGAGGCCATTAGGCCAGCACCCTTCGTGGTGGTGGTCGGCTCGCTAGCGTCGTACCCCACGGGGTGACGATCCAAAGCGTGGCGTCTTCGTCCAATGTGAGCGACCAACCAGGCTCGTGCCATAGGTGGTGGTGGCGAGAGCATGCCATGAC
Organism: Actinomycetes bacterium; assembly: GCA_021787035.1. GTDB lineage: Bacteria > Actinomycetota > Acidimicrobiia > Acidimicrobiales > Palsa-688 > JAJZYO01. The sequence goes on from JAJYMM010000242.1 coordinate 6,369, forward strand.
AAGGTTGGAGAGGCGGGTGGGACCGCCCTTGGAAAAGTGGACGACGTGATGGCCCTCACACCACGCTGGCGGGCGGTCGCAGCCGGGGTGGCGGCAGTGGGCATCGCGGATAACCAGTGCTGACCAGAGCGAAGGGCTGATCGTCCGAGTGGCCCTGCCGTAATCGAGGACCGAAGACCTTCCGGCGACGACAAGGCGGTGTAGCTCGGAGTCGCAGGCGAGCCAGGAGACCACGTCAGGCGTCACCCAGGTCCCGTCAGCCATGTGCCCTGGGCCGTCTCGGAGGAGGTCGTCCAGGTCGACGACGATGTTGACGCAGGGCCGGTTGCGCGAAGCAGGCGGACCGCCATGGTCAGCAAGGAACCGTCTACAGATCTCAACGAGAGCGTCGGCGCGCAGCTCGGAGGGGGTCCTCTGGCCCTCGCCAGCGGCAGGTTCTTGAATCGCATCGGCCAGAGCCTCTTCGACGACCGCCGCGTCCTCGGCCTTCAGGTGCCCGAAAATCTCACGACGGCCGTCCAGGGTGGCGGCCAAGTGGAGTTCGCTCGGCCGCTCGCGAGCGGGAGGGTCCTCGTCGAGGGCGTCAGCCCTGAGGCGCCAGTGGTGCATCGCGGCCGCCGTCTCCGACGCTGAGAGCTCCTGGAAGGCCTCTACCAGCTCCTCTTCCTGCTCGGCGAAGAGATCAAGATGGCGCTCGGCGACGTTGGCCATGACGGCGGCTACCTGGCCCGACGACAGCTTCCCGCCTTCCCACGCTGCCTTGGTCGCCGGCAACGCTCCCAGCCTCCTGGCCGTGACCGCTTCGCGGTGGGCATCCCTCCTCGAGCGCCGGCCATGATGCGCGAGCCAGGCCGTGAGCGAGAGCGAGCCGTCCTCGCGCCAGCCCTCCTTCTCGTCGAAGTCCCGCAGCGCCGAGGAAATCTTGGCCTCCAGGCGGTCGGCTGCCCGCAGGGCGACCTCGAACTCGTCGTGCTCGGGGCTGATGACCAGCCCGTCC